>JAWOHN010000053.1:0-8854 GCA_046485135.1 Anaerolineales bacterium | reverse complement strand
GCTGGCGGGCGTTTTATGCGCGGCAGGCATCAGAAAAGCCGCAGGACACAGTCAAAGCGCAGCTCGGGTTGGGGGGAATATCTGACGCCGGTATTGGCTCTGCTTGGGCTGGGCGTGGCGGGGTACCTGGCTTACGTGGAAACGCAGGCTGTCTCAGCCATCTGCGGGCCGGTGGGCGACTGCAATACGGTGCAATCCAGCCCGTATGCGCGGCTGTTTGGTGTATTGCATATTGGTGTGTTAGGTGTAGTTGGCTATATCTTAATCCTGGCCGCCTGGATGTGGAAACGCCTGCGCTCTGACCGGTTGGCGATGTACGCATCGCTGGCAATCTTTGGGATGGCTTTCTTTGGGACCCTGTTCTCGCTGTACCTGACCTACCTGGAGCCCTTTGTGATCAGGGCCGTGTGCGCCTGGTGTCTTGCATCAGCCGTCTTAATCACGTTATTGATGTTGGTGAACGTTACACCGGCTTTGCAGTCAGCGAAGATCAAAAAATAGGTCCGATTTACACAAGGTTATTGATCAAGATGAGAAAACGGGGTGTTTGGCAAGTGCTTGCCTAACATCCCGTTTGTGGGTCACAGGCGGAGAGCAATTTTATCAGGCGTGATTCAGCTCATGCCCTTTCTCTGCCAGGCCGCCGACGATGGTGGTGAACAGGTTTAGCTCTTTGAGGCGCTCGCGCCCAAAGCGCTCGCCCAACAGATGGATGAAGGCCGGGATGGCCGATGAACCGCCGGTGCGCAGGACGGCGCTGATTTGCTCCGGTTTGAGGCTGCTTTTCAGCAATAGCTCATCGAGAGCCCGGTCGACGCTTTGTGCTATAGCTGTTGTTTAGGGAGGAAACGCTCTTTTCTTCAGTAGAAAATGTCGTGCGTAAGGATGACTGGCGTTCTCTTCGCCCGGCGATAAATCACCGGGCTAGGGGTTGGCGCCCGCTAAAGCGGGCTAAATAGGATAGCCGGATTGATCCGGCGTGGCTGCGTAGCCCGCAGATTGATCTGCGGGCGGATGGGCTGTTTGGATTTAGGAGGTCTTCTCGATATATTCCACGCCGGGGATGTTTTTGAAGTGCATATCCTGGGTCCACAGGGTTGCTTTTTCATGGCGGGTGGTGGCCAGGATGATGCTATCCGCCAGGGGCAATTTGTGGTCGAGCGATAAGAGCGCCGCTTGTAAAGCAATCTCATCATTCAATTCAACCAGTTGGCCGCGATATAAAAATCCCATGGCTTGCAGCGCCTGCTCTTTGCCGCGCTGTTGGCTAAGCCGTTTGAAGACCTCGAATATACAGATGGTGGGGACAACCAGGTGCGGTTCATCTTCTATGGCGGGAGCAAAGAAATCTGCGTTGCTCCCGCCGGCAAAATATTCTAACCAGCCGCTTGAATCGACCACGTTCATACGCGATCTTCTTCCTCTCGCTCAATAGCGGTGTCAATGCCGGGGAACAGGCCGCGCGCCTGCTCCACAGGCGGGGCAAAGACGACCCGCAGGGTGTTCTCAAAGGGAATGAAGACCACCTTATAGCCCGGTTTGAGCTGGTAACGCTGGCGGATTTTTTGCGGTATGACGACCTGGAATTTCGACGAAATCGTGGTCGCTTCCATTTCTTACAACTCCTTATCGAAAGAATAATGTAATACGATTATACCATAATGGCGCAAAAGATGTATTTTTTTGCTTCTTATGCAGGTACGTGAAGGTGACTCGCGTTCTCTTCGCCCGGCGATAAATCACCGGGCTAGAGGTTGGCGCCCGCTAAAGCGGGCTAAATAGGATAGCCGGATTGATCCGGCGTGGCTGGGTGGCCCGCAGATTTATCTGCGGGCGGAGTTGGAAATGCCGATGTAATTGGCATGGCCCTCATCTCTTCGTACCAATGTTGATCGACATCATTGCCATAGATGGTAACTTCATCCCTTACAGCATGGATTTGTGAGAGATTGTCGATTTCCAGAATCGGAATGGTCGAAGCATTCAAATGGTGATCTTTCTGCTGTTCAACATAGGCGATCAAATTCGTTAATCGCTTGCGGTCGAACGAAAAAACAGAATATTCATTTTGCCAATAAAATGGCGCTTCACTGGGATTGAGTTGGTTATAACGCACAGATGAAACCGCTTTAACCTGGCCGATAAACTTAGAAACAGCAATCTTGGGTGGAATTCACACAACAAGGTGCACATGATCTAAGGAACCATTTAAGGCATATACGGTTGCCTCTAAATCCAGCGCCTTATTTTGGATGAAGGAAAATATCAACGGTTCAGCTTCTGGAATCAGTAGAGGCAGGCGATTTTTGGTTGCCCAGACGATATGGTAATAAAGCTGCCAATAGGGCATGTTAGCCTCCTGATACTTTGAAACTCTAGGCCATCGGGCCATGGGCTAGGGGTGGGGACTGGACTATCAGATGCAACGCTACTCTACCGGTTCCAGGAAGTAGAATTGTTCGGTCAATGCGCCTTCCGCAGACCAGCCGCTTTCCCCATCCGGGCGCTGCAGCTGCCACCACAGGTAAGCGCCGTCCTGGTAGGGTTCACAGACGGGTCCGCCAACGATGGTGAGCTGCGTGCCAGTGATGTTGGAGCGGATCAGCCTGCTGGTGATGGCGGGAGCCTCACGCATATTGAGGTTGGAGGTCACCCGGGCGGTATCGCCGATTTCGAGGCGGGTGGGTAAGGCCAGAGGGCAGTCGGATGAAATTTGAATTGGCGTTGCTGAAGGGGTTTCCGTCGCTGCCGGGGCGGTGGTTGTCTCAGGCGTTGCCTGTGGGGTTGCGCTGGATTCGGCTACTGACGGGGCGGAAGTCTCGGTGGGAGTAGGCGCCTCGGTAGGCGTTGAGGTTGGCAGGGTTGTCTCAGTAGGCGCAAGGGTTGGCATAGGGCTGGGTTGCACCAGTTGGGAGGCCGGGGTGGTTTCTGCCGGCGAGGCGGTGGTTGGCGTGTTGGTGGCAAGAGGGGGTTCAGCCAGTGGCGTTGCAGGTGCAGGTGCACCGCTGAGAAGCAACCAGATCAGCAAAATGAGCAGGATCAGCGCGACGATCGCTTTGAAGAGATCATAGCCACGGGTATCCAGCGCCTGGTTCATTGCTCACCTGCGCCTTTGTCATGCTTTTGCAGGGCCAACTGGCGCGCCTGTTCGATGATGGACTCTTCATCGGCTAAACGCTGGACCAGATCGCCTAAAATCTCACGCAGGAATTGGGGTGTTTGGGCGGCTAATTGCTCATAGGTGTAGATGCCGTTGTTGTACAGCCTTTTGGAAATCACTAAACCGACGCCGTTGATCTTTTGCAGGTTGTCGGGGACTACCGGTTCTTCAGGAGTGGGTTTGGTTTGGGCGGCTTCCCAAGCTGGCGGGGGAGGAGTTGGCTGGTTGCGTAAGGTCTCTAACTCCTGCTGGGTTTGGGCCAGTTGAATTTCGAGCTGGGCCTTCTCCAGTTCAAGCTGGCTGACCTGTTCTTGCAGGGGCTGGTAAATATTTCTGGAGACGGACAGCTCGGTTTCTAATGCGCTTAATTTGAACTGGCAATCGACGGCAGAGGCCTGCAACTCACGGTAGCGCCGCCGCCAATACAGCCAATCGATGACCCATTCAACGAGCCAACCGGTGAGCAAGCCCAGGACAAATCCAACAATGGGTGTCATGACCCCTCCTTAACTTTTTATCTTATTGAGTCAGGGTTGTTTCATAATATTATACCCCTGGACAAAACAAAACGCGATGAGTAGATTTCGACGGGAAGCACGCAAAGGTTATGTCACGCAAAGGTGATTGACAATTCGCTAAATCCGGATATACTCATTCAGTGAGTATATCCCTATGACCCGCTCCTATACTTCTGCTTTATCCCCTGAATACGCCCTGCTGGGCTTTCTGGCGCTGGCGCCGGCGCACGGATACGAGCTGCACCAGCGATTAATGAATGAGCTGGGCCAGGTTTGGCATGTCAGCCTGAGCCAGACCTACAATATCCTCAAACGGCTGGAAGGGCAGGGAGATATCCGCGGGACGCTGTTGCCGCAGGAGAAGCTGCCCCCACGCCAGCATTACCACCTGACGCGGCGCGGCAGGCAACGCTGGGAAGAATGGTTAAACAAGCCCACCGGCAGCAGCGTGCGCGCGATCCGGGTGGAGTTTATCACCAGGCTATACTTTGCACCGCTCTTGGGAGGTGAGAAGCCGGCCCAATTGATCCAGGCGCAGATTGATGAGACGCGCGCGGGGTTGCGGCGGCTGGAGACTGTACGGGATCAAGTTCCACAGGAGCAAACCTTCAATCGCCTGGGCCTGGACCTGCGCTTGCGCCAGTTGCAGGCCGTGTTGGATTGGCTAGAGGGGGCAGGGGCAGAATTTGGCTTAAAGATGGGAAATCATGCCGAACGTTTTACGAAATAATACCTTATCTTTTTGGTGGCGTTGTTTGGCTTTGGTGATGTCCCTGGGCCTGACAAGCTGCGCGGGGGGGGGCTTGCTAACGGAGTCGCCTACAGCGACAGAGCAGGCGTCACAAGGCGAGATCATCATTGCCGCGGCGGCCGACTTACAGTTCGCCTTTCAGGATATCGCCGAGATTTACGAGCATGAAACCGGGCAGCAGGTGCGGTTGGTGTTTGGGTCTACCGGCTTGCTAACCCAACAGATTGAGCACGGCGCGCCTTACGACTTGATCGCGGCCGCTAATCAGGAATACGTTGACCGGTTGCTCGGGCAGGATCTGGTACTCCCGGATAGCATAAAGCTGTATGCGCGCGGGCGGATCGTGTTGGCGGTTAACCGGCAAACGGGCCTGGCGCTCGATAAATTGGAGGACCTGCTGGAGGCGGACATCCGCCATATCGCCATTGCCAACCCACAGCATGCTCCCTATGGCGTGGCAGCCATGCAGGCCTTGCAAACGAGTGGGTTGTGGGAACAAGTGCAGGACAAACTGGTATTGGGGGAAAATGTGCGCCAGGCGCTACAATATGTGCAGAGCGGCGACGCTCAGGCGGGCATCATTGCCCTGTCGGTAGCCAATGTTCCGGAGATCACCTGGACTTTGATCGACGAGGGCTTGCATGCGCCGCTAGACCAGTCGCTAGCGGTGCTGACCTCGGCGAAGGAGCCGGAGCTGGCGGCGCAGTTCGCGGCCTATATCAACGGAACGGTTGGACGCCCGATCATGCGCCAGTACGGGTTCGTGCTGCCGGGCGAGCCGGTGGTCCAGGCCGGCCCGGACGCTTCCCTGTTCGAACAACCTTGAGACCGGGTGGGTCCTGACCGGTGCTAAGCTCCCCGCTCTCTATCTCATTATGGGTGACGTTTTGGGCCGGCTCTCTGGCTTTGGCGGCGGCTCTCTTCCTGGGTTGGCTGCTGGCCAAACGTGAATTCAGGGGCAAGAGCCTGCTGGAAGCGCTGGTGATGCTGCCGCTGGTGCTGCCGCCCACGGTTTTGGGGTATTATTTACTGAGCGGGTTAGGCCAACGCGGGGTGGGGGCGTGGCTGGAGAGCAGCCTGGGGGTACGCTTTGTGTTTGCCCTGCCTGGGGCAGTGGTGGCGGGGGCGGTGGCGGCGCTGCCGCTGGCGGTGCAGTCCATCCGCGCCAGCCTGGCGGAAGTGGATCGCGAGCTGGAAGAAGCCGCCTTCGTGGACGGCTGCACAGAGTGGCGCATGTTCTGGTGGATCAGCCTGCCGGTGGCCTGGCGGGGCATCCTGGCGGGAGCGATCCTGGGTTACCTGCGCGCCCTGGGAGAGTTTGGCGCGACCCTGATGGTAGCCGGCAATATCCCGGGGCGCACGCAGACCCTCTCCATGGCGATCTACGACGCGGTGCAGGCCAATAACCTGGCATTGGCAAACCGATATGTGCTGGGATTAACGGTCTTGGTCAGTGTATTGTTATATCTTGTGCTGCGTTTGAGCCAGCGGCGCGCCCGGGTTGTGGAACGGTGAGCTGCTCCACGATCTCTTGTATTCACTAATTGCTTTGAGGGGATAATTTGATAAAATAGCAAATGGCGTCCATCAAGCCACCCAATTCTGGAACAGAGGCGGAGAATAACCATGCTCATCGATCACTGGATCATCTTTGGCACGCTGCTCCTGACCCTGGTCTTGTTCATCACCGGACGTTGGCGCTACGATATGGTGGCGTTGATGGCGCTGCTGATCTTGACATTGACCGGATTAATCCCGCCGGAGCGCACCTTCTCTGGCTTCAGCAACCCGGCGGTGATCACGGTGGCGGCCGTGCTGGTGGTCAGCCGCGGCCTGCAAAACTCGGGCGTGGTGGATCTGATCGGCCAGCAATTGGGGCGTTTGAAAGGCGGCATCACCGTGCAGCTGGCAGCCCTGACCAGTTTGGTGATGGTTTTGTCGGCCTTTATGAACAACGTCGGCGCGCTGGCCTTGCTGCTGCCGGTCACCATCCAGCTCTCACGCAAGAAAAACCTGTCGCCCTCCATCTTTTTGATGCCGATTGCGTTTGCTTCCCTGTTGGGGGGCATGACCACATTGATCGGCACGCCGCCCAATATCATTGTGGCCACGTTTCGGGAGCAAGCCAACACGGCGCCGTTCCGCATGTTTGATTTCACGCCGGTGGGGTTGGGGGTGGCCGTAGCCGGGCTGTTGTTCGTGGCGCTGGTGGGTTGGCGGTTGATCCCCGACCGCAGCAGCGAATCCACTTCGGATGGGATGTTCGATATCGAGAAATACATCACCGAGGTGCGCATCCCGGAGGAGTGCAAACAGGCCGGCAAGCGCCTGAGCGAGTTCAAAGAGCTCTCTGAGGCGCAGGCCATTCTGATTGGACTGGTGCGGGGCAAGGAACGGCGCATGGCTCCGGGAGCCCAGACGAAGCTGCAGGTGGGAGATATCCTGACCCTGCGGATCGACTCCGATAATCTGGAGGGCTTGATCAACAGCACCGGGCTGGAGCTGGTGGGCAGCGAGCAACTGGCGCTGGCCGATTTGGAATCGGATGAGATCGCCCTGGCTGAGGCGGTGGTGATGCCGAACTCGATGATGATCGGGGGGAGCGCTTTCAGCCTGAACCTGCGCAGCAGCTTTGGGGTGAACCTGCTGGCCATCTCACGCCAGGGGGCGCGCCTGCGCTCGCGCCTGGACCGGATCACCTTCCAGATGGGCGATGTGTTGCTGTTGCAAGGCCCGCAGTCGAATCTGAAAGAGATCATGGCCAATCTGGGCACCTTGCCGCTGGCCGGGCGGGGTCTGAGGCTTGGACAACCACGGCGAATTGCCCTATCGGTGGGCATCTTTGCGGCCGCGCTGGGGGTGGCCGCGGTCGGGTTGATCCCGGTGCAGGTGGCCTTTGTGACGGCGTTGGTGATCATGCTGGCGGCAAAGCTGCTCTCGCTGCGGGAGGCCTACGAGAGCGTGGATTGGCCGATCATCATCCTGTTGGGGGCGATGATCCCGGTGGGAGAGGCGCTGGAGACGACCGGCGGGGCTCAGTTGATCGCCAATGGGTTGTTGCAACTCTCCAGCCAGATGCCGCCGGTAGCGACCCTGGCAGTGGTGTTGATTGGAACGATGTTCCTGTCGGACGTGGTCAATAACGCGGCTGCGGTGGTGCTGATGGCGCCGATTGGGATCAGCGTGGCGACGGGTTTGAACGCCAACGTGGACCCCTTCTTGATGGCGGTGGCGATCGGGGCCTCCTGCGCCTTTTTGACTCCTATCGGACACCAATCCAACACGCTGGTGATGGGGCCGGGCGGCTACAAGTTTGGCGACTACTGGCGCATGGGGCTGCCGCTGGAGGTCATCGTGGTGGTGGTCTCTATCCCGCTGATCTTGATGGTTTGGCCGCTGGGGGTGTAGAGGGCCGGCCGGTTTCATCTGTGGGGGATGTTATGCGGATATACAATTCCTTAAAGAATACAATAAATATTGCTAAATATTGGTAGTTATGGTATAATATAAAGAGATAGGGGGATGGGTCTACAATACACTACCGCTGGTAGTCTATCAGGTGGTTGGCTTTGCATCACGACCCGGACCGAGAACCCTCTCCGAATATTATACGCGGCGCGCATATGGCCTGGCTGATGACAACCAAAGGCCATCTGGGTATGCCGCTCGATTGGTAACAGTCCTGAATATAAGTGGGAAGGAGGCAAATATGGTTAACGAAAAAGAGCGATATCAAAAACAAATCCAGGCTCAAGTCGATAAATGGAAAGCCGAGCTGAGCAAATTTAAGGATATGCTGGCCGGCAACAGTGCTGACATGCAAGAGAAGATCAAACAGCAGATCAAAGAACTGGAAGGTAAAATCGCGGAAGGCGAGGATAAGCTGAAGCAGCTGTCTGAGACGAGCGACGATGCTTGGGAATCGATCAAAGAAAGTGTGAAAAAGACCTGGGATTCGTGGAATCTCCCAGGAATTTACAATTAGATTATTATTCGATCCCCCATCTTGAGAACCAAGACAAGAAGGATCGAATCCAATGAGTTAGGAGGCTGTCTGAAAAGTTAAATCAGGCAGCCTCTTTTAATTTTCAATCGTTGGTTGAGCTGTTAGCTCGACCGGAAGAGACAAACTAACAGTTTGTCCAACATGGCGGTATTTGCCTTCCGCAGAGACCAATCCTTAGTATATGTGGTGGCGCTACATCATAGCGTAGAGAGCCATCCGCATAGGTTGGCGTGCCGGCTTAATCAGCGGTTACCCTTGATATGGTTGTCTGTACCCAAATCCTGCACGACCAGGCACTCCAGGTTGCCGGTTGCGCAGTGCACCCTGTTAGCATGCACCTTGTTTTCCAGTGTCTCCCACTCCAAAGTGATTCCGGCTGCCTGAACAGCGGATATCGAATTGGCGATCACCTGGTTTGC
>JAWOHN010000018.1:0-24833 GCA_046485135.1 Anaerolineales bacterium | reverse complement strand
GCCGGGTGGACTTTGCCCATCGACCATCCGCTGTCTTGTTGCCGACCAGAGACCAGAGGAGGTTGATATGGCAGGTGAATTTGCAATCGAAACCCAGGCTCTGCGCAAATCGTACGGCGATGTACAGGCCTTGAAGGGGGTCGATCTGCAGGTGCGGGTGGGGGAGATCTTTGGCTTCCTGGGGCCGAATGGGGCGGGCAAAACCACTACCATTCGTTGCCTGTTGGATCTGATCCGCCCGAATGGCGGCAGCCTGCGGGTGCTGGGATTGGACCCTCAGGTTGATCCGGTGGCAGTGCGCAGTCAAGTTGGGTACCTGCCGGGCGAGCTGCATATTGAAGATAATCTTAATGTAGCAGGGGTGCTGCGTTTTTTGAACAAACTGCGCGGTGGGAAGGCGGATTGGGATTTTGTGCTCCATTTAGCTCAGCGGCTGAACCTCGATCTTGACATTCCGGTCAAAAACCTGTCCAAAGGCAACAAACAAAAGGTGGGCTTGATCCAGGCGTTGATGCATCGCCCGCAGTTGTTGCTGCTGGATGAGCCGACTTTTGGCCTGGACCCGCTGATGCAGCAGGAGGTGCTGCTTTTGGTGAGAGAAGCGCGCCAAAACGGCGCTACGGTCTTTTTTTCCTCGCATATCCTCAGTGAAGTAGAAGCCATCTCCGATCGGGTTGGCATCATCCGCCAAGGCGTGATGAGTGATGTCGCAGAAACCAGCGCTCTGATCAACCGCTCGCTGCGACGTCTACGCATCCGCTTCAAAGAACCTGTGGACACAGCTCTCCTGGAAGACCTGACAGGCGTTCAGGTTCTATCGAAAGACAGCGATCAAGACCTTCTGCTGCAGGTGGAGGGTGAGATGGACGGCTTGATCAAAGCGCTGGCGGGGTTCCCGGTGCTGACGATGGACACGGAGCACCCATCCCTGGAAGAAATCTTCCTGGTGTATTATGAAAAAGACGCTCCCTAGATAAAAATAGTGGCTCTCCACTTGACCGTGGTTGGTCCGGGAATTGGGTGTTTTATGCGGCGCAGCCGCATAAAACATCCAATTCCCGAGTTCTCAACGAAAAGATGCAGGGCTACCACAAGGAGGATAACATGGCGACAATTTATCTCTACACGCTGGGTCGATTGCGCGGAGCCATCCTGGGTTGGGGGATCGGTCTGGCTTTGTTTGGCGGGTATATGCTCCGCTTTTTTGACACGCTGGCAGAGCAAGGGGAAGCGTTAACACAACTGATGGCGCAATATCCCCAGGAATTGCTGGTATTTTTTGGGGATATGAGCCTAATGTTCACTCCGGCTGGTTATATGCATATTGAATTTTTCTCATATATGCCGTTGATTCTGGGCATCTTCATTGCATCTATGGCCGGCGGTCTGCTGGCGGGGGATGAAGAAAAAGGCACGCTGGACTTGATTCTTTCACATCCGATCAGCCGCAGCAGGTTGTTTGCCGGGCGGGTAGGTGCGTTGATCACGGCAGTCCTTGGTATTCTGTTTACCATCTGGCTGGCTTTCATTATCGCCGTCCAGGGTACCCTGTTAGAGGAAATCTCTGTTGGAGAAATGGCTCTGCCGTTGCTCTCTCTGGCAGGGTTGCTGACCTTTTTCGGAGCATTGGCGTTGCTCTTGAGCCTGCTCTTGCCTTCCCAGCGGGCAGCCACGATGGTTACCAGCCTGATCTTGTTCGGCTCATTCTTCTTGAGCGGTATGGCCTCCATCGATGAAAACCTGGAAACCCTGGAAACCTATTCCCCCTTTCATTACTACCAGGGCGGCTACGCCTTGAATGAAATGAATTGGGGTTGGCTGGGTGTCTTGACCGGCGCGGCAGCACTGATGATCTTTCTGGCCTGGTGGCGTTTCGAGCGGCGCGACATCCGCGTGGCCGGTGAAGGCGGCTGGCGTTGGTCGCTGCGTTCCAGGCGGAAATCGGCTGCTGCTGAATAAACTGCTCTCCGACCAAAACCAGTTTGCGAGCGAATAGGACCTGTAACCCATGCCAAATTCTACAGACTACTCGACCTGGGTGGAAGTAGATTTAAGCGCCATTGAGAACAATATCCGCCGCCTGATCCAGTTGAGCGGTGTGCAGTTGATGGCAGTGGTAAAGGCAAATGCCTACGGCCACGGGGCTGTGCCTGTGGCTCAGGCGGCCCTGCGGGCAGGAGCTGCCTGGTGTGGTGTAGCCCGCCTGGAAGAGGCTTTAGAGCTGCGCCGGGCCGGCCTGGATTGCCCAATTTTGCTGCTCGGTTATACCCCGCCAGATCGCCTGGATGAAGCTGTAGCCAGCAGGGTTTCGCTGACCTTGTGGAACGTGGATCAGGCGCAGGCTGCCGCGGCGGCTGGACAGCGGGTAGGAGTGCCTGCACGGGTGCACCTCAAGGTTGATTCAGGCATGGGGCGTTTGGGAGTGCAGGCTGAAGACGTCTTATCCCTGGCCCGCTCGCTTCCGCCGGCGGATATCCAATTTGAAGGGGTCTTCACTCATTTTGCCCGTGCAGATGAAGCCGACCCAGCTGCAACTGAGGCCCAGGAATGGCGCTTCGCGGGGGCGCTGGAGGCGCTGCAGGCGAGCGGCCGCTTACCCCCAGTGGTGCATGCGAGCAATTCAGCCGCCGGACTGACCCGCCCAAAGGCACGCTTCACGCTTGTACGCGCCGGCATCGCTATGTATGGACTGCATCCTTCTGCAGAATGCCCGCTCCCGGATGGTTTATTACCCGCTTTGACCTGGAAGACGGTTTTAAGCCAGGTCAAAGTCCTGCCTGCTGGGCGGGGTGTGAGCTATGGGCACACTTATGTCACGCAGGGCGCTGAGCGCATTGGCACAGCTCCAGTGGGGTACGCGGATGGTTATCGCCGCACGACCGGGAACGTGGCGCTGGTTGGCGGGCAGCGGGTACCCGTTGTTGGACGGGTATGCATGGACCAGATCATGCTGCAGCTAGATGGCGTTCGCCTGGCTCAGGCAGGGGATGAAGTGCTGTTGATCGGCCAACAGGCTGGGGCTTGCTTGCGTGCAGAGGATTTGGCCCAAATTTGGGGAACGATCAATTATGAAGTCGTGTGCGGGATTGGAGCCAGAGTCCCGCGTTTGTATGTTTAGGAGGTGAATCATTGCAGACAACCGTTATTCTGGTCCGGCATGGGCAGACCGAGTGGAACCGGGTGGAACGTTTCCGAGGCCGCGCCGATGTGCCCCTGAATCAAACCGGCCTGGATCAAGCTGCCGCCACCGGTAGGCGGATCGCCAAAGGGTGGCAACCGGCGGTATTCTATTCCAGCCCTTTATCCCGGGCGATCTGTACTGCTGAGGCGGCCGCGCGCCATTTCGATCTTCCAGTCATCGTTGATGAGGGGTTGGCCGATATTGACTATGGTCTATGGCAGGGTTTGACTCCAGATGAAGCCCGGCAAAAATGGCCTGAAGATGTTGCGGCCTGGTACGATGCCCCACAGTTGGCCCACATACCGGGTGGGGAAAGCCTGGAGCAGCTGCGTAAGCGAGCGATGTTTGCTGTGGCGGAGCTGGTCAGCAAGCATCCCGAGGAGACGATCGTATTGGTCGGGCATACCGTTATCAATCGTATCATCCTGTTGGGCCTGCTCGGACTGGGAAATGAAAGGTTTTGGCATATCCGCCAGGACACTTGCGCCATCAACGTTTTTGAAGCCAGCCAGGGAGATTATGTCCTGGTTTCCCTCAACGATACCTGCCATCTCCAGGACCTGCCTGGATGAGGAATTTTTGGGTGTGTTGTACGGGTTATAATTAACCAACAGAGCGCCTATACGGCACAAATTAAATTTATGGTTACCATTACGCTGGAGAGGAATTAGATGCCATTCATCGGACAATCGATCAAACGGGTGGACGCAGTGGGGAAAGTGACAGGTGAGACCTTGTACCCTGGCGATATCAATCTGGCCAACCAGGCTCATATGAAGATTCTTTTTGCTAACCGTCCGCACGCCGTTATCCGCCGGGTGGATACGCAACGGGCACAGGCCTTTGCAGGTGTGATTGCAGTGTTTACTGCCAAGGATGTCCCCGTGAATGAGTATGGCTTGATCATGCCGGACCAGCCGGTCTTGTGCGGGCCGGGATCAAGCAAACCCTTTGCCGATCGCGTTCGTTTTGTGGGAGATCAGGTGGCGCTGGTGGTGGCTGAAACGGAGCAGATCGCTGCACAGGCTCGCGACATGATCGAAGTGGAATACGAAGATCTGCCGGTCGTCACCGACCCGCTGGCAGCAATGCTGCCAGAAGCTGAATTGCTGCACCCAGAGCGGGGCTCCAATATCATGGTCAACTATCGCATCCGCAAAGGGGATGTAGAAGCCGCCTTTGCCCAGGCCGATATCCTGATTGAAGGGGAGTATCGCACGCCGGCCCAGGAACATGCTTATCTTCAGCCAGAGGCAGGCCTGGGGTATATTGATGTCGAAGGGCGCGTTACGGTTGAGGTGGCCGGCCAATGGACGCATGAAGACCAGGAACAGATTGCGCATGCTTTGGGGTTGCCGGTGGAAAAGGTGCGGGTCATTTACCCGGCCATTGGCGGGGCTTTTGGCGGCAGAGAGGATATGTCTGTGCAGATCGTCCTGGCCCTGGCTGCCTGGCGGCTGCAACAGCGCGGGATCGAGCGCCCGGTGAAGATCATCTGGAGCCGGGAAGAATCGATTATCGGGCACCATAAACGCCACCCTTATATCATCCGGACGCGCTGGGGAGCGACCAAAGCGGGTAAGTTGCTGGCAGCGGAGGCCGAGGTGATCGCCGATGGAGGCGCGTACGCCTATACCTCTACAAAAGTGTTGGGTAATGCCACTCTGATGTGCACCGGTCCTTACGAAATCCCCACTGTAAAGGTTGACTCCTGCGCAGTGTATACCAACAATATCCCCGGAGGCGCCTTCCGCGGGTTTGGCGGCCCACAGGGAGTTTTTGCCGCGGAGATGCAGATGAACCGGCTGGCGCAGGCCTTAGGGATGGACCCGGTTGAAATCCGGACGCGCAATGTACTGCGAGAAGGCTCCTTGCTTTCAGTGGATACCCCTTTGCCGCCAGGGGTTTCCCTGCCCGAGGTGGTGGAGGAATGCGCGCGCAGCGGCGGCTGGCAGCAGACAGCTCAAGGCTGGCAGCGGCTGCCGCCGGCTTCTGCTGACTGGCCTCAGCTGCCGGCCCCCAGCGGTTCACAAATCCGGCGCGGCATTGGCTTTGCCTGCGCCTACAAAAATGTTGGCTTTTCCTTTGGCGCTCCTGAGCACGCCTGGGCGACGATCGAGCTGCATGGAGATGTCGAGATCGAGCGGGTCGTTTTGCACCATGCTGCCGCTGAGGTGGGTCAGGGCGTGCATACCGTTTTCGCCCAAATGGTTGCAGATGCCACCGGGGTACCCCTTGAAAAAGTACATATGATTGTTTCCGATACCGCCCTGACGGATAATTCCGGCAGCGTCTCGGCATCGCGGATGACCTTTATGGGCGGCAATTCCATTCGGGGCGCGTGTGAGCTGGCCTTGGAGAAGTGGAAAGCCGAGGAGAGGCCGGCAGTCGGCATCTATAAATACCGCCCACCTGCCACCACACCTTACGACCCGCAAACCGGTAAATCTGAGCCAAATTTTGCCTATGGCTACGTTGCTCAAGCTGTGGCTTTGGAAGTAGACCTGGAAACGGGGCATGTCCGGATTTTGGATGTGATCTCGGCGGACGACGTGGGCAGGGCAGTGAATCCCCAGCAAGTGCAGGGCCAAATTGAAGGCGCGGTGGTTCAGGCTGCAGGGTACGCTCTATTGGAGAATTTCGTCCAAAAGGATGGGTTTGTGCAAACCCAGCATCTCTCTACATACTTGATCCCCACCGTTTTGGATGTGCCTGAGGTTGTGCGCTCGGTCATCCTGGAATATCCAGATCCGATAGGCCCTTGGGGAGCGCGCGGCATGGCGGAAATGCCCTTCCTGCCGCTGGCGCCGGCTGTGGTGGCAGCTTTGCATGACGCCACCGGCATCTGGTTTCATGAATTCCCACTGACCCCTGAGCGCGTCTTGCGCGGATTGGGGAAGATTTAGACTGTGGATTGAGCTGTATGTCCTTTATCATTCTCCTTCGAGGCGGCGGCGACATGGCCAGCGGGGTTGCCTTGCGCCTACACCGCGCCGGGCTGCGGGTTGCCATTGCTGAGCTGCCTCAGCCGCTGGCTGTCCGGCGCCTGGTTTCGTTTGCCGAAGCGGTGTATGAAGGTGAAGTCGTGGTGGAGGGCATAACTGCCCGGCGTATTACGGACCCTAGCGACACACTGCGCATCCTGCGCATCTTTGCCCAAAAGCAAATCCCCGTTCTGGTCGATCCCGATTTCCAGGCTCTGCAATCTCTGCGCCCAACGGTGGTTATCGATGCGCACATGATCAAACATGCGCCTGAGCGAGGTATTAATCAGGCCTCCCTGGTGATCGGTCTTGGGCCTGGTTTTGAGGCTGGGCTGAACTGTCACGCGGTCATAGAGACCAACCGGGGACATTGCTTGGGCCGGGTCATCTGGCAGGGAATTGCGGAAATGGATACCGGTGTGCCTGAATCGGTAGCGGAGCATGGCTCAGAGCGAGTCCTGCGTGCTCCGGCAGACGGCATTTTAGAGGCCAGAGCAGCTATCGGCCAACTGGTCCAGCCAGGCCAGGTGGTGGCAGAAGTAGCCGGACAGCCTGTGCCGGCGAATTTTGCCGGTGTGCTGCGCGGATTGGTTCACTCTGGACTGCCGGTCCGCCAGGGGATGAAGGTCGGAGATGTGGACCCGCGCGGCGATCCCTCTGCCTGCAGCCTGGTTTCGGATAAAGCTCTGGCAGTGGGCGGTGGGGTGTTGGAAGCCATTCTCTCCCGGCCTGACCTGCGCCCATTATTATGGACCTGAACGCTTACCCCAGGCTCGATCTGGCCCGCGCCCTACGTCTGATTAACCCAGGTCAGTACTATTCACCCCACTCTTTGCGCCTGGCCTTGACCGGTGGGGGCGGTAAATCAACCGCCCTGTTTCAGCTGGCGCGGCAGCTTCCCCCACCCGTGTTGGTTACAGCCAGCACTCACCTGGCCGTCTCGCAGCTCTCCCAGGCAGACCATCATTTTCAGATCCGCTCTCTTGAAGATCTATCGGCGCTTGATAAACAGCATTTTGATGGGGTGGTCTTGTTAACCGGGCCGGTGGATGGCGCTGGGCGCACGCTGGGCCTGTCTGAAGACCTGCTGGATAAGCTTCACCATCTGGCCGCGCAACGAGGCGCGCCCCTGCTGGTCGAGGCAGACGGCTCGCGCCGCCGGCCGCTTAAAGCCCCGGCAGAGCATGAACCGGCTATTCCTGCTTTTACCAACCTCTCAATCAGCGTGGTGGGCCTGTCTGGCCTGGGAAAACCACTGGATCAGGCTTCAGTCCACCGTCCTGAGCGTTTTGCGGCTTTGTCTAAGTTGGAGTTTGGCGCGCCGGTGATCCCGGCGGCGGTGGTGCAGGTCCTGCTTCACCGGCTAGGAGGCCTGAAGAACATCCCTGCTCAGGCGCGCCGGGTGGTCCTTTTGAACCAGGCCGATGATCCTGAACTGGTGCAGGTGGCTGGAGAAATGGCCCCGCAGCTATTGGGAGGATACCAGGCTGTCCTGGCGGCTTCCTTGGGCGGCTCTACACCCACGGTGCACGCGGTGATCGAAAAGACCGCTGGGGTTATCCTGGCGGCTGGAGGCTCGTCTCGTCTGGGCCGGCCCAAACAACTCCTGGACTGGCATGGGGCGCCGCTGGTCCGGCATGTCGCCGGACAGGCTCTGGCAGCGGGGCTATCCCCGGTTGTGGTGGTTACCGGCGCTAAGGCAGATCAGGTCAGAGCGGCTTTACAAGGGCTGCCGGTGAGTTTTGCCCACAATCCGGCCTGGGAGAGCGGGCAAGCCAGCTCTGTTCAGGTGGGTGTGCGAGCTTTGCCGGTAGAATGTGGAGCGGCTCTGTTTTTGCTGTCTGACCAACCCCAGACGCCCACGGATCTGTTGCGAACCCTGGTTCAGGCGCATGCCAGGACCCTATCCCCTTTGGTTGCTCCCAGGGTACACGGGCAACGGGCCAATCCGGTCCTTTTCGACGCGGCTCTCTTCCCGGAGCTGCTCATGTTGAGCGGTGACACCGGCGGGCGCAGCTTATTCTCCCACCCGCAGCGTTTTCCCGTCCAGTGGATCGACTGGGATGACCCGGACCTGCTCCTGGATGTGGATACCCCTGCAGATTACCGGCGCTTGCAAGGCATGCAGATCAAATCATGAGCTCAAGCCACTTTATTCAAAACCACCCAAAGATTGCGGCTGTGGTGCTGGCAGCTGGTCATTCCCGGCGAATGGGGGCGCCGAAATTGGCGCTGCCCTGGGGGGATAGCACCGTTATCGGGCAAGTGCTCAGCGTGCTATCCCAGTCTGGGGTCCAAGATGTTGTGGTGGTTACCGGAGGCGCTCGCCAAGAGGTACAACAGGCTTCGCAGGGATGGCCGGTTCGCCAGATCTATAATCCAAACCATGAGCAGGGAGAGATGCTATCCAGCTTTCAAGTGGGGTTAGCAGCGTTAGGCGATGATCCAAATGCTGCCCTGGTGGTGTTGGGCGACCAGCCGCAGATTCAGATGCATGTGGTGGTCAAACTGCTTCAAGTGTATGCTGAGACTGGCGCCCCCCTGGTGATCCCCAGTTACCAAATGCGGCGTGGACATCCGTGGCTGGTGGACCGCTCTTTGTGGGCAGATGTCATGGCAATCTGCGCACCAGCCTCCCTGCGCGATTTCTTGAGCGATCACCAGGACAGTATCCACTATGTGACGGTGGAAACGGGCACGATCTTACAAGACCTGGATACACCTGGAGATTACCTTGCCAACCGCCCATCCACCTGAGCCGGCCATCCCTGGCTGAAGTGTGTTTCTCTATTGTAATCAAGTGGACAGGCTTGTGTAGACAAATTGGAGCATAATCCCTCTTGCGTTCTGGTAAATAGTGTGCTATTTTGTAACTGGTCAGGCCACCGGACTCGCAACAGATAAACCCGAAAATTTGGCGGCTGTGTATTTGCAGCTTTGGCCTGGCTGCCAAGCAATCCCAGGAAAACAGAGTTATAATGTCCGTAATTCGCGCTTTTATTGCCATCGATCTGAGCCCAGAAATCCGGCGGATGCTGGAACAGGTCACCATGCAGTTAAGGGAACGGATGGTTGATGTGCCTATCCGTTGGGCGCCGGCGCAGAACATTCATTTGACCTTGATGTTTTTGGGCGATGTCTCAGTGAAAAACCTGGAAATGCTAAAAAAGGTCTTGCAGAACGAGGTTAGCAGTCACCATTCTTTTGAATTCAGTGTGGGCGGTGTAGGAGCTTTCCCAAACAACCGTCATGCCCGGGTCGTCTGGGTAGGGGTGGAGGCGCCTGCTGAACTGCTGAACGTGCAGAGGGGCATCGAAACGGCAGTTTCCCGGCTGGGATATGCACGTGAGGAGCGTCCTTTCTCGGCCCACCTGACCTTGGGCAGAGTATCGAGGAATGCAACCTCAAAAGATATACACTTAATCAGTGATGTGCTTGAATCAACCAAAGTTGGTTTCCTGGGCGTAGCCCAGGTAGATGCAATTCACCTGTTGAAGAGTGACTTACGACCGGCCGGCGCGGTCTACAGCCGCGTTTTCAGCACACCGTTGGCAGATTAAAATAGGCTCAATGGAGATTTGGCGGCTCTTGGTTGAACCGTGAAAATTCTGGGCAAAGAAGAAAAATACAGGACGAGAGGTGATATCTGGATACGATCGAAATTGCTCACACAATTGTCGGTGCTTTAGAAGAAAAGAAGGGGGAAGACATTATCCTACTCGATATTCGAGGGATTGCCATCTTTGCAGATTTCTTTGTCATTTGTACTGGCAGCAGCGACCGTATGTTGAATGCATTGGCCGAGGCTGCCATTGACCAAGCTCGCCAGACGCATCATGTACGCGGGCGTTTAGAAGGCGATCCTCGCAACGGCTGGTTGCTGGCGGATTTTGGCGATGTGATCTTGCACCTGTTCTCACCAGACCGGCGTGATTTTTACCGGTTGGAGGAACTCTGGTCGCAAGGCAAAGTCTTGCTGCACCTGCAATAGTCCTAAATAGCAGCAGGATCCGCCTGCTCGCTAAAAAATCCCCTTGTACATCCCTCCATCCACGGTCAGCATGACTCCCGTGATATATGACGCTGCCGGAGAGAGCAGGAATACGGCTGCATTAGCAAACTCCTGGGGCGTGCCCATGCGGTTGAGAGGGCTATCGGCGGATTGCTTGCGGATTTCCTCCTCTACGGAGGAGTTGTTCACCTGGGCTCGATACTCCATTAATTCGTAAACGCGCTCAGTTTCTGTCCAGGCTGGCAGGATGGAGTTGAAGCGGATGCCTTCACCGCCCAGCTCCAGGGCCAGGGATTTGGTCAGTCCCACCGTAGCGGCGCGCACGCTGTTGGATAAGACCAGGTTGGGGATGGGTTGTTTGACCGAATACGAGGTGATGGTCAGCACGCTGGCAGCCTGGGACTGGCGCAGAGCCGGCAGCGCCGCGCGGATCAGACGCACATGGCTCATCAATGAGAGCTGAATGGCGCTTTGCCAGGCATTTTCATCTAAAGTCTCAAATTTCCCCGAGGGTGGGCCGCCTGAGTTAGTCACCAGGAGATCCAAGCCTCCCAGACTCTCTAGTGCCTGTTGCACCAATCTCTGCGGCGCTTGCACGTCGGCAACGTCTCCAGGCAGGGGGAAAGCCGGGTAGCCAGTTTGTTCTTCGATTGCCTGGGCGGCTTTGTGGGTAGATTCTGGGTTGCGGCTGTTGATGGCTACTCTGACCCCCTCAGAGGCCAGTCCTAGAGCAGTGGCATAGCCCAGGCCGCGGCTGGCTCCGGTCACCAGAGCCCGCTTGCCGGTCAGTTTCAGATCCATCTTTTCGTCCTCCTGGAGAAGAAATCTAAAAATTCCTCATATCCTGAATTCACGCAATTTATACCTGGAAAGTTGTCCGGGCTTTGACATTATCCCACAGCTCGGATAAACTGATAAGGAGTTACGCAGTTCAGCCGGAGCTGTCTAGGAAATGGTGGCGCAGGGCAACGTCAGATGATTTCCACCTGCTCGTCCAGCAGGGTGACATCAGGCCAAGACGTTTCGATCCAGTGACTGATTTTCTGCAAAGATCTGTGGACGTGCTTCTGGTCATTGCTGACCATTGCACAGGCCAGGATGGCTTCCTGCCAGGAGTCGTGCAAATCCATCTCAGCTGCCGAGATATTGAACTCGCGGTGCAAACGGGCCAGGAGCGGTTTCAACCGGCTGCGCTTGCCCTTCAGAGATGTGCATCCGGGAAGAGAGATGTACAGGGTTAGCAATCCAATCGGCATTTGTTTTTCTCCGGCTGTGCAAGTGTTGCCGTGGAAGCTCACACGGCAATTTCGAATGATCTCAGGATATTGTATAATAATTCTGGGATTTTCATAGTTCAATGGAGTGTTACTGCTGTAGCCGTACCACGAATCATAACCCCAAAATTGGCGTAGGGACGCCAACTTGAGGAGACCTTCCACAAGAAAATGAGCGAGAAAGATTTATGAATAAATCAAATGAAGCGAATGTCAGGGCTTGGGTGCTGGTCATCGGCATATTGCTGATCTTCAGCATCGTTGGCTTTGTGATCATCACTGCTGTGCGTGAGAGCACGCGCGCTGCACAGCAAGTCATCCAGCCGGTGAGTGATGTCACCAGCGGTATCAGCACGCAGATTGCGCAGTTTCTCAACCCGACTCCCATCGTCTTACCGAATCCTGTGACCATCCTCTCGGAGGTGCGCAGCCTGGCGCGCCTGGAAACCATTCAATACACTGTGGAGAAAGTCATCACAGCAGAGGTTGGTCAGGGCTCGTTTGGTTTTCTGTTTGGCGACCGGCTGCTATTTGTAGCGCATGGGGAAGTGATCGCTGGTGTGGACCTGGAAAAACTGGAACCCCAGCATTTGCAGGTGCGGGAGGGCGTTTTGTATGTGCAACTGCCAGAAGCAGAATTGTTCATTGCTTCACTCAATAATGAGCGCTCTTATGTCTACGACCGCTCCCGGGGAGCCCTGACCCGGGGAGACATTGACCTTGAGACTGCTGCTCGGCGCGTAGCCGAACAGGAAATTCGTTCTGCGGCCCTGGAAGGCGGCGTCCTAGACATGGCCCAGGATAATGCGGAGAGTTTCCTTTACCGCCTTTTTATCAACCTGGGATACCCTGAGGTGATTTTCCTGGATCCGTTTCCAGTAACCGAATAAGAAGCTCATCCCCAACGCTGAGAAGGCGCTAGACTTTTAGCGTCCAATCTGAGTGCGCATATTTGGTGAGCACCAGTTCTTGCGCTCGCCGGATTTCGGTTGGGGTCAATTCAGCAGGCAGCAACTCTAAATTCAAAACCCGGCTGAAGGCGGTAATAAAAGCTTGCGCTGCGGCCTGCCAGGTAACTGCTTGCCCCAAGCATTCTTCGGCGGAGATGGCCCGTTCCCGCAGATGCCGGGCAGCTTTCAGGCGCGCTGCTTCCTGGTTGGGCTCATTCTGATCATCTTTTGCAAAAACCAACACCTGCAAGATGCGGGTCAGGTCTCCGGTTAGCGGCAGAGAGCCGTGCTGCAAGACCCCGTCTTGCTTGCGTGATTGGGCGCTGCCGATCACCTTTTTGCCTTTTACGGTGATTTCGTAGCTGGAAGGCATTTCAAAGCATACCGGACCGTTTTCACTGGCGCTTTTTGATTGGCTCGGCTGGCTTCCTGTCCGGGCTAATTCTGGTTGGGCTTGAGCTGGGATGGACAACAATCTGAGGGCCTCCAGCAAGGCTGCGGAGATGCGCTGGTAGCTTTCCAAGACGCTGCCGGCCAGGCGTGGTTCAGAGTAGGGTCCGCTAACTGAATAGGTCAATTCGTCTGTGTGTAGGATCGACCGTCCGCCAGTCGGTCTGCGAACGATATCCCAAGAGCGGTTTTGCAATTCTTGGAAATCAACATCGGAGGCTGGTTGGGCAAAACCGAGCGAGAGACAGGGCGGCGACCAGGCATACAGCCGCAGCGTGGGTAAAGCTAGCTGGCGTCCGGCTGTCTCTAAAATGGCCTCGTCCACAGCCATATTCCAGGCCCCGCCTGCAGGGGGCGTTTGCAGTAAGCGCCATTGAGCTTTGGAAAAGGTCATGCTTGAGACTGTCATCAAGGAGTCGGATAGGGAGAATAATCCGTTGGAGATGGTATCGGGTATGGGATGGGTCCGCTGGGCGTCCAGATCGGAATTGGATAGGAGCTGGGCGTCTCTGTGGGCGTGCTAGTTGGGACGGGCGTTACCCGCGAGATGGGCTCTAATTTCAAACGCGCCATGGTTGTGAAGGGGCTGTCGCGATATTCCCACCATAATTTAACATAGGTATTGATGGCGTCACTCTCTCTTCCGTTTAGCTCGTAAGCCAGACCAAGCAGATAATAAAAACGGTCACAAATGCGGAAATTCAAACAATTAAAGCGATTTGATGCTTGCAGGTCTTCCAAGGTTTGCAAGACCGAGGCAGGGGCTTCTCCTGAGAATAAGGCCAGAATGGCGCCGTCCAGGGTATCCAAGGTATAGGTGGTAGGTATAAATTCAACGTTGTGGTGCGTCAGGAAGGGTTGTCCGGAATTGGGCAGGCGCTCGAGCTTGAAACCTTGTCCAAGCTGCATTTGGACGATCGGGGGGTTTTCCAGGCTGTCTGAGTATCGCAAGCTTGGTTGGGCGGTATCTACGACATCCACAAAGAGGGCGTGAATGCTCCCAACGCTGCGGGCCAAAATCCACAACTCCAGCTTTTGCGATTCCTGGTGGCGCAGGATGATCCAGCGCTCTGGTTGTCCATCCTGATCGAAGTCGAACAAGCCGCTGGAGCGGACCGTAATTCCAAATTCACGCAGATCAGATAGGATGGATGTATAGCGCTCCAATGGAATCTTGGAGACCTGCATTTCCATCGCTGCGCGCGGATCGCAAGCCGGCGATTGGCGGCAGGCCTGGTACAAGTCATCGCCGGACTGGTAGACGTCCAGGAAATCTTGGGTCAATGCGAGCCATTGTCCAGCCGGAATCGAGGGGAAATCCAGCGCTTCTTGCAGGAAGGCCTTGGCCGATTCTTCGTTGCCAGCCAGTGTATGGGCAATTCCCAGCCGGTACAGCCATTCGTCTCTGGCGTCTGCTGCGTAGAGCCGGCCATCTACTTTTCGCACTGGCGGCCAGTAAGGCAGAACTGCCTCCATAAACTGTGCGCTGGTGTCGTAGCCCCACAGCCTGGCAGCGTGTTCCACCGTAATTTCGCAGTACTCCACGATGTTGGGCTCAGGTTGGATGGCAAAATTAGTGCTTTCCAGCTTGAATTCGCCTGCATCCCAGCGGTAAAGGCGAGTGATGTCTACGGGGCAAGCCGGTAGAATGCGAGTGGCAAATTGGAGCAGCTGACCCTGCGACGGATCTGCCAGGAACTGCCAATTGCCATCATACCCGGCGCCCAGATCAAAGGGGATGCTGGGAGAGAAGGACAACTCTGTTGGCGGTGTATTGAGCAGACTGAAGACTTGGGGGTTGGCCAGCAGTGTAGACTGAGGCGTTGGAGAGTAGAAGATGATGACTTCATCAGCGCCATCTCCGGTCAGGTCTCCGGTGGCAAACCCGCCCGTGAGATCGGCGGCGAAGTCAAATTTACTCGTAAGGAGATAAGTTTCATAAGCAGTTGATTGGCCCAGCAGCCAGATGAACGCGCCCCCTCCACCGGAAATCTGCAGAATGTGACTGCTGGAATATCCGGCAGGCGCAGACAGGGTAATTACCTCCAGCTCAAGCCGGCGCTCATGTTTCTTAAACCAGGCTGGTAAATTGCTCAGGCGGGTTTCTCCGGATTTGAGAGCTTGAGCGATCAGATCGGCGTAATATGCCCCGGTCTGCGGGGCGGCATTACGGGCAAGGTTGTAGCCTAAAGCCCATTTCCATGTCTGCGCCAAGGCATCTTCGGGGAAACGCAGTAAAGTTTCCTGGTAAGCAAAAGCGGGGTAATAATAAGCCTCATTGAAACGCGGGTCCCTGCGCTCTTCAGCGGTACGAAAACGCGCCTCGGGGTAATCCTGTAATAGCGATACCATTCCGTCAGCCTGTTCTGACGTCCACTGCTTAAGGCGATATAAATCATTGTACTGCAGCGGCCTGGCAGGCGTCAGGCTGGGATACAGGGTAGCCGTCGGGGTGGAGGTGGGCGTGGAGGTATGCGTTGGTGTTGCGCTGGGCCGGATCGTCCAGGTGGGGCGTGCGGTGGGTGTTTCAGTGCCGGTGGGCAAGGGGGAGGCGCTGGGTGATAACTGCATGGTTGGCAAGGCTGCCAATGGCTCGGGCTGGAAGATAGGTAGGGTGGCGGCGGCCCTGACAGCAACATAGATCAGCCCGAAAATGATCCCGGTCAATAACACGGCGGGCAGCAGTGGGTTGCGAAGAGGGGATTGCTCAGACATGCGCTCTAAGGCCTGTTCATTCGAGACCCAATTCAGACGCCACCATGGCGGTGGTTTCTGGGCCGATTGGCAGTAAGGGTGGGCGAACGGTCCACAACGGGAATCCGTGTTGGCGCGCCAGGAGCGCCTTCAAGGTGGATGGGGCCGGTGGGTAGCGGTCCATCACCAGGCGGGCAGCAGTCAGGCGGTCTTGGGCTTGCTTTTGCTGCTCACTATCCCTGGGAGCGTCCCAAATCTGGCGTAGATGTGGGGAGAGCAAGTTTGCCAGGGCAGTGATTGCGCCGGAAGCGTCTGCTTGTAAGGCCAGGCTGAAGAGGCGATCGTTGCCGGTCAGGACGACCAGGTCGCTTCCGAACCGTTCCCCCAGGCGTTGGGCATGTTCAGGGTCTCCGGAGGAGTCTTTGAGACCCGCAAAACGGTCTGGGAAGGCGTCTTTCAGGCGCGCCAGCAAATCCAGTGAGATGGGAACGCCGGATACGGGGGGGATATGATAGGCCAGTAAGGAGCCTCTCGCTGGAACAGCTTCACGCAGCACCTGGCTGAACCAAATAAATAGCCCGTTTTCGGGCGCGTTTCGGAAATAGTAGGGGGGCAGGACCACAACACCATCCAGCCCGGCTTCAAATGCGGCCTGGGTCAGGGAGATTGTCTCAACCAGGCTGGGTGTACCGGTGCCCGCCAGCAGGCGAAAAGAGGGCATCCTTTTGCGCGACTCCTGAGCGGCTTTGAAAATCGCTACTCTTTCATGCGCGGCAAAAGAGGGGCCCTCACCCGTTGTTCCTAATAAGAGCGCTCCGTGACAGCCTCTTTTGAAAAAGAACTCCAGGAGGCCGCCAATCGCTTCCAAATCTACAGAATAATCCTGCCGGAGGGGAGTAACTGCGGCAACGTAAATACCTGCCAGGTTGGAATGGATGGACATGCTTTGAATTATACTGGATTTCGCTTCAGCATAGTTTTTAGATGTACCGCCGGGTGTACTAAAAAGTTGTTGGTGCATACCGAGTGCTCTCTCCGATATTTAAAATCCCCTGTTGGAAGTCTAGTCTAGTAAGGTAAAATTGGGTCTGAGGGTGACGCTCAGGCGCTGCCACTCGGACTGATCATCTCATCATGATGAAATTTCTTCCCGAACGCCAGGTGATCTTGCTATTGCTTGCAGCCGCTTTGCTGTTGGCGGCTTGCAGTTCGCGCCCCCCGGCTGAGAGCCCTGTGGCGGTAGAGCTTGAAGTTACCGCTACAATTGAGACGCCTGCCCAACCTACCCAAACCAGCCAGCCTTCAGCTACGCTCCCTGCAGACGCTTACCCGCTCCCGCAAGATACGTTAAGCTTGCTCCCGGAAGAACTGCCGTACCCAGCTCCTGAACAGGCAGCCAGTCCAACGCCTGTTCCTACTGGGGACAGCGTTGATGCTTACCCGCTTCCTGCTGCGCCAACTGCTTATCCCCCGCCGGGGGATGAGCTGCCGACCAGCCCAGCCGCCTATCCGGGCCCTGTCACTCCAGTTTCTACACCTCTAGCACAACCCACCCAACCTGCTCCGCTCAGCGGTACGGGTCCTGCTCCAACGGATGGGCCAGCTCCGACTGAGAGGGTGGGTTTTCCGGCTATGCCGCCTCCTAACCCGGATGCAGTGACCGTCAGCATCTGGCATTCCTGGAGTGACGCCGAAGTTGTGATCCTGGAGGATGTCTTGCAGGCATTCCAGAAGGTGTATCCGCAGGTTTACTTTGACGTGCTATATATTCCGTTCGATGACCTGCTGAGGACCTTCCAGGCGGCTGCCTACCGTGGCGCTGGCCCCAGTATTTTATTAGCGCCGGCCGAATGGGGGCCGCAGCTTTATGATGAGGGCCTGGTGGCTGCGGTGGATGATCTGGCTGTGCCTGCTTTTCTGGAACGGATCAACCCGGCGGCCCTTGGTAGCGCTCGTTACCGGGGGGCATTGATCAGCCTGCCCCATTCCATCCGCAACGGCGTGGTTATGTACCGGAACCGGCAGATCATCCCAAGAGCCCCGGCCACATTCGCTGAGCTGGTGACGGCTGCTAAAGCAGCTACGCGCGGCGGCAGGGTTGGCGCATATCTGGAGCGCGGCTATTTCTATTCTTCTGGGCATCTGATGGGTCTGGGCGGGCGCTTAATGAACGAGGATGGGATACCCGCGTTTAATGATGTAAAAGGATTGGCCTGGTTGAACCTGCTGTTGGAATTTGAGCAGGCTGGGCCGGTGGCTTTTAACACCAACCGCGACCTGGACCTGTTCAAAGACGGTAGAGTTGGCATCATTATCGACGGCACATGGTCCCGCGCTGCCCTGGTAACGGCTATTGGTGAGGAAAACTTGGCCATAGACCCATGGCCCGCCTACCAGGATGGGCATTTATCTGGGTATGTGCAGGCCGATAATATTTACCTGACTACGCGGGCCAGCGCAGGCGAGCGGTATGCAGCGCTTCAATTCTTTGGCTTCATGCTGGCGCCAGAGGTCCAGTCTGTATTGACCCGCGCCGGGCATATCCCGGCGTTGAGAGACGTGCAGGTAGAGCAGGATTGGATGTCGCCGGTTATGCAGGCTTTACTGGGCGGCACAGCTTATCCTGTTCACCCGAACGCCAACCTGTATTGGGATCCGCTGGAGACAGCCATGGGATATGTCTTCAGCAAGAGCGCTCTGCCTGCCCCAGCCCTCCAACAAGCCAGCAATACGATCAATACCCGTATCCAGGAGGCGCAATAATAAGGAATTATCCAACAACTTTTTGTGCATCCGGTGCAGGGAAGATGCGCCGGAAGGTGGTTAAAAACGAGGTATACTGGTTATTAGCGAAACTGGAAAAGACCTGTTGATGGCGTGAGTGGAGAAACTGTGTCTATGAACAAAGAAACACTTCAAATCAGCTTGTCGCAGCCGACTTTGTTCGACTTTACACATACCACCCGGGGAACTGTGGAGCTTTTTCCGGAAGTGTGGGGTGCAATGGAAGACCTGATTGCGCCCAAATCTTCCCTGCGCCTGGCAGCCATCGAACGGCTGGCGCACTTAGGCGCTCCCCGCCTGTCTGGGCTGGTAGCCTACCTTTTAGCTACCCGGCTTACAGACCCGGATCTGACCGTGCGTGTGCGGATCATCCGCGGGCTGGTAGATGTTTTCTCGCCTGATGTGCGCGGCCAATTGGCGTCTGAGGCCGCGAAAAGCGTTCTGTCTGCCTACCTGGCCGATTTGGGTCCCTGGGGAGTGTCCTGCCTGGTGGAAGCCTCGATCTTTGAGCCAGCCACGATTTCTCATGTTGCCAGATTGTTGAACTACTGTCCGGATGCCGCCTCCCATTTGGTGGATATTTTGACCGATCGCAAAGCCTCCTTGGAGCAGCGCCGCCGGGCAGCTGAGCTAATCGGTATGGTGGGCTACCTGGAGGCCATACCGGCGCTGGAGAGGCTGCAAGGACGTCTGGCAGCTCGCTTGCGAGGCCAGCAATCTATGCCGTTTGCCCCGCCTCCCACACCTGACGAGGCAGAGCTGCTGCCCGTGGTGGAACAGGCGCTTGGTTTGTTGAGCGTTCGGTGATGCTCAGTCGTTTTGGCTAAGATTTTTGCCGGCAGCTAGACCCCCTGCCTGAGTCCGCAGTTTGGGCAAACGCTCTCCCCAACTTTGATAACAAACCCGCACCTTCTACAGGTACCCGGTTGCAGGCTGCCTAAGGGAGCTCCGCAAGCAATACAGGCGGGTTCACCGACCGGATTGGCGGTGTTGCAATACGTGCAAACCAGGCGCCGCAGGCGTTCAGATAACTCAAAAGAAGCCCCGGCTGCCCTGGCTGCGCCATCGATCGTTTCCCACACCAAATCGGACAACTGCAGGCTTTCAACGTCCTGGGCCAGGTCATCCAGCCTGCCGACCAGGCTGAAAGGATTACGCAAGGCATTCAGAGCGGTCACCCCCAGACTGGCGGCCAATCCCAGCCAGGCTTGTTTACCAACCAATACCGAAACGCCACCCTCGATCTCCTGGATGTTCACATTGATGGCTGTATGACCCCCGGAAAGAGCGCCCTGGCGGGTGGCTATCTGGACCACCACTTGTTTACCAGAACCGATCTGTTGGGCGCGCAAATTGCCCCGGTTGAAACGGGCGATCAGAGAATTCGCCAGGTGGTTCGGGGACAGTTCGCCGTGATAGATACGTTGATCCATAGGTTGCTCCGGTTCAGTAATAGGTCAGCCAGCCAGACAAAGGACCCAGTTTGCTAAGGATTTCGGCAGTATCCCGATTCGTGCGCAAGGATCAGCCTGAAGGGATGCCGGGTGTGTTTCAAGCACGCCAGGGTAGATTATAATCGCCCTTGTGATAAGAAGAGAGATATACTTGAAAGTCAAAATATTGCTGTTCTCATTCTTGATGGTTTCAGGATTTGTTTTGCTGTTGGTTTCTGTAAACAACCTGACCGCCCAGGCACAACAGCCGACGGTATCTGTACCAACGGTTACCGGCACTCCGCCAGGCCCTATGGCAACTGTGTATGGGAATCTTGCGCAGGTCACGGTGCTCTCCGGACCAGGCCCAAGCTTTCCTCCCATTGGTATCCTGGTGGCATACCAGACCGTGCCTGCCTATGGCGCCACTTTTGGCGGGGATTGGGTGCAGATTGGCTATCCTGGTGTGGAGGGTGGGAAGGGATGGGTGTACCATACCTTTGTGAGTGTGGACAAAACTTTGCCGTTGGTCACACCGCCAGTCACGCCAACCCCGCAAGTCACGCCGACCCTCGACCCAACTCTGGCTGCCAGGTTTGTGCCGGAGGTGACGCCTACGCAGCTAGCCACGTTCACTGCTCCACCTCCCGTCATTATTGCGACCTATGAAGAACAAGATACCGTTCTTACCGGTGGGAACCTGCCGGTGGGTTTTTTGATCATTGGTCTGGCGGTGGTTGGTTTCTTTGGGACCCTTCTGACGTTTCTCAGAGGTCGTTGAGTTCTATCTTCAGGAGTCTTTATGAGCCGGTTGGAGTTTAAGTTCGTTGATGTTGAAAAAATCCTGCGGAAGTTCTATTATTGGATCATGATGGCCGCTCTATTGAGCGGGGTATCACCTGCATTGGCCGAGACGCCAACTACCACATCTTTACCCCCGCGCAGCTTTGCCACAATCACGGTTAAGATCGGGGAAAATCCAGATATCAACGTGCGAGCAGGTCCAGGGGTCGACTATGAACGGGTTGGCACCCTTCTGGCTGGACAGGAGGCGCCAGCCCTGGGACGCTCGGCGGGGGGGGATTGGGTGCAAATCTCTTTTCCTGAAGGACCGGAAGGCCTGGGTTGGGTATATACCTATCTGGTTGATGTCAACGGAGAATTGCCGATTGTCATCCCTCCGGCAACGCCGACTCCCCGTACGACCCCCACGATCGATCCCACTCTAGCAGCTCAATTCATTATCGAGCCACTGCCAACAGCTTTGCCGACCTTTACCGCCCCGCCTCCACTGGTGATTCCCACCATTGCTACGCTAGATAAACCCCAAGACCAACGCTCAGCTCCCCCCCTGCTTTATATCATGATTGTCCTGGGCGCTCTGGGTCTCTTTTCCCTGCTGGTATCATTTATCCGCGTGCGCTGACGCCCAGCAAGACCCCTCTGAAACAAGATACCGCCCTCCCTATAGCCAGGGAGGGCGGTTTTTATTTTAGCAGTTAACAAAATTTGGCAGGTATGGTTTTGGCCTAACCGCAGCCACTACAGCCGCCCCCGGAGGGTTCGGCATCGCCGGCTGTGCGGAAGGAACTGCCACAGCCACAAGATGATGTGGCGTTGGGATTTTCGATCTTGAAGCCACTACCCATAATTTCGTCCACGTAGTCAATGGTGGCGCCTCTCAAATAATTGATGGAGACTTCGTCCACCACAACTTTGACGCCGTGTTGTTCAAATACCAGGTCCTCCTGGCGAATATTGCCTTCCAGGGCCATCCCATATTGGTAGCCTGAGCAGCCGCCCCCGGCAATGTAGACTCGCAGGGCATAGCCGTCTAGCTCACGTTTTTGAAGCAGCTCGTTTACCGCTTTGGCTGCTGAATCGGTCAGGGAGATCGTCTCAGTTTTTTCTTGTTCCAGCAAAGCCATGATGTTTTACCTTTCCTCTCAGGGTTGATGCATGTTTACGGTTTCAACGTGATAAAGTTTATCAGATTAGATAAGAATCGTCAATGAACATTCAATGAGAGCAGCGGAGGCGGGATCTTCTATGCTAACACCTGAAGAGCCACCTGACGCCACCTGACTCTGCAAATCGCCGTGGAGGATAGCGTAGTATAATCAGCCTCGTTGCATGACTGACCCCGAACCCGTTTGGACTTTCCGTGGATATCAATTAAAGCCGAGTGAATTCACTACGGCGATGGTGCATTTCTTCCGCGCTGAGATCTCGCGCGCCAACGTGTGGAGAGTTCGCCTGGACACAACCACCAACTGGGCCGTGGTCACAACCGGCGCTGTGATCAGTTTTTCTTTCAGCGATCCTTATGGTTTTTCCAGTGTGTTTATTTTGAACATGCTGTTGATTACCATGTTCCTCTCGATCGAGGCGCGTCGCTATCGCTATTATGAGCTGTGGGCTTCGCGCGTGCGCTTGATGGAGACCGATTTTTTTGCTGCCATGCTGGTACCGCCCTTCCGTCCCGATCCTGATTGGGCAGAAAGCCTGGCGGACAACTTGCTCCAACCGCACTTCTCGATATCCTCCTGGGAAGCGCTAGGCAGGCGCTTGCGGCGCAACTACCTGTGGATCTATCTGGTTTTAGATCTGGCCTGGTTCAGCAAATTGGCTGTGCAACCCACTGTAGCAACCTCCTGGACCGAGATGATCCAGCGGGCTTCCGTTGGCCCTGTCCCTGGTTGGGTGATCCTGTCCTTTGGCGTCAGCTTCAACCTGATCTTGATTCTGACCAGCTTGTTGACCTTGCCACTCCAGGAAGCCAGCGGGGAAGTGTTGCCTCGTTTTGGGCATTCTCCGGAAGTTGTCTCCAAGTTGGAAGAAGTGGGGGGGCAGATGGCGCGCCGGCAGCCCTGGTTCCGCCACATGCGGCACCGCCAGCAGTTATTGGCTTTGATCATAACTGACCAGGCCCAGAGCGTAGCCGACATCGTCCTGGCGGAAATGAAGCGGGGAGTTACTTCATTGACAGGTAAAGGGATGTATACAGGACAGCCACATTCCGTCCTTTTATGCGCGGTCACGGTGACTGAGGTAGGCCAGTTGAAATCACTGGTGCGCAGTCAGGATCAAAATGCGTTTGTGATCGTTATGCCTGCCAAAGAAGTGTTTGGCAAAGGTTTCAGCTCCCTTTACCGGGATGAGCAATGATCTCATTCACAATGCTTTGCGAGCCTGTTATCTTACCATTGGCTGGCGACATCCAGGCGGGATTTCTCCTCAGCAGTCAGCCTCAAGCCTGCTGCACCGAGGTTGTCGCTGAGTTGCACGACCGAGCGCGGTCCAATGATTGGACTGGTAACTAACGGGTCGGAGAGCAGCCATGCCAGGGCAATCTGGGAGATGCTGTAATTGCCTTTTTCTTTGCCCAGGGCTTCCATTTCGTCCAATAAAGCCCAGTTGTGATCTTTGAAGTAGCGTTGAGCGCTGAGTTTGCGCTGGCTGGCGGGCATGTCTGCATCCCGGCGGTATTTGCCGGTTAAAAAGCCACCGCCAAGCGGGCTGTAGGGCAAGACTCCCAGCCCGTAATGCGAGCAGACTTGCGCTAGCTCTTGCTCGAACTCAGCCCGGTGGACCAGGTTGTAGTGGGGTTGGAGCGTGTCATAGCGTTGCAGCCCGAATTTATCGGCTGTCCATAGAGCCTGCATCAGCAACCAGACTGGATAGTTGGAACAACCGATGTAGCGTACTTTTCCTTGGTGGACCAGATCGTCAAATGCCCGCAGTGTTTCCTCAATGGGGGTGCCGGCATCGAAGAAATGAGCCTGGTACAGGTCGATATAGTCTGTGTTTAGCCTGCGCAAAGAGGCTTCAACCGCTTGTAGGATATGAACACGTGACAGGCCTTCAGTGTTAGGACCCTCGCCCATCCGCCCACGTACCTTGGTGGCGATCACAAGCTGCTCACGCGGCAGCTCAGATTGTTTGAGCCAGTCGCCGATAATGGTTTCGGAGACGCCACCCGGGTTGCCCGGCGCCCAGCGCGAGTAGATATCGGCAGTATCCAGAAAGTTGATCCCGGCTTCTACCGCTGCATTGAGGATATCAAAAGAAGTTTGCTGATCGGCAGTCCAGCCAAACTGCATCGTCCCCAGGCACAGCTCGGAGACTTTTATACCGGTGTGTCCTAAATTGCGATATTCCATAGTGGGTTTAATTCTACTACAGTCGCTGCTGTGGTGATTGTCCGAAAGTAATTTAACAAAATTGGTAAATTTCAGCCGGGCAAAACATCCCGCAGGTTTCTTTAATTCAAGCCTGTTTGGTTGGTGAACCTGCGGGACGGTGAGATCCAGCGGGTAGACAAGCGCAGTAGCCATAGGCGCCAGCGCATCTGCTGCCAGACCTGGATGGCAGTTTTACGGTCTGCCTGGCTGGGATGATGCGGGCTGTAGACGGTCCAGGTGTAGAGATCGGTCAAGCGATCCACCTGGGCGCTGCTGATCGCCAGTCGCTTGCCCCAGCGTTTTGAAGCAGCCAGGCGCTGCATGACAGTGGAAAATCGAGCTGCAAACTCATAGGGAGTCTCTCCAGCGAGGGGGCTGGCTGTGATCGATTTGCCTAATTGATGGAAACGCTGGTATAACTGCATCACCACTGCCCCAGGTGGCAGACCCTTTAACCGCCGGCTATCTGCCCATTGCCAGGTGATCAAGGCGAGCACGAGTATGCCTAACAGAGCGCACAAGCCCAGCAACCAGGTCCAGCTTGCCGGCCGGGGGTGTGGTGTGGGAAAGGATTCTTCTTCCAGTAGCGTCAGAGTGGGGGATGCTGCTTCTGCCGGAGAATCCAGGCCCGGTCGCCCGCTGGTGGGCTCGAACTCCACCCAACCGGTCCCAGGAAAATACAACTCTGCCCAGGAGTGAGCTTCTGCTTCAGTAACGATGATCACCTCCCGGTCAATATCATAGCTGCCCCCGGCATATCCGATGACCAGTCTGGCAGGAATCCCTGCTGCACGCGCCAGGACGACCATAGCGGTGGCGTAGTAGTCACAATAGCCTTGCTGTAGATCAAATAGGAAATAATCGACTGCGTCTGCGCCAGGAGGTGG
>JAWOHN010000240.1:0-7094 GCA_046485135.1 Anaerolineales bacterium | reverse complement strand
GCCATGCGCCCGCAGGCTGAAGCCCAGGGGGTGCAAATCCACGTACAGGCAGCCCCAGATTTACCGCAGATATCCGTCGACCCGGAGCGCATGGCTCAGGTGCTGGGCAACCTGGTCGCTAACGCTTTACGCTACACGCCTGAAAATGGGAATATTCGCCTGTCTGCCCGTATTGAGCAAGGGAAAACTATCCTGGAAGTACAGGATAGCGGGGAAGGCATCGCCCCCGAAGATCTGCCGTTCATCTTCAACCGCTTCTACCGCGGCAGCAAATCGCGTCACCCCAACGGTGAAGCCGGCCTGGGATTAGCCATCGCCAAATCGCTGGTCGAAGCCCACGGGGGAAGGATCAGCATCCAGAGCCAGCCTGGCAGGGGAGCAAAGTTCACGATTATTATGTAGAAAAAACTTCAGTTTGTTCCCCTTGCGCCAGCACGCGACAATCTACGTCCATCTGACCAGGTTATTTGCCTGCGGCAAATCCGCAAACTGAAGTTTGCGTTACATCGAGCTATGTGTAGAACAAACTTCATTTTGTTCCCCTTGCGCCAGCACGCAACAATCTACGGCCATCTGACCAGGTCATTTGACTTCGGCAAATCCGCAAACTGAAGTTTGCGTTACATGTGCAGGCAAACCATTCTATTTCAATCCGGAATGGATAAAGCTTTGGATAAAGCGTCTTTGGAAGATCAGGAACATGATAAATAAGGGTGCGATCACCATTAAGGTGGCTGCGGAGAGCAAGGACCACTGAGCGCCGATTTCACCTAGCTGGGTGAAGCGCACCAAACCGGCGGTCAGCGGGCGGCTCTTATCGCTATTAGTGATGATCAGCGGCCACAGGAATTCATTCCAGTGCCAGGTGACCGATGAAAGCCCAAACGCCACCAGAGAGGGGATGGAAGGCGGCAGGTAAACATGCAGGATGAGCTGCCACCAGGAACAGCCGTCTATGATGCCGGCATCGACCAGGTCGCGCGGCACTTCCATGAAAGCCTGTCGCATCAGGAAGGTCCCGAAGGCCGATCCAAAATATGGAATGGCAATCGCCAGGCGAGTATCGAAAAGCCCCAACCAGCGGATCGTGGCGAAATTTGGGGCCAGCAAGGCCGAGGTGGGGATCATCATTTGCAGCAATACGAAGAAAAACAGCCAGCGTTTGCCGATAAATTGATAATGAGCAAAAGCAAAGCCGGTAAGTACGATTGTGACCAATTGCACCGAGAGCACCATCAACACAATCAGGATGGTATTGATGTAATATTGTCCAAACGGCGCCAAAGACCAGGCGCGCAGGTAATTCTCTACCGTCAGGCTGGTGCTGAACCAGATATCTCCTCGGCTCATGGCATCCCGCGCTGGACGGAAGGAAGCAACCAAAGCCCAGATGACCGGCACCGACCAGATGACCGCCAGGATAGATCCAAGCAGGTTGGCGAGCCAGTGGAACAGGCGTTTGAGGGACAGGTTTGGTCTGGAGACGACGGCTGTACTCATCTCAAATCTCCTTCCGCTCGGATGTCAGGAAATTTGTCACGGTAAACGCCAACAGGACCACCACAAAGATCACGGTAATAGCCGCCGAAGCACCGATATCCTGGTACTCAAAACGCTGCACCCACAGCTCATAAAGCAAGACCGTACTCGCCCGGCTGGGTCCCCCGCTGGTTAACACGAAAATATGGTCCACTGTGCGAAAGGCGTCAATGAAAGCCACGATGGTGATAAATAATGTCGTCCGGCGCAGCAAGGGAAAAGTAATATCCCGCATGGTTTGCCAGCTATTGGCGCCATCCAAAGCCGCTGCTTCATAGACATCAGTGGGCAAATTCTGCAAACCTGCCAGGTAAAAAATCATGTAATAGCCAGAATTCTTCCAAATGGCGACGATCATCACCGATAACAATGCCAGGTTCGGGTTGCCGGTCCAATTATCCGGTCCGCTATACCCCAGGAAACGCAAGGCAGTGTTGAACAAGCCATAATCTGGGGTGAAGAAAAACAGCCAGATGGTGGCCGCACTGACCATCGGCAATACCATGGGATGGAAAAATGCTAGGCGCAAAAAACCGATGCCGCGCATCTTCCGGTTCGCCAGCAAGGCAAACAGAAATCCAAGCATGATGCTGATGGGTACCGTGCCGAGGATATAGGAGAGGGTATTCTGGACGACCTGGATGAAGTATGGGTCGGTGAAAAGCGAGATATAGTTATCCAGCCCGGCGAAGGTTGGCGTCCGAAAGCGGGCGATATTCATGCGCTGGCGGAAAAAACTCTGGTAAATGGACAGCAACACGGGCCAGGCGGTGAACAAAGCCACAAAAACCGCGGTGGGGATGATTAAGAGATAAGGCAGGGGATCGAGTTTTTTGGGATTGGCTTGGGAACTCATCCTGGATTCCTTGTTATCCATTGGGATCACCAGATTTCATCGCAATGATCCCTTGTTTGTGGGAGGTGGTGTCTGTGAAACGGACGGTTCACAAACACCACCTGTTCAATCGATTAGAAAAGTGTTTTGAGTGAAAAGCTTACTGGCAATAATCCGCCAGGGCTGCTTCAGCTTCCTGTTGGGCAGCCGCCATGGCATCTGCAGCGCTCATCTCGCCGTTGATGGCGCGCTGGATATAATCGTGGAAGATGCCGCGCACCTGCGCCAGGTTCTGGGTCATCAATTCAGCCCCAGCGTACCGCAAGGCATCCCGGGTAGCCAGAGCCTGCGGCACTTCAGCCACATAAGCCAGCATCGCTTCGGTTTCATAGGCGCTAAAGCGGTTGGCGATATAACCGGTTTGGATGCTGAAATCCGCTACATAATCCGGACGGGTCAGGAATTCAATGAACTTCCAGGCTGCTTCCTGTTTTTCCGGAGCTGCGCCCTTGAGAATGTAGAAGTTGCCGCCGCCAGGAACACTGGCATAGGTGCCTTCTTCTTTGCCCGGGTATGGCATCACACCCACTTCAAAATCCGCCTGCGACAGGATGCTGCTCAGGCTGGCAGAAGAATGGGCGATCATGGCCGTTGCACCGCTGGCTAAATCGGTCGGGTCGGTCGGCCAGCTGGCCTGCACCCCGGCTGGCATGGCGCCGTACACTGCGGACAGGTCGATATAGAATTGCACCGCTTCGATGACCGCCGGGTCATCAAAGACCACTGTGCAATCGTCTTCAAGGATATTCTGACCGGCGCCAATGGCGAGTGGCTGGAAGAGCCAGTAAGGCCAGTCCGAGGAGAACTTCATACCCCAATTGGTCGTATCGCCTTCAGTCACGGTCAGCGCCTGAGCGGCATCTGCCCAGCTCTGCCAGCTGGTAGGCGGTTCAATACCGGCTTCAGCAAATTTATCCACATTATAGTACATGACCACTGCGCTGCGCTGGAAAGGAATACTCCATAACTGGTCATCATAATAAGAGTTCGCCAGAAAAGCTGGCAGGAAGTCTTCCACATAAGCCGCCCCATCTTCCATAGCGTCCACATAACCATCCAGGGGAGCAATATAATCAGCATTGATCAGGTCATAGAGCGAGGTAGCCAGCAGGACTGCCAGCGCAGGCGGTTCGCCGCCACCGTCAATCGTGGTCTGGATGGCGGTTTGCACGTCCGCATACCCGCCGGAGTATACCGGTTCGACGGTGATGTGGGGGTATTCGGCCTGAAAATCCTCAATATAGCCATTCAGAATACTGGCGATGGGCGCGTCCACAGCCACTGGATAAAATACCTGGATTGTGACCGGCTCCATAGCTGGCTCTTCGGGTGCAGCGACTTCTTCGGTTGGAGCAACTTCTTCAGTGACGACGACTTCTTCGGTAGGCGCGGCTTCCTCCACCGGTGCAACCTCTTCCACCGGTGCTTCTGTTTCAACCACAGGCGCAGGTTCTTGCACAACCGGCTCCGCCGGAGCAGCTGGTGCGCAGGCAGCCAGCAAGCCTATCATCACTACCAGGCTTATTACAAATCGAAAACTAATCAGGGAACGCATAATCCTATCTCCTTTCTCCTTCTTTGAATAATTTGCCTATTTGCCGTGAATCATTCTCACGATATTCAATTCAACGATATTGGAATTGAAACAGATATTTGAGTAGGTGATGGGCTGGTTATCCATGCTGTAGATCGTTGAGCGCACACTGAGCACCGGTGTATTCACCGGTAAATTTAAACAGGAAGCAATATCCAGCGTAACTGCCCCCGCCCGGATGAAGGACTGGATCTGATGCAGCGGCGCTGGCAGCCGGTCGGATAAAAACTGGACCAGGTTACCGTTAAAGTTTTCCCAATCCAGCCCGGCAGCCTGAACCACTGGGGAGAGATAATCTTCAACGTAAATGACAGGTTTCTGGTCAGCCAGGACAATCCGCTTGATGCTGTGAATTTTTTGGTCCGGGGAGGACATAAAGGCGCTGTAAACATCATCCGGTGCGATCTCAAAATGCTCCGATAGCGTCCTGAATACGGGAGTGTAACCGCTGTCCTGGATGATCTGGGCAAATGACGAAAAATCATTCAGTGAATCACGGATGACCGGTGAATGGGTGATGAATGTCCCTATGCCATGCCTGCGCACAATCACCCCTTCATTTTCGAGGGCGATGTAAGCTTCCCGCAGGGTGTTGCGGCTCACCCCCAAGGTGGTAGCAATTGAAGCTTCGGATGGAAGCTGATCGTTATGCTTGAGCCGGTTCTGGGAAATATAGTTTAGCAACTCAGACTTTACTTGATTGACACGCTTGCCAGTCTTGATCGCCATATATTTAATTCCTAATAAATGATTGATTGAAAGAAGAGGTTGGACGTCCAACAACCTAAATAATAATAGATTTAAACCCCGTTGTCAATACCCAATTTTTTTAACCCAGGTTATTTGCCTTCGGCAAATCCGCAAACTGAAGTTTGCGTTACATAGACCATTAAGCAATTGAGGGGCTACCCATACTGGGTAGCCCCTCTCGATCAGGAGAATGCTAATTTGTTATGGTACCCACCCACGCCAACGGCTGGCGCTGGATGGGTGCAGGTCTACTTCAGCATCAACGGCAAGTACAACGGGTTGGTCATGTACAAGGTGACCGGCACGATGATATCTGCGTACGGGGTGTTGCTGACCAGGCGCAGATAGGCTGTGTGGATATCGACGGGCAGAGCGCTGGCATCTGCGGTCACCGTCAGCAAGCTCTGACCTGTAGCAGGCACGCTGCCTTCTTCCAGCACGACGCTCAACCAGTCCGCTCGCCAGTCGCACACGCCAGTTTCGCCGGATTCTGCCACGTACACCTTGTTGGCTACCTGGTCCACTGCCCACAGGTTCCCTGTGCAATCCAATTCCAAACCTGCCTGGCTGTAATCACTGAAGACGTTGGTTTCACCGTCCAGCAGATCAAAACCACCCAGGATGGCATAGGTGTTGTTCGTATCCAGGACATACACATCAAAGGTGCTCTCTTCGATCAGACGGTTGGTCAGCACGAAAAGATGCCCGCTGCTGGGATTGAAAGCCAGCCCGGAAGCGCTCAATCCTGCTGCAGCTGAGTCAAGCAAAGTACCATCTGGTGCGAAGTGATTGATGATGCCATCATTCCATGAGCTGGCATAGTAAGTGTTCGAGAGCGGGTCGAAAGCCAGTCCGCGTTCACTGGTGCCAAAAGGTGGGCAGATCTTTTGACCTGTGGAGACCTTACCCGTAGGATCCATCTCGTAGAGACATTGGTCGCCGCCCACATTGACCTGCCACAACATGCCGGTGAATGGATTGTAGGTCATATCCGCAGCCCACAGGCTGACCCAGGGAGAAGTATCGATGCTATCGCCGGTGTTGACCCCCGCAGTCGTGAAGCGATAATTGAGATCATCGCCACCTGCTGTAGCCAGGTTGCCCAGCCATAGATCGTCTGCCAGGTGGTTGAAACCAATGCCCCAGGATCCATCCAGGCCTGTGTCCCAGCTGGCAGAGACTGCACCAGCATCAATCTGAGTCACATAAAGCGGGGTCGTGTTCACACGCAATTTGGACGCATTCAGGTCGTTGAGATTCTTCGGACCGATATGGCGGGTGTGCGGGGCAAAGGGTCCGCTGGGCGTATATCCAACCCAATCACCCGGCAAGGCAAAAATCTTATAGTTTGCATCCAACCCGCCGGTGTTGTTCAAAGCGAGAGGAGCGGAAACGATGGGGGCAGGCATCGAGGCCGTAAACGTCAGGCTGGTCGGATCAGCGGCTAACCATCCGGCTTTCAGGTAAAAATCCTGTCGCACGGTTGCGCCTGCAATCGCAATCACCGTTTCTGTTTCCTGGCTGTAGAAATCCGCACTGGCGCTCAGCTGGAAATCACCAGCAGGTGCGCCGATCAGGTAAATTGGATCCGGCTGAGCAGGGTCAGCGGAGGTATCCACTAACCAGGCAGGGTTGAAGGCTGCATCAAAGACGGTTGGATTGGCCACCGGCAAATCTGTATTGGCGTCGAAGACAGCCCCACTGACCAGACCACCGGACGGGATGGGTTCACAGCTTGAGCCAATCATGACCTCATCGATCTGGGCGTAATAATCCCAGGGCGCCGATTCGTTGGTGTAGTAATGCCAGCGCAGCTGGAAGCTCGCACCGGCCTCGGCAGCCAGATCGATCCCGACCGTTTCACCAACTGCACCATACAGAGAACCATGGCTCTCACGCCAGCGCAGCAGGTTTGTCCAGGTCACCCCGCCATCATTGCTAATGTCCAGGTCCAGGCGTTCTCGCCCGGAATAAATCTGGAAATTCGCCTTATAGATCAGGTATAAGTTATTCATACTGGCGGCGTCAATGACCGGAGAAATCAACTCGGTGTCGTAAGCCACACCCTGGAACTCATCGCTGTTGGCTTCGGCAGCCAGTTTTTCGCCGCCTGTGAAGTTACCTCCACTGTAAACTGCACTGCTATCCCAGACCACTCCGCCGCTCGTGATATTATCGACGATCGTCCAGCCTGGGGGTGGCAATCGAGACCAATCTGATCGCCTGGGAGCGGAACCGGCGGCGCCATCAGGCCTTTCGTTCGGCTGTAGGCTGGCTACAGGAGATGACCCTGCGCGGCGATCTGGCCTGTGCGCA
>JAWOHN010000118.1:0-75934 GCA_046485135.1 Anaerolineales bacterium | reverse complement strand
ATAAAATGCTCAGTCAGGCTAAGCCCAGGTACCAGGCCTTGTTCCAGGCGGGCTGCTGGCAGATAAGCAATCCCATTTTTTAAGTAAGTTCGGTAGGTTTTGCCGGTAAGGTCTTGATCATGCAGAATTAATTTACCATGTGTAGATCGCACCAGCCCGCCGCAGGCGCGCAGCAGAAGTTCTTGCCCGCTACCTTCCATACCAGCTAACCCGATCACCTCGCCACTGTTGATCTGGATGTTGACGTTGTTAATTTGTAGCCGGTAATCTTCCACGCAAAAGTCTTGTAAAAATAACGAAGGTTGGCCAACTTCAATTGGTTTCCTTTCTCCTAAAGTAATCACTTTGCTGAACATCATTTCTACCAATTGGTCTGGGTCAAAGGGAGGCAACGCTTCGCCGACCAGATAACCCTGTCTGAGCACGGCTACCCGGTCGCAGATCGCATCAACATCTTCCAATTTATGGGACACAAAAATGATGGTTTTGCCTTGCTTGGTTAACATACGCAAAGTTTCAAACAAGGTTTCTTTTTGCAGAGCGCTGATGCCGGTGGTGGGTTCGTCCAAGATCAGGACGCTGGCCCCTAACCATAATAAACGGAGTATTTCCAACTGTTGCCTTTCCCCAACCGTCATTGTATCGACGTATGCATCGGGGTCGAGTGAAAAGTGGAATTTGGTCTGCAGCGCTGCCAGTTCATTGCGGGCCTTGCGGCGATCAGGAAAAAGGCCCCCTTCATGGCCAATGAGAAAGTTGTCGATCACCTGCATGGGTGGGAAATCAAGTGGATCCTGGTGGAGCATTCCTACTCCAACCCGGATTGCATCGGCGGGTGAATGGATTGTAACCGGGCGATTGTCCAGCAAAATTTCTCCTCTGTCAGCCTGGATGAACCCTGAGAGAATTTTCATCAAGGTGCTTTTGCCGGCCCCATTTTCTCCCAAAATACCCTGGATGGTTCCCTGAGGGACACGCAAGCTGATACCTACGTTAGCGTGTACACTTCCAAAGGATTTATGGATATCCCGTAATTCAACTTCCATTGATTTTCCTGCCAGTCATTGTCCTTGTTGCGGTTGTATTGGATAACTGCTTGTTGAGAAGCTTACCCAAAACAGTTGTACGTGAGGAGCGCACGCCCCCCACGTACAACTGTTACTGCGGATTATTTTAAACCGGAGAAGGTTGGTTGCCTCTACCAAGCCTTCTCCAGACAGCAAACCACAAGTAAGTGAATGTTATTCTGTTGGTACGCTTTGGCCTTCCATACCTTCCAGGAGTTGTGGCAGGTACCAGATTTGTTGCAGTGTGGCCACTTCTCCATCCGCCAGATACGGTGTTCCATCTTGGAGGTTCAACGGACCGGTCCAAAGGTCCAATCCACCTGCCAGTGCATCAATGAAATCATTCACTTGGGCAGCTGCTTCTTCGCTGAGAGCATCTCCAAAAATGAAACCAACGGCGCTGGTGTCGTGATTGTTGATATCATCCCAATCTGGCGCATTCCATTCCCAACCTACTTGCCAGGTACCGGCCTGGATCGCGCGGACATGCTCAAGGTAGGCTGGACCCCAGTTGAAGTAGGGGACGCCCAAGCAAACTTCTTCAGCCGGTTCGCAGGCGCCAACATAGTCATAAGGCACTGCCCATACGTTTCTACCGGTGGCAGCTAGTCGAGACGCCTCAGTTAAAGCCTCGGTCGTGTCGATGCCCGAGATGACCACGTCGTAATCGGTGGTGAAGAATTCTGTGGCTACCTGAGTAGGATCAGAGGTGAAACCGGGGATATTGAACCAGAAGCCGATCCAGATGACTTTGAATTCCAGGTCGTCGGGATTGTTTCCGAGGACCTCTGACCAACAGTATTGTGCACCCAGATAAGCAGCCGAGGCCAGGTTGCGGGTTTCATCGTTGATCAACGGACCCAAGTAACCAATCTTTCCGGTCTGGGTGGTCAGTGCGGCTGCGCAGCCAGCGATATTCTTGCCGTAATCCATGCGGCCCATGATGTTTGCCAGGTTTGGTTGGCCTTTATAATCATTGCCATCTTCCCAAGCTGCATCACCGGAAGCGTGGATGACGGGGATGTCTGGATTTGCACGTGCGAAATCCAAAGCGCCGTCTTTCATATCATCTGAGTTGAAGATGATAAGATCAGCGCCTTTGTCAACCAGGTCTTCTGCCAGCTGATCTGGCGTTGTACCAGGCCGGTCAGCTGTGTTGACTTTATCAACGTAGATCAGCTCAACACCTGGCATCTTCTCTTCTACGTAAAGACCGGCGTCATAGTGAGCCTGGCTCCAACCGCGATCGTTGTAAGGCCCTACCATGAGCATACCGATGGTGAAGGGTTCTTCTGCCGCTGGCTCTTCAACCACTGGTTCCTCAACGGGTTCTTCGACAACCGGCTCTTCTGGTTCAGGTTGGGGTTCAGCAGGTGCGACCGGTTCTTCAACTGCAGGGGGTTCGGCTGGGGGTTCTGGGGTGGGTGTGCCGGCGCAGGCAGTAAGGACTAACGAAGCGATGACCAACAAGGCGATCATCCACCACATCGATTTTGTTCGCATATTGTCTTCTCCTCTATATACTTGGTGAGATTATTGATTTTGGGAGTTTGTGAAATAGCTCAATTGTTTTGCTAATAGCGCCTCCTTTCGTTTTTACGACCAGGGAGAATAACCATCCTCCGAGTATCCAAGATAGGATACTCGGAGATTTACTATTTCGCAAATGCCATTTTACCTGTTTTTTTTGTTAATGTGATCCTATTAATGAAGTTTCAATATTAGGGCACAATCCAGGTCCCTGTCTCGCCTTTCAGAGCGCGCCCAATGTTTTCGGGGTTCGTGATGATGGCTTGCTGGCCTCTATTTTCCAGGAACCAAATAATCGCCTGGATCTTGGGAGCCATGGAGCCTTTGGCAAAGTGGGTGCCTTCTGCCAGGTATTGCTTGGCCTCAGCCAGGGTCATGCGGTCGATCCACTTTTGGTTTGGCTTCCCAAAGTCCAAAGCTACTTTTTCTACTGCAGTAGAGATCAAAAGCAGATCGGCATGAATTAACTGTGCCAGTAAGCTGCTGGCAAAGTCTTTATCGATCACTGCAGCAGTGCCAGCATATAGGCCCTCTCCCTGATCGATAACTGGGATACCGCCCCCACCCACAGTGATCACAACCACTCCTGTGTTGATCAGAGCCTGGATCGAATCTAGCTCTACCACCTCTTTAGGGAGTGGTGAGGCTACAACGCGTCTCCAGCCCCGCCCGGCATCCTCCACGACAGCCCAGCCCATTTCTTGCCTGCGCTGCACGGCCTCTGCCTCATCCATGAAACCACCGATGGGTTTGGATGGATTTTTGAAAGCAGGGTCCTCTTTGTCGACTAAAACTTGAGTGATGATAGTTGCCACAGGTTTTTGGATACCACGCCGGTAGAGTTCATTCTGCAAGGTCTGCTGGAGGGCATAGCCAATGGCTCCTTGGGTATCTGCGCCGCAAACATCCAAGGGAACCTCGTGCATACCTTCAGCCTTGTGAGCAATCTCAGATCTGCGCAGAATAAAGCCGACCTGTGGCCCATTGCCATGCCCAATGGCAACGTCCCAGCCTGCTTCGATCATATCGGCAATATGGTGGGTGGTTTCTTTGGCAGCCTGGTATTGATCTTCAACTGTCTGGTGCTGTTTATCCTTGATCAAGGAATTACCGCCAATTGCCACTACAGCGACTTTTCGCTTTGTCATTTTTGTCTCCGGAAATTATATGATTTGGGGTAATTGTTCAGCCTATCTCATCGTCAATGCCATGACCGCTTTTTGAGCATGCATCCGGTTTTCAGCTTCGTCATACACGACTGAATTTGGACCATCCATAACGCTATCGGTGACTTCAATGTTGCGATCTGCCGGTAATGGATGCATATAAATCGCATCTGGCTTGGCCAGGCTCATTTTTCGCTCGTCTGTAATCCAATGCTCATATTTCTTGATGATTTTGGCTCCCTCTTCTGCGTCGGGAGTGGTAACCATGGCGCCCCAGGATTTGGCGTAGACGATGTCCGCATCTTTGAAGGCTTCTTCCATGTTATCCGTCACTTCAAAGCCAGCCCCAAACTTTCGGGCCTGCTCGCGAGCCTGATCCATAATCTCCGGCATTAGCTTGAACTCAGGCGGGTGCGCCAGAACGACGTCCAGTCCGAAACGGGGCATTTGTAATACCAATGATTGTGGTACGGACATCGGCTTCTGGTAGGAGGCAGCGTATGCCCAAGAGACAACCATTTTCTTCCGGCGTAGATCCGGACCCTTTTTCTCTTTGATCGTCAGCAGATCTGCCAGGATCTGAAATGGGTGATAAATATCGCATTGCATATTCAAGATGGGTACGCGCGAGGCGCGGGCAACATCATTCAAGTAGCCATTGCCGACTCCCCAATCCACATGCCGGATGGCAATTCCGTCGAAATAGCGCCCAAAGATCTCGCCGATCTCTTTGGGCGTATCACCATGGGAAATTTGGGTGGTCTTGCTTTCGATAAAAGCAGCATGTCCTCCAAGTTGGGCCATACCAGCTTCAAATGAGCCGCGTGTGCGGGTGCTGGAAAAGAAGAACAACATAGCCAGGACTTTATCCCGCAGGTAAGGATGGGGTTCAGCCAAAGCGCGTTTTCGCTTCAGGTCGAGTGCGACCTCAAGTACAGTTTCAACTTCCTCTTTGGAGAAGTCAAGATCGCCGATCAGATGCCGGCCGCGCAGATCTGTTTGCATTTTATAATCTCCTATTCCATTGCACCGAGAATGAGGGCCAGTAGAGACATGCGCACAACAACGCCATTGAAGGCCTCGATCCAATAGCGGGCATGCCGGGTGGAATCGACTTCCTCAGGAAGCTCGTCCATGCGCGGCAACGAGTGCAAGATGATCGAGCTTTGCTTGGCTTTACGCATCAGTTCCTTGGTGACTTTGTAATTTGCTGGCGTTCTGCCAACATCGCCTGTGCGCTCGTCACGAGATTTGGTGTAATCGGGTTGGACGACCGGTTCCATATAAATGACATCCGCTTCCGCAATGGCTTCTTCTACATGCTCTATCTCACGGAAGTTTAGGTTGAGGTCGGTGATTTCTTTTTTGAAGTCATCCGTCAGGCTCATTTCGGGGGGAGAGACGTAGAAGGCATTGATGTCAAATTGCGACATTGCATAGGAGATGCTGTGCATGGTGCGCATACGCATATCACCGATCAACAGGAAGTTCAAGCCATCCAGGTGGCCGAATTCACCCTTAATGGTGTACAAGTCGGTCAACACCTGGGTTGGATGTTCTCCCCACCCGTCGCCTGCGTTGATAACCGGAATGCTGGCCCAGCGAGCTGCTTCATGCGGTGCACCTTGCTGGAAGTGGCGCATGACGATAGCATCGCCATAGAATTCCAGCATCCGAACGGTATCCTTGATCGATTCCTGATAAAAGTCCCCGGCCCGGGTCATCTTTGCATCTGAAAAACCGAGCACATGCCCACCCAGACGGTGCATGGCGGCCTCATGAGCCAGTCGTGTGCGGGTGCTGGGTTGGTAAAATGCTGTCACCAGGCTCTTTCCACTCAGAATATCACTGTTTTGTCGATCTCTTGCAATTGGCGCCAGGCGATCAGCTACCTCAAAAATCCGAAAATATTCTTCTCTTCCAAAATCTTTTAGTGACAGAATGTCACGCCCCATAAAACTACGCATTGCATTTACCTCCAGTTCTTTTATTTATTGGAATTTAGTTTTCAGCAGCGGTTGTCATTGGTCAAACCAGTTGCTGTTCACTGACAAGTTGCGGGCTTAAGACCCGCCGGACCACATGAAAGCGAAAATAGCCCGGCAAGAAATAACTCGTTGAATAGTCGACAATCTGGCCATCGGCGCTGTAAAGCGAAGCATTGAAGACCAGCAAGACTGCCCCGCGCTGTACACCCAATGCCCGAGCGACTTTTTGGTCGGCGCCAGTTGCACTTATCTCGGTTAATGAGGTAACCAGGGTGGGCGACCCTCGCTGCAGCAATACATCCAGAACGGAACCCGTGAAACCAGCTTGGATTTCCTCAGGGGAGAGGATCTTATCCGGCAGGATGTCTATCAAGTATGCCACCGATCGGTCTTCGGTCATGATTACGCGTGAGAGGTGAATAATTCTTTGAGCAGGCTCTAATCCGAGGGCTTTACATTCGCTTGGATTGCCCAGCCGGTACTCAACACTGAGCTCTCCCATCGATACATCCAGGCCGATTTTGTTGCTTAAGCTCTCAATACTTTCTAATAGCTCCAGCCCGCTTTCGATTACCCGAGACGGGCGTACGACATAAGTCCCAGATCCCTGGCGTCTGCGGATCAGACCTTGAGTCTCAAAAGTACGCATGGCTTCTCGCAAGGTGGCTCGCGATACTCCCAACTGGCGGGCAAGGTCTGGCTCATTCAGAAGGCGTTGACCAGCCTCTGTCTCTGCGATTATCCGCCACAATTCTTCGTGAAGTTTTTGTTGTCGCGATAGATTTTCAACCATTTTGTATCACCAGAAAATAGCATTTCCTCTCAAGTTTCACATGATTATTGTAACTACTCAGCCAATTAAATAGATCGTCTTTTATATGAGTTTATTCTTCAACCAATGGGATCAGTCGAAAACTGGTTACATCAACCAGACCCATATCTGATATCCGCAGTTCAGGGATCACTACCAGGGCCAACAGACTGAGTTGCATGTTCGGGTTGTTTAGCTTACACCCACAACTTTTGAAACCCTCTAGAATCGTATCTGCTTTTCTGGAGACTACTTCTGCCGCTTCATTCGACATTAATCCCGCGATTGGCAGCTCAACCAAACCAATCACTTTTCCAGCCTGAACAACGATTTGGCCTCCACCACAACGGACGAGCTCGTTGGCAGCCATCGCCATGTCTTGGTCATTGTTACCCACCACCAGCATATGGTGGCTGTCATGAGCAACAGTTGAAGCCACAGCACAAGGTATGTTAAAGCCAAATCCCTTCACCAGACCGGAAGTTACGGTCCCTCTACCTTTGTGACGCTCCACCAGGGCTACCTTTGATAGGTCTCTTTCGATATCTGCATGGATTTCTCCATGACTGGGAAATACCGGTATGCGTAGGTGTTGTGTAGGCGCTTGATTCTCAATGATTCCAATCACATTTGCCTTTAGGGGAAAGGTGCTGGTTTGCGATGAGTCATCAGAAATACAAATGCGGAAGTCTTTCTCAGTTAAGGTTCGGCCGATGCGGACGGATTTGGTTGCCCAATCCGGATAAGGATATGGTTTTCTATCAACCAGGCAATGACCTGCGTCAGCGATGAGAATTCCCCTCGCGATGACCTGGTCGGCATGGAAATTTGACAGATCTTGGACGAGTAAGATATCGGCATACCGGCCTGGGGCGATCTGCCCGATGTCGCGCGCTAGTCCGAAATGATCTGCTGTGTTCAGGGTAGCCATCTGGATGGCAGTTACTGGTGGGAGGCCTTGCTCGATGGCGTGCCGTACCACGCGGTCCATATGTCCATCCTGAACCAGTGTCTGTGAATGGGAGTCGTCTGTGCACAAGATAAAATGGCGAGAATCCAGTCCTTTTTCTGTAATCGCGCCTACCTGGCTTTCTACATCGTACCAGGCAGACCCATAACGCAGCATCGCTTTCATGCCCTGGCGGACCCTGGCAATCGCGTCTTCCAGACGCGTGCCCTCGTGATCATCTTCTGGACCACCAGCAACATAGCCGTGGAATGGCATGCCTAAATCTGGGGAAGCATAGTGCCCACCGATCACTTTTCCAGCCCGGCGCGTTTCAGCCATCTCTGCATGCATTTTTTCGTCGCTGTTGATTACACCGGGGAAGTTCATCATCTCACCCAGACCGATCACGCCATCCCAATTCATGGCTTCAGCTATATGCTCTGGTGTAATGCTGGCTCCGGGAGATTCTAAACCGGGCGCAGAAGGGACACAGGAAGGTATTTGTACCCATACATGGATGGGTTGGTTGGCAGCCTCATCTACCATCAGCCTTACGCCTTCCAAACCAAACACATTCGCGATTTCATGCGGGTCAATAAACATGGCTGTGGTCCCGTGGACCAGTACCGCGCGCACAAACTCGCTTACAGTCAGCATGCCAGATTCAACATGCATATGCGCGTCCAATAGACCAGGAACGAGAAACCGATCGGCTGCCTCGATGATTTGGGTATCGGGCCCAATCGTATGAGATGCATCTTCTCCAACGTAAGCAATCCGGCCATTTTTCACAGCTATGTCAATAGCCGGGATGATCTCGCCCGATTGCACACAAACCCAACGTCCTTTTTGGATTACCAGGTCAGCCGGAGTACGGCCCATAGCCGTATCCACCAGGGTACGAGATGTTTTGGAATCCACTTGCGAGTACATTACAACTCCTTTTAAATCAGTGCCCTCTACCCACCGTTGATCAGACGTCTTGCGGCTTTATTATGGGCTTCAACCAGGTTTTGGACATCGATTGTCTGCATTCTTCCATCGCGGACAATAAATTTACCCCCCACAACAGTGAAATCTGTCTGGACCGGTGCACATAAAACCAGTGCTGCAACTGGGTCGTGCAGTGAACCAGCAAAATCAAGGCGGTTCAAATTGATCGCAATGAAATCGGCGCATTTACCTGCTTCCAAAGACCCAATATCATTACGGCCCAATACTTTAGCTCCACCCCGAGTAGCCAATTCTAATGTTTGGCGAGCGGTCATCAGAGGTGGCGCTGTTGTTCCGGAGAGCGAGGCTCCTTCGATGGCGGCGCCTAAGCGAGATAGCAGCAGTGCCTGCCTGGCCTCTGCCAGCATATGAGAGCTATCGTTGCTAGCCGATCCGTCCACTCCCAGACCAACTCGCACGCCGGCTGCCAACATCCTCAGAATTGGAGCGATCCCAGACGCCAGGCGCATATTGGATGAGGGGCAATGTGCCACCCCACAACCAGTTTTGGCATAAACTTCGATCTCAGCTTGGTTTATATGAACGGAATGTGCAAACCAAACATCTTGCCCTATCCAATCCAGGGTTTCCATGTACTCCACCGGACGGTGCCCGAATTTTGACAGGCAAAAAGATTCCTCATCTTGTGTCTCTGCCAGATGAGTGTGCAAGCGAACGCCATACTCGCGCGCCAGCGCAGCACTGTTGCGCATGAGATCACCCGTGACCGAGAACGGTGAACAAGGCGCCAGTACAATCTGAGTGAACGACCCAGGCGCACTATCGTGATATTCTTCTATCAGTCGTTGGGAGTCCTTCATGATGGCCTCTTCTTCCTCAACGACGCTATCAGGGGGAAGCCCACCTTTTGACTCTCCCAAGCTCATCGAGCCGCGCGATGCGTGCAGGCGGACCCCTACTTCCCGCGCCGCCATAATTTCATCATCCAGACGAGAGCCATTTGGGAAAATGTACAGGTGGTCTTGAGCCGTTGTACAACCTGACATTGCTAGCTCTGAGAGAGCTGTTTGGGTGGATATTTGGATATCCTCAGGCTTCATCCGAGCCCAAATTGGGTAAAGAGTCTTTAACCAATTGAACAAATTTGCATTTTGAGCTGCAGGTACAGCTCGGGTAAGCGTTTGGTAAAAATGATGGTGCGTGTTGATCAAACCCGGTAGAATAATATGATTTCTTAGGTCGATCACTTCATCCGCGTTCTCCGGTATATCAGTGGTCGGACCAACTTTTTCAATGAACCCGTCTCGAATAAAAAGACCACCGTCTGGGATTTCCCGGCGATGGTCGTCCATAGTTACAAGTAATTCTGCGTGACGAATTAAGATAGTAGCCATATAGGATAGTTTAACAAAGAAATATCCGCTTGTCAATTGTCAGACAAATTATTTTATTTCTAATGGCAAATATTATTCACTTTTATCAGCATCCTGTCAGAAATGGCGTCCATCTTTTACAATCCTCGGTTATTATTAATAAGGTAATTGCTCAGCTAACTAAGGAAATGATCGAAAGACAGGCCTATGGGCACACCCTCCCATAAACACCTGTTTATTGAATATTTCTGCTGTAGATGATTCTGCCTGGAAAGGCCTTCACCAAGGAAATCCCTGCAGAGACAGGATTTTTACCGGTGTGAGGTTAATTTCAGTGAGGGATTGATGCCGATAACGGTGACGCGCACAAAGGTTGTCCTTCCCCGCCGACGATCTGATTTGTTTTCCAGACAGCGGCTTCTTGATGCCCTCTATGACCTATTGGATTGCAGGCTAATCATTGTCTCTGCACCTGCCGGATATGGGAAAACATCGTTGATTTTAGATTTTGCCCATCAGGTCGAGTTCCCGGTTTGCTGGTACGCATTAGATGTCCTTGATCACGATGTCCGGCGCTTTCTCACGTACTTAATTGCTGCTATCAAGCAACGATTTCCATCTTTTGGCCAGCAATCCTATGCTGCTTTGGAAGCGGCTCAATCGGGTGAACTGGATTTGGACCGGATGGTCACAACGATCGTTAATGATGCTTACGATAATATCCAGGAACATTTCTTAATTGTATTAGATGATTACCATTTGTTAAATGCGGATAAAGAGGTAGATTACTTTATTAATCGCTTTATCCAGGATGTTGATGAAAACTGCCATCTGATTCTAATGTCGCGGGCTCTATTGACTCTTCCGGATATGCCCTTAATGATCGCTCGTTCGCAAGTGGGGGGCTTAAGTTTCGAAGAGCTGGCGTTTCGCCCGGAAGAAATCCAATCTTTGGTTTTACAAAATTACCAATCCAGCATGCCCGATTCAGTAGCCGAAGAACTCATTCGCGAAACTGAAGGATGGATTACCGGCTTGCTTCTTACAGCTCATACAGTATGGGAGGATATGGCCAACCTGGTGCGTGTAGCACGGGTATCTGGCATTGGTTTGTATGAGTATCTGGCACAACAAGTGCTTGACCGCCAACCTCAATCCAGCCAGGTATTTCTCATGCATACGTCCTTGTTGGACGAATTTGATGCTGAATTATGCCGAGCTGTTTTTGGTGACAGTCCTGATTGGGGCGCACTGATTGAGGTCACCCTGCAAAACAATTTGTTCGTCCTTCCTGTGGGGGAGGAGGGTCAGTGGATCCGCTACCACCATTTGTTCCGCGATTTTCTCCAAAAAAGGTTTGAAAAGGAATACCCTGAAGAACGAGTCAAAATCTTACGCCGGTTGGTAGATGTATACGTGCAACGAAAAGAATGGGAAAAGGCATACACTGCTTGCCAGTGTTTAGGTGACATCTTAATCACCGCGCAGTTAATCGAGCGGGTAGGCTCAGCCATGATCACAAATGGTCGTTTTTCAACTCTGACAGAATGGATTGATGCTTTACCTGAATCTACGTTTCTCACCCATCCAAATCTGCTTTCCTTGCGCGGAGCTGCTGCAGTTAATCAGGGAAATCTGGAGCAAGGTCTATCTCTCTTGAACCGGGCAGAGGCGGCATTGCGGTCCGTTGGGGATCAGGTTGGTCTGGCGCATACATTGGTGAGGCGTGCATCTGCACACCGCTTTGTGGGCAGGTATTCAGACTCTCTTTCCGATGCTTCAGAGGCGTTGGCTCTAGCTAATGATGAAGCTACTCCACCTCAGGTCAAAGCCGAATCGCTGCGTGCGATTGGCATGAGCCATTATCATTTGGGAAATCTGAGCGAGGCTGTTGAAAGATTAAATAAATCGTTAATTGTTTACAACTCTCTCCATGACATGCAGAATGTCACAACAGTGCTCATGGAGTTGGGTCTGGCCCATATGGCTGGTAGCAATTACCGGGAGGCTATGACCTACTTCAATCGGGCACTAAGCTACTGGCGTAAAGTACAAAATATGGTTGGCCAGGTGTATTTGATCAATAACCTGGCCATCCTGCATCATCTTCAAGGGGAATATGAACGAGCTGCAGCGCTGTTTTCGGACGGCTTGGCAATTGCTAAATATCATGGCATGAACCGTATGGAAGCATATATCCTTTGCGGTATGGGCGACCTTTATGCTGACCTTGATGCTGTAGAAGCGGCACTAGATGTTTATGAACGGACCCGGGTGTTTGCTGAACAAAATGAGGACATATTCCTACAGACCTACCTTAATCTGATGGAAGCTGCCCAGGCCCGAGATCGTGGAGATATCGCCCATGCCCGCGGTCTGCTTGCATCTGCCGATAGGTTAGTTCATGAAAGCTCATCCGAATTTGAAACCGGCCTCTTGCAAATAGAAGAAGGTCGGATTGATCTGGCGGTAGGATATGCTCAAGCAGCTATTGATCATTTTCACCAAGCTGCCTTGGTATTTGACAAGGGTGGACAGCGGTTAGAAGCTGCTCGCGCCTATCTCTACTTGGCGACTGCTTGTTTCTCTGCAAATTCAATAGATGATGCCTATTCATATTTGCATTACTCCCTGGAAATTGCCTCCGCGATGGACAGCCAAAATCTTCTGGTTGTTGCCGGCAGGAGTGCCAAGGCGCTTTTACAGGCAGCGCAAGAGCATCCGCTGGTTGGTCATCAGGCCTCTAGCTTACTTAAGAAGGTAACCCAATTTGAACGTACTATCCCCTCGCTGCGCAGGCGTTTGCGGCCGCATGCTTCCGCGATTAAATTTGTTCCGCCAAAGCTTACCATTAGCGCTCTTGGGAAGGCATTGGTAGCACAAGATGGAAAGCCAGTCACCGTGGCTGAATGGCAGAATCAAAGGCGAGCTCGTGAAGTGTTCTTTTGTTTGCTAGCTCACCCGCATGGGTTGACCAAAGAAGCCTTAGGGTTGATCTTTTGGCCTGAGAGCTCTGCCGGGCAGTTAAAGCTGCAATTCAAAAATACCATTTATCGGATCCGGTATGCTTTGGGACAGGACGTCCTGTTATTCGATGGAGATCGTTATTGGTTTAATCCTGAGCAGGATTATGAGTATGATGTGGAATCGTTTATCACCAATGTCGTTATTGGCCAATCTGATCAAAAAAGAGCAGATCGGATAGCTGCATATCGGGTGGCGATTGATCTCTACCAAGGACCTTACCTGCCAGAAATGGAAGGGAATTGGGTTTCAGCCGAAAGAGAACGCTTTTGGAGGATGTACGAAGAGGCAATGCTTGATCTGGCTCGCCTTTATCTTGAAGGGGGAGATTTTCTTGAGACTCTTGAAGCCTGCCAGCGAATTCTTGCTGAAGATCCTTGCCTCGAGGAAGCCTATCGATTGCTCATGCAGGCATATGCAGCGCGTGGAAATCAGGCCGAAGTGACACGCCAATTCGATCGCTGTCGAAAAGCGCTTTTGGAAGAAGTAGGTGCACAGCCTTCCCCCCAAACAGTCTCCCTTTATCTAAAACTAATTAGTTGACAAGACCTTACAAAAATGATAGGTTTAATAGGGCTAATTAGGAAAAAAGCCTGGTTTTTCCTGGCCTTTTTGGTCACTTAAGAGGCACTTTCGGTGACCGTCATATGCATAATAGAAATTGTGCAATGAAACAGAAAGACTAACATAAAGGAGATTGTTATCATGAAAGACACCATTCGCCAGTTGACCTTCAATGTATCCCAACTCAATCGCCAGCACGTCCAAGTTATTGTTCTGGTGGTTACGCTGATGTTGTTCGTTTTGGGCGCAGGCGCCCCAGTCTCTGGCGGTGGGCCCGGCATCAATTCCGGCCCGGGCTTCTAAGCTGTCTTTGATCCTCCTTTTTGCTGTCCTGGCCGGATTATTGGCTGGACTGGCACGAGCAAGGTATCGGAAATGCAAACTTCAAGTTCCCAGCTTAAACGGGATTTGGTTAGTTCCGATAGCCTTTGTTGGGCAAATCATCGCCTTACGGATACAGTCTCTGTGGAGCATTATCCCCGATGGAGTCGTTCCGTTAGGCCTGATTTCCAGCCAGTTGATTTTGTTAGCTTTTGCCTGGATTAACCGCAGGCAGCCTGGGTTTTGGATGTTAGGTCTGGGCTTAGCTCTCAATTTCATTGTGATGATCGCAAATGGTGGGCTGATGCCAGTAAGCACCGAAACAGCCAGCCGGATCACACAAGATAATTTGGCAGCAAGATGGGAAATTGGACAACGATTTGGAATTAGCAAGGACATTGTCCTCAACGCACCAGACATTCGCCTGGGATTCTTGTCGGACCGATTTGTTTTACCTGACTGGGTCCCATACCGTGTAGCCTTTAGCCTGGGCGATGTGCTCATTGGAGTGGGCGCCTTCTGGATGATGTGGTCCCTTGCAGGATGTCAAGAACCACCAGTGAGAATTAACAAAGGAGCAGTATTAACATGACAGCTATGTACCCGACAAGTCCTGCATCCAATTTAGGTGAGCTCAGCCGGCTTCTTACTGCTGCAGTGGTAAATCGTAATTTTTGTAATATGTTGCTAACCAACCCAGCCAATGCTCTGGATGCTGGTTATAACGGTGAATCTTTCCGATTGGCGAAAGAGGAGAAAGCATTAATTCTCTCGATTAATGCCAAATCGCTGACAGAATTTGCGATGAAACTCACTGGAAGCCAAAATCCAAATACTTTTAGAAAGACCGACCGGGATGTACGTAAGAGACCATTTGTTTAGTAGTCTTTCGAAATTGTAAAGGGCAGGCAGGATGTAAGTTAAGCCTGCGCCGAGGCAATGGATAGCTGGAATTGTCTCAATTACAAATAAATACCTATTAGCCATCACCCCAGCCTGGCAGAATCCATTTGTTTGGACTCATAACTCCAGCGTGATCAGGCTGGTCATGAATGATGTCTTCTAAGAAGGTGAGAGCGATAGCATCAATGGTAGACCAATCCTCGCCAGGGATTCAAAGTGAATTCAGCGGCTTGGATCACGGGAGAAGTGATTCAGGCCGTTTTGGCCGTCCTGGTGAAAAATTCGGTCTGCCTGCCAACCGACAACTGGAAGCGAGCAAACCAGTCTTGCTTTCAGAGAACAACCGAATTCTGCCTTTCTTAATTAAAAACCTGCCAGGCATGGCTTACCGTAGTCACCATAATGGGAATTGGATTGTCGATTATGTAAGTGAGGGATGTTTGCAACTCACTGGTTACCGCCCTGCCGATTTAATGCATAGTAAAATGATATCTTATATCGATTTAGTTCATCCTGAGGATCGCGAATTTATGGTTAATAGTATGGATACTGCTTTAAGAGATAGCAAGCCCTTTGATATTGTCTATCGCATCATATCGGAAACCGGGGATCAGAAATGGGTTCGAGATCTAGGGCATGGTGAATATCTTACAGAGGAAGATTTTATTGCGGTTGAAGGTTTTGTTATTGATATTACCGACCGAAAACAATCAGAGAAGCGGATTCAACGCCAGCTCGACCGGTTTGAAGCTCTGCGTAAAGTTGATATGGCGATTTCTTCCAGCCTGGATTTGCGTCTCACCCTGGATATCCTGCTCGATCAAGTAACCCGGCATCTTAACGTTGATTCAGCGGATGTTTTGTTATTTAACCCTGCTTCTCAAACGTTCGAATATGTGGCCGGAAGAGGCTTTCGCACCACAGCTCTCCAGCATACCAACCTACGCTTAGGAGAAGGTTATGCTGGGCTGGCGGCTTTGGATAGGCAGATCATCCGAGTGTCTAATTTATCCGCATCCTTAGGCGAGTTCAAACGCGCCCCCCAGATTGTTGATGAAGGCTTTACTGAGTATCTGGGAGTGCCATTGATTGCGAAAGGCCAGGTCCAGGGGATACTGGAGATCTTTCATCGAACACGGTTGGCAATCGATGAAGAATGGATGAACTTTCTGGAATCTTTGGCGAGCCATGCGGCAATTGCGGTCGATAATGCCACGATGTACAATAACTCACAACGTTCCAATATCCAGCTGACCATGGCTTATGACGCAACGCTTGAAGGTTGGTCGAAGGCATTGGAGTTACGGGATCAAGGAACGGAAGGGCATAATCAACGTGTAGCAGCAATGACCCTCCGCTTAGCAAAATCCCTGGATATAAAACCCGATGATCTCCTACATATTCGCAGAGGCGCTCTCCTGCACGATATCGGAAAGATGGGTGTTCCTGACAATATTTTATTGAAACCAGGTCCGCTCACCAAGGATGAGTGGGCTATCATGCAGAAGCATCCTGAATATGCCTACGATTTGTTATCACCGATAACTTATCTGAAGCCTGCTTTAGATATTCCATACTGCCATCACGAAAAATGGGATGGCACTGGCTATCCACGCGGTCTGAAAGGAGACCAGATCCCATTTTCTGCTCGGATGTTTGCAGTTGTGGATGTATGGGATGCTTTGCTTTCTGATCGTCCTTATCGTCCGGCTTGGAATGAAGACCAGGTATTCTCATTCATTCGTGAACAAAATGGGAAACATTTTGACCCGCAAATGGTTGAAGCGTTTATGAAATTATTCTAATTTTCAATGAAAAATGGTCTGAAATAGATGGGTTGGACAAGCATACGTTTGCCCAACCCATCGATTTTTATCCAATTACAGGTTGTTTGGTCTACAACTTAAATAACAACCTCCCGAACAGTAAATCTCTCGGGAGGTTGTTATTTAATAGCCTATTTGGCGTTGGCTGTTTGGGCTGCTCTGACTGTATTCTTTAGAAGCATGGCGATCGTCATGGGGCCTACTCCACCGGGCACCGGGGTAATCGCACTGGCAACCTCTTTTACTTCATCAAAATGGACATCACCAACCAAGCGTGAGCCTTTTGGATGAGTGGGATCATCGATGCGGTTGATGCCTACATCGATCACCACTGCACCCGGTTTGACCCAGTCTCCGCGTACCATCTGAGCTCGGCCGACCGCTGCAACCAGGACATCTGCAGAGGCGCAAACCGCAGGAAGATCGCGGGTGCGGGAGTGGCAGATGGTGGTGGTGGCATTCGCTCGCACCATCAGCAAGGCTACAGGCATACCAACGATATTGGAGCGGCCTAAAACGACTGCGTTAGCCCCTTCTAGTTTTACTCCCAGGTGTTCGAGCATGTACATCACCCCAAAAGGAGTGCAAGGGATAAAGAGAGGATCTCTTCCCTTTTGAGCTAAGCGACCGATATTCAGTGGGTGAAAACCATCGACGTCTTTTTCAATACTGATTGTGCTGAGGACACGCTCCTCATCCAAGCCACTGGGAAGAGGTAGCTGTACCAGGATTCCGTTGACCCTTTCGTCCTGATTTAATTCCCGGACCAGGCCATCGACCTCATCCTGAGACGCGGTGGCGGGCAGCTTGAACCCAAATGATTCTATCCCTACCTGTGCGCAGGCTTTTTGTTTCGAGCTTACATAAACCTGAGAGGCGGGGTTATCACCCACCAACACTGTAGCCAGGCCGGGTTTGGGTTGGCCAGCCGCAATCATTGCCGCTACCTCTACAGCTACTGCTTCCCGGACTTCTGCGGCAATTGCTTTGCCGTCTAATAACTCTGCTGTCATAATTTTTCTCCTTATAGGGGCTTAGGACTGAGGGACCAATGCGATAACGCCTAAACTATTAGAATTGGCGCTACCTCTTATCATTATCATTGAAAGTGAAACAAATTACAAGTGACGATACGCGTGCTTCAAGCCTGAAGGATATCAGTTCATACTTAGCTCCGGCGGGGTTTTAATGGCAGATAAACAGTGAAGGTGCTACCTGACCCCGCCACACTGTTCACTTCGATCTTTCCTTGGTGAGCGTCAATGATCCGTTTGCAGATTGCCAGCCCCAACCCAGTGCCTTGAACCTGGTTTTCTGAACCGGGTGCTCGATAAAATTTTTCAAAGAGGTGCTCTTTGACATCTGGAAGGATTCCCAGCCCAGTATCGCGCACAGAAATGATGACTTCTTTGCGGGTAGCATGGGTCTCTAAGGTGATTACACCTGTGGGGCGGTTATATTTGATTGCATTGCTGAGCAAATTTAAGATGACCTGTTTGATTTTGTTTCGGTCTGCTGATATCAGCGGCATCTTTTCCTGGATTTCCAAATTCAGGCTGATTCCTTTTTCATTTGCCCTGCTGCGCATCATGACTGCGCAATCTTCTAAGACATCATTGACGGGAAAAATTTCCGGTTGGAAGCGGGCGCGCCCAGATTCCAATCTGGCCAAATCGAGGAAGGCCGTTGTCATCTCAGAAAGCCTGAAGGTCTCGTCATGAATAATTTGAACCATCTTGACACGCTGGTCCTCGGACACTTCTGGTCGTAAAAGCAGGTGCGCGGCTGTGCTTAAAGATGCCAGGGGAGTACGTAGCTCGTGGACCAGTTCAGAGATCAGGTCTGATTGTTGGAACAAGCGAGCATTTTCAATGGCTACAGCAACTTGCGCTCCTAAGGCTGTCATGATATTTTCGTCATTTTTGTCAAAAGCGCCGGAGCGTTTGTTGATCGCCTCCAACACACCTACGACCTTGTCTTTGGTGATTAGCGGCACCCCCAAGAGCGATTTGGTACTGATCTTGGTTACCTTGGAAATATGACCAAAATGACGTGAGTCTTGGGTAGCGTCATCTATGATAACGGGTTGGCGGTTCATGACAATCCACCCTGCCAGGCTGTTGTTCACTGGTACAACGAGACCCCGCATCATTGGTTCTTCCAGGTTTGTAGCAGCTTCAAATTGGAGCTGCTGGTGATTTTCGTCATACAACAAGATTGAAGCGGCCTCGGCATCGCTCAAATCTGCTGCAGCATGGACGATGCGGTCCAAGAGAATCTCTAGTTCCAGTGTGGATGCAAGTTCCTGGCTGATCTCTGTCAGGCGCTGGTATCGTTCAAGAAGTGAACCTGTTATTGAGTTAACCACCTAAGATCTCCGCTGTTATGCGAGGAATGATTTCTGCCACATCATCCATAAACAATAGATCTGCCCGTTCATCAATAAAGGTAGTTGACTTGTTTACCACGACCAGGTGAGCCCCGTTATCCGCTGCCCTGACTGGGAGCCCGGCAGACGGCATTACCTCCAGAGAAGTTCCCGCAACCAGCATCAGGTCGCAGGTGCTGCTTGCTTCTTGGGCAAGCATCCACATCCGCACAGGAAGCTGTTCTTCAAATAGGATTACGTCTGGCTTGAGCAGACTGTGGCAATCCGGACAGTGTGGAATGGTTCCTTCTTCAATAAACATATCCATAAATCCTGCTGAATTGTGTTGCTTGTAACAGCTTGTGCAAGTGAGTGTGTTAAAAGTGCCATGAACTTCAATGACAGATTTTGATCCTGCTCGCTGGTGCAAAAAGTCGATATTTTGAGTGATGATGGCTTTGACAAATCCAGCGCTTTCCAGGTCTGCCAGGGCTTTATGAGCAGGATTGGGCTCTGCCCTCAACATATGGCTGGCCAGCGGTCTTAGCCAGGCAAAAAACTTCTCTGGATCGTAGCGGAAGGTGCTTAGGGACGCCACTTCCATCGGAAGGTACCTGGTCCACAAGCCACTGCCAGGTGAGCGGAAATCTGGTACACCGGAGGGGGTGGAAAAGCCTGCCCCGGTCAGAACAACAGCTTTCCTAGATGCTTTGATCAGCCTGGCGGCCCGGCGAATTGCATTATTTGTTTCTTGTGAGTCAGTAATCATGCTTGTTGGCGAAGCTTGGTTGTGATCAAATCTGCCAGCTTGGAGAATTGTTGGGACACCAGGCTATCTGGCTGCTGGATCACAATTGGGATATTCTTCTTGGCTGCCTGGTATGCCAGTTCTGGTACAGGAGTAAAGGCAACCGCAATGGGGGATTTCAACTGCTCTTTTACTTGATTCCAGGTTAGCTGGATATCCGTGCGAGCACGGTTGATCAGGACGGTATGTAACCGCTCCTGGTTAAAACCTCTGCTGGCCAATTCATCTATCAAGATCTTGGTGCGGATTACAGTATTTGGGAAAGGCTCAAGAGCAACAATCAGGATATCACAGGTGTTGAGTACTTTTTCTGTAATCTGGTGAATGCCCACTCCCAAATCTAACAAGACGTAATTGGCAATATTAGGCAGCTCTTGTGCAATAGCTAAAAACTCGTTTGCCATCCCTCGATGTTGGGTGTCTGTGGGGAGATAAGACGACAGCAACAGACGGATGCCAGAACTATGTTGCACCAGGGTAGCTTCGATTTCTTCTATGGTCAGCGCAGCCGGATCAAGCTCCAGCAACCGGCTCAGCCCATCACCCGGTGTCAAACCCAGATCAAGCGCCATGCTGCCTTCGCCGGGGCGTAATTCCGCCACAATGACTTGTTGCCGGATTTTTGTGTGTAGGGCTATTCCCAAATTAATAGCCAGCGTGGATATGCCCTGGCCACCTTTGGCGGCCAGGATCCCAACAACATGACCACGTTGAATAGGAGAAACCACCCCGGTGGCTTGTTTCCGGGCTAAGATATCTTGGACATGTACAAAAAGCTCCCTTGGTTGGGTTGGCTTAGTCAGGTAGTCATCTGCACCTACTTCAAATCCGGTTACGCGGTCTTCGAGCTGAGATTTGGCTGTAAACATGATAATGGGAATGCCGCTTGTCTCTGGGTTATCTCGAAGCTGTCGGGTAACCTCATAGCCGTCCAGGTCTGGCATCATGATGTCCAATAAGATCAAATCAGGTTCTTCGGTTTTCGCCATGACCAGAGCCTGCTGACCGTTATTTGCAGCTACTATCTGGTATCCTTGTCGTTGAAGCATTAAGCCAACCAACCGAAGAGTGTCAACATCATCATCTACGATCAGTATTTTCTCTGCCATAAGCTCTCCTTATAGGTTGGAATATCCCCAGACATATTTTGATCATATTTTGGCCGTAGCAACAAAGACAGGCTTGTTTTAATGAATTTCTTGAACAGCAGAACGTCGTAGAAATGCTATAATCGCCTCTACCATGCTAAATAGAGTTAATAGTATTTTACAGCAGAATTGTTTTCTTAGTTCTGGAAAAACCCTGCTGGTTGGCGTTTCTGGTGGACCAGATAGCATGTGCTTGTTGGATGTGCTGGTCCAACTTGGCTACCCACTTGTTGTAGCTCATTTGAATCATGGGCTCCGTCCTGAGTCCCAATCAGACGCGGAATTTGTGGAACAGATTGCAAAAAGAGCAGGTCTACCTGTTGTAATCGGAAAAGAAGATGTTTCTAGTTATGCCTGTATCCACTCCCTGTCAATAGAAGAAGCTGCCCGGAATCTTCGCTACAGATTTCTCTTTCAGCAGGCAGAACTGGTACAGGCCCAAGCTGTTGTAGTTGCCCACAATGCTGATGACCAGGTTGAGACCGTACTGATGCATTTTCTCAGAGGAGCAGGTATGGCAGGGTTGCGTGGAATGCAGTATTTAACCCTGCCATCTCCCTGGTGCGATCATATCCCTCTAGTACGCCCACTATTAGAAATTTGGCGGGAGGAGATCCTGGCTTATTTAAAGGACAGGAAAATTAATTCAATACATGACCAGACCAACCTGGATACCAGCATTTTTCGGAACCGTCTTCGCCATGAATTGATTCCGTATCTGGCAGATTTCAACCCAGGGATCCGCCGGGTTATCTGGCGGATGGCGCAGGTCCTCTCTGCAGATTACGATGTGATCGAAGCAAACCTGGATGCAGCCTGGGAAGAGTGCCTGGTTGAACAAGGTCAGGGATATGTTTCCTTCCGAGCACCTGCCCTATTTATTCAACCGGAGGGAATAAAACGTCATCTGATGCGCAGAGGCATTTCATGGCTCCTTCCCGGCTTGCGAGATATCGATTTCAGCACAGTTGAACGGGCACTTGGGTTTATTGAACACAGCACTCGTAGCAGACGGTTGGATTTGGCTGCGGGGATGTACCTGCTCCGAGAGGCTGACCTGCTATGGCTTGCATCCTGGCAGGCAGATCTTCCGGTGAGTGATTGGCCTCAGTTGGCGGCTGACGATGGCTGCAGTGAGGGGTTGTTTCTACCGGCGCCCGGGTCTGTCTGTTTGGTTGATGATTGGCAAATCCATGCAGAATCTTTGGTTTTAGACGAAACAATTGAAAAGCCAGCCCTGGGTAACCCTGATCCATTCCAGATATGGATCGATGCAGCCCATTTACATTTGCCGCTTACCGTACGATGCCGGCAACCTGGAGATCGCTTTGAACCTTTGGGGATGGCAGGTAAGACGATGAAGGTGTCTGATTTCATGGTTAACATGAAAATCCCCGCCCGCGCGCGGGCAAACTGGCCGTTAATTTTTTCAGCCGATAAGCTGGTTTGGATCCCGGGGATGCGGATGGCGCATGCCTGCCAAATCTCAAATTCCACCCAGCAGGTAGTTCATCTGCGGATGCTGCGCAATACGCCTGAGCCGGATTATTCTTCTAGACAGTGATTGGTATTTCTAGATCTCTCCATCCTTATCTGCATTAGACAGGCTTTCCAGCTTCATACGAATCTCTCGCCACTGGATTTTGGAGATGCCAAGTTTTTGGCGGATTTTGACTGGATCCATGCCTGCTTCCCAGTCTGACAAGGCGCAAGTCCACCGGCACATATCAAAAGAGATATGTTTTTCCAAACCCGCATCTTCACCGATATCTTCTAGAAGGTATTCCAAGCGGCGGGGCGACCAAGGGAAGAGACGATCGGTGAGCGAGTATTGGCTTTTATATTCATGATAAGCTGTGACCCATTCTTCGGATAGTGAGAGCTTGCGTTCTTTATAGCGATACTTAGGCGAAGAATAGCGCACAAACAGGATGGGCTCTTCTGGGGTTTCCAGATCAATATGGTTTGGGCTTAACGCCAGGCATTCATTCTTCTTGATCCCCGTCTCGAGTAGCAGCAATAAGAGCAGGTAAGGCCGCGTATCTGGCTTGGCAGCCTGGCGTTGTCTGCCAGCGGCTTCCAAGGCTGCCTGCACCTCCTCTACGGTCAGTACCGTCGGCAGGGGGCTGATGACAGATCTTTGGATGACCCTCTCAGCCGGATCGATGAGCAGGACGCCGTACTGTTGCAACCAGCGGAAAAATGCCTTCAGGGAGGTGATTCGGCGCGAGAGGGTTTTAGGGCTACATGGTACACCCCGTCCGGATTGCATCCACTGTAGGAAGTTGTTTAAGTCACTGGTATTGATGCTTCCAATGGTCCGGTCAGGTGGGAGATAAGAAGCCAGGAGTAATAAATCGGCTGTGAAGGCTTTAACCGTATGAGGAGAACTGCCTTGGTCTTCCAGGTAGAATCGCCAGGCATTGATGGCTGGGATGAATGTTGTTTGTGGATGAATGTGGGCAGTGGAAGAAGGTGTTGTTGTTTGAGATGTCATGATTACCTCACCGGAGCCATGCGCATAGTTTATTTACTAGTTAGTTTAGCGCAAAATGGAAGTCTTGTCAAACATTGGTTTCCAAATTCTGTGTGGATGCCAGGCCCAATTCAGGGGCAATCCGCCGCATGGCTTGGATGACATTATCGACATGCTCCCACAGCTCTATGCCAAATTCATCTGCCGCTTTGGTAATTTCATCTCGATTTGCACCGGCGGCAAAGGCCCGGTCTTTCCATTTTTTCTTAACCGATGAAGCCTTCAGATCATCCAGAGATCGCGAGGGGCGTACCAGGGCAACTGCTGTCACCAGCCCGGTTATCTCGTCACACGCAAACAGAGCCTTCTCCATTTGCGACTGGCGCGGTACACCAGTATGATCCGCGTGGCTGAGAATCGCCCGCACAATTTCTTCCGTAACCCCTCTTTCCCTGAGCAGGGGAGCTCCATCTTGTGGGTGCTGTTCCAAGGTCGGGTGGATTTCCCAGTCGAAATCATGCAACAACCCCACGATTCCCCATGTCTCAACATCTGCGCTAAATTTTTCGGCATAAAATCGCATGGCTGCTTCCACTGCCAGCATATGCCGCACCAGGTTTTCGTTTTTCACGTATTCTTTGACAATATTTAAAGCCTGGGTACGGTCCATCGCGTCTCCTCTTCGGGCGGGAAGATGGGCTCAAATCGCCCTAAAATTGGTAGCGGGCGAGCATAATGAAGCTCCCAAACCGCATTGATCGTTGCCAGTAATTCGCGCATATTCCAGAATATATAAGGACCACGACTGTAATTACGCCTATCCGCTGGGACGCCAATTGCCTGAATGCCCAGCGTATTGCAGGTGTAGATGGCTCGGGGAAGATGAAACGCCTGGGTGACTAGAATCGCATCATCTAATCCGAAGATGTCCCGGGCGCGGTAGCATGTGTCATAGGTACGTTGCCCAGCGTAATCTAATACGATGTCTTCAGAGGGAACCCCCAGCCGGACTGCATAATCATGCATTGCCTGAGGCTCATTATAGTAAATGGTGCGATTGTCCCCACTCATCAACAGTTTATCTACCTTGCCGGCGAAGTAAAGCTCGGAGGCTATTGTTACTCGGTCTCTTAATACAGCCGCTGGGGTTCCATCTCTTTGCAGACCAGCTCCAAACACGATCGCCACCCTATGGTAGGTAGCTGTCTGAGGCTCATAGATGCGGGCGCGTGCGTATATCGCAGTGAAGAGTCGAGGACCAAAGACAACCAGCGCCAATAAGAAGAGCAGGAATATTAGAAATCGCAAGAACATATGTCCTGATTGGCCGAACATCGCTAAATTTTACCACTTGCGCGGTGATAATTCCGCGGGTACAATGCCTCAACCATGAATGTTGAGATCGCATATCAAGAGACGCTAGATTATATTTATAGTTTTATTGACTACAGCCTGAAACGCACCTTCCGTTATTCTCCAGAAAATTTCAATCTGGCCAGGATGGAAAAGCTGGCTATATCGTTGGATAATCCCCACCAGCAATACCCCATTATCCATGTTGCCGGTACGAAAGGGAAGGGCTCAGTTGGGGCCATGTGCTCGAGTGCTTTGCTTGCTGCCGGCTACCGGGTTGGATTATATACGTCTCCACACCTGCAAGATTTTGCGGAACGCATTCAAGTCGATGGAAAGCCGATATCCCATGAGGATGTGGTTACCCTGGTTGATGAGATGAAGCCGCATATTGCCTCTATCCCGGAGCTGACTACCTTTGAGATTACCACTGCGTTGGCGTTGTTGTACTTTGCCAGGCGTGGGGCTACTGCCGCGGTCCTGGAAGTCGGGTTGGGCGGCCGGCTGGATGCGACCAATATCGTTACTCCAAAAGTATGTGTAATTACCTCGATTTCTTATGACCATACATATGTCTTGGGTGAGACCCTGGCAGAGATCGCTGGTGAGAAAGCGGGGATCATCAAGCAAGGGATTCCGGTGGTGTTAGCTCCACAGGAAGAAGAGGCTCGTCAGGTTATTTCCAGGATCACCGCTGAGAAGGGCGCTGCTTTGATTCAGGTCGGTCAGGATTATCTATTTGCCCCACAATCCCATTCGCTGGACAGGCAGACCTTTTTTGTATGGTCGCAGTCGATGCAGTCATCTGTGAGTGATTTTATTCAATCTAATGGATTGCAAGGGCAGCAGCCTACCATCCTTAGCATCCCATTGCTTGGACACCATCAGGTAGTGAATGCCGCGACGGCTTACGCAGCTCTGCAAACTGCCCGGTCGGTTGGTATCGAGATTAGTGAAGGTGATATTCAGCGAGGCTTTGCCCGCGTCGTCTGGCCTGGTCGTTTTGAGATATTACGTCGCAACCCTCCCATAGTGCTGGATTCGGCTCATAACCGTGACTCGGCATTAAAACTTCGTTTATCCATCGATGAATACTTCCCCGGTTATCCAGTCATTTTAGTTTTTGGGGCTTCAGAAGACAAGGATATCAAAGGGATGTATACTGAGTTACTGCCGCGTGTCGAAAGCGTTATTGCCACCCAATCGATTCACCCTCGCGCGATAGACCCTGCTCAATTGGTGGAATTAGCCCACCAATTTGGCCGTCCGGCGCGGGCCATTCCCCGCATCGAAGATGCCCTTAAGGAAGCTTTGCAAATTGGGCAAAATGGATATTTAATTCTTGTTACAGGTAGCCTTTTCATTGTTGCCGGCGCTCACCATGCCTGGCAAGAATTGCGAGAGCGGCCTGAAGGAATGTCTGCTTAAACCAAGAAAAATAGGCTGGCGAGGTAAGTACGTCCAGCCGGAGAAATTATGAAAGAAAAAGATTGGTACCTGCGTGACGAAGATGACGATTTCGGTGAAGCTCTCCACCGGCGTACAGAAGAGTTATACAACATCCCCGATACACTACCGGATGAGGATGGCCTGATTGATTGCCCGGTTCTGGCATTGCGCGATTTGGTAGTCTACCCACATATGGTTTCACCTCTTTTTGTCGGTCGGGAAGCTTCTCTATTGGCGATTGAGGAAGCGCAATTGAGAGATCAGACTGTCATTGCCCTCACCCAAAGAGATTCCGAGCAAGAGGTTCCCGGTCCAGATGGTTTCTTCCCTATCGGGGTGGAAATGGCCGTAGGCCGGCTTTTGAGCATGCCGGATGGTTCCAGCTCAGCGCTGGTACAAGGTCGCCGGCGGGTTGAGGTGGTTGAATATATCGACTCGCATCCCTTCCCGCGGGCACGGGCGCGGCCGGTTTATGAGGATGTTGATGTGGATCGCCAGATGGATGCGACCATGCGCACGGCTTTGGAACTTTTCCAACGTTGTGTGCAGCTTGATCGCAGTCTTCCCGAAGAGGCCTATCTGTTTGCTTTGAATATTGAAGAGCCGGGTTGGTTAGCCGATATGATTGCCACCAGTATCGCTCCGCCTCTGGAAGTGCGCCTGGATCTGCTGCAAAACCCGGATCCGTTTGAACGGTTGAAACAGGTCATAGCGATCCTGGCCCAGGAGGTGGATGTCCTGGAGCTTGAGGACGAGATTCACTCGCGTGCGCAGAGTGAAGTTGATCGTACTCAACGCGAATATTATCTGCGGGAGCAGATGAAGGTCATCCAGTCTGAGCTTGGCGAGGGTGATGTATGGACACGGGAAATCTATGAGTTGCGCAGCCGGGTTGAGGGTGTAAGCCTGCCGGAAGAGGTCAAGCTGCGGGCTCTGAAGGAAATTGAGCGTATGGGCCAAATGCCGCCCATGTCTCCGGAAGTTGGCATCATCCGCACCTATGTTGATTGGATTTTAGATTTGCCCTGGACGGACTCTTCTGAAGACAATCTGGATGTGCGTCATGCTGCGGAAGTTCTGGACCGGTACCATTTTGGCCTACCCCGGGCCAAGGAACGGATACTGGAATTTATCGCTGTGCGAAGTTTGAAACCAAAGCGCTCCCGGCAACCTATTCTTTGTTTTGTTGGTCCACCCGGAACTGGCAAGACCTCCCTGGGCCGTTCGATTGCGGAAGCCCTGGGGCGCAAGTTCGTCCGGCTGTCCCTCGGAGGAGTTCGGGATGAAGCTGAAATCCGTGGACATCGCCGGACTTATATTGGCGCTTTGCCTGGTCGCATCTTGCAAACCATGCGCCGGGCTGGAACAGTAAACCCGCTCTTCATGTTGGACGAAATTGATAAGCTCGGGCAAGATTTTCGTGGAGATCCGTCGGCGGCTTTGTTGGAAGTGCTTGATCCTGAGCAGAATCACACTTTTTCTGATCATTACCTGGAGCTGGCTTATGATCTATCCAAGGTCATGTTTATTACCACGGCGAACTACAATGGCCCCATCCCTCCAGCACTGCTGGATCGGATGGAAGTGATTGAGTTCCCCGGTTATATTGAAGAAGAAAAAATGGAAATCAGCCGGCGATTTTTAGTACCCCGCCAGTTAGAGGAGAATGGCCTGCAAGAGCAGGAGGTTCGTTTCACTGAACAGGCTATCCGGCGCATTATCCGTGAATATACATATGAAGCAGGAGTTCGTAATCTTGAGCGTGAGATTGGGCGCGTTTGCCGGAAGATCGCCCGTATGAAAGCAGAACATAAGCGTTATCCCTCCTATGTAAACCCAAGCCATATTGAGCGTTTTCTTGGACCTCCGGAGTTCCATAACCTGGAAGCAGAACGGCAGGATGAAATTGGGGTGGCAACTGCCATGGCCTGGACTGAGAACGGTGGCGAGATCATGCCGGTCGAGGTCCTGCTTTTGGAAGGTAAGGGTAACTTGCAAATCACTGGACAGATTGGCAATGTTATGCAGGAATCTGCCCAAGCTGCCCTTTCTTACCTGAAATCCCGCTGCCGGCAGCTTGAGGTCGATACAGAGATATTTGAGAACGTTGATGTGCATATTCATATTCCAGAGGGCGCCATTCCCAAGGATGGTCCCAGCGCCGGCATCACCATTTGTACAGCTCTGATTTCCGCTTTTACTGGCCGCAAAGTTCACCGTGAGGTAGGGATGACAGGAGAGATCACTCTGAGAGGCAGAGTTTTAGCTGTCGGTGGCGTGCGTGAAAAAGTGTTGGCAGCCCATCGAGCAGGACTTACCACTGTCATCCTGCCAAAAAGCAGCACAAAAGATCTGGTGGATATTCCCAAACGAGCTCGGAATGATCTGAAAATCATCGCGGTTGAGCATATGGACCAGGTTCTTGATAAGGCGCTCTTTCCTGCATCTCCTAAGCCGGAGCGTGTCAGGAAACCCCCCATTCGACACAGAGAGCGCGATCAAAATACTTCAAAAAAGATCGATACTTTGCCATCAAGAGAAAGTACGGTTCCAGGAGATGCTCAAAATCCTCCGGCAGTAAAACCACTTGGGACATCCACTTCTCTCAACATGGGATCATAACCAAGCAAAACGCAAGAATGGCCGGGTTGATGTACAGCTCGGCCTTCTATTCACCTATACGTAGCAGCACAACCATGTCTTCGTTACCTGACATTTTCTCTATACTAGCCCGTGGAATGGGTCCAGACCTGCACTGGTTTCCTGAAGATGCGCCGGTGACAAGCCTGGCTGCTACAATGACGGGCATGGCAAACACAGGCGGGGGTTCAATCCTGATTGGCATAACACCGCGCTCTGGCCAGGTGCAGGGTGTCAGGGATGTCGAAAAGGCGATTGAGCTATCTTTTCAAGCAGCATTGCTGGTTGACCCAGCATTGGTATTACCGGTACCGAGAGTATTTTCTACAGGTGGTTTGAATTCTACCCAGATCTTATGGGTAACAATCCCTGCTGGCCTTCCGCATGTCTACAGCCTGGATGGCAGTTATTTGGGTCGTGATGGTCGCCAGACAAATCCACTTTCCGCGCGCCGGTTGCGGCAACTTCTGGTTGAGCGTGGCGCGATCCAGCTTGAAACGGCCGTTCCCCCGCAGGCCACATTGGCGGATTTGGATCCGCAACAAACAGAGGCTTATTTAGATTTGCTCAAGGGGAGCACGGGCCTCTTTAAAGGGGCTGGACGAGAAGCAAGTCAGGAAATTTTAATGCAACGGGGTTGCCTGAAACGTGTTAACGGGGAACTACGCCCGACCTACGCGGCTGTATTGCTATTTGGGCGTTATCCACAACAATGGCTGCCCAACTCGACCATTTTGGCTGCACATTTTCCTGGGATTGCTTTTTCGGATCGCTTTATCAAACAGGATATCAGTGGCACGCTCCCAGAGCAAATACGTCAGGCAGATGCTTTTGTCCAGGCCAACCTGCGTAAGGTAGTCAGATTGGCAGGGTTAACTCGCCAGGAGGCGCCGGAGTATCCACTGGAGGCGGTCAGAGAACTGCTGGTGAATGCGATCGCCCACCGGGATTACAACTTGCAAGGTGATAATATTCACTTAAATATCTTTTCTGACCGATTGGAAGTGCAGTCACCCGGACGATTGCCCGGTCCGGTGACCTTGGATAACCTGCTAGAGGCACGCTTTTCCAGGAACGCCATCATCGTCCAAGTACTCTCCGATATGGGCTTTATCGAGCGTCTTGGGTATGGCTTGGATCGAGTTGTCACGGTATTGCGCCAGAACCAGCTGCGCCCACCCCGTTTTGAGGAAATCGCTGGTTGTTTCCGGGTCACTTTGCATGCGCCGTATATTGGGCACGATTCAGTATCAATACCTGATCTGTCGAAGTATAAAGATATGAATTTAAACCCGCGTCAGGAGATGGCTCTGACGCATCTGGCGCTACATCGCCGCATCAGCAATAGCTCCTACCGTGAGCTATGCCCGGATGTGCACCCCGAAACGCTGCGGCGGGACCTGGCAGAATTGGTCAGCCGCGGTATCTTGTTGAAAATTGGTGATAAGCGCGCGACTTACTACATCTTGAAATAAATTGGCTGCGTCAATGGCCGACAACGATGCGGTAGATTTGGCCCGTGGCGAGATCAGCCACGTAGAGATTACCATCCTCGTCTGAGCCAAAGGTGGAGATCCGTAAGGTGGAAACTAAAAGCTCCTGCGATTGCCACCCGCTACCCTCGTTTGCCAGCCCCCAAATCCGACCGGAGCAGAAATCTCCATACAGATAAAAACCTTGTAAAGTTGGGTACTGATTGCCCCGGTAAACTTCTCCTCCGGTAACAGAACAACCAAGATCATGACCGTACTCAGCTACTGGGGGAGTGTAATTTGCTGGAGCTACACAACTGGTGGACGGGGAGTAGCAAAGCGATCCTTCTAGGATATTCCAACCGTAATTTTCTGCTCCTGTGCTGGAGACCGGCTGGAAATTTACCTCTTCTCTAAGATTTTGGCCCACATCAGCGATGTAAAGATCGCCTGAGGCCGAATCGAAAGAGAAACGCCAGGGATTGCGTAGACCCACTGCCCAAATCTCAGGTCGCGCCTGAGCATCATTTAGGAAAGGGTTATCTGGCGGAATGGAATATGCTTTTGCTGGAATATCATTCCCAACTATTAGCAAAGGAAAATAGAATGAAAACTCTCCTGATATTGGTGTCGAACCAGCGCTTTCAACATCAATGCGCAAGATCTTTCCCAAGAGCGACTCCAGGTCTTGTGCATTTTCATCTGGGTCTCCGCCGCCTCCACCGTCTCCGGTTCCAATATATAAATAGCCATCTGGTCCAAAAGCCAACTGCCCCCCATTATGATTCAAATAGGTAGGGTGATGTAAGAAAAGGATTTCCTCTTCACTGCCAGGATCGGCAATATCATTATCTGTGCTAATGTGAAAGCGGGATACCTGATTGTTCCCATCTAAACGCGTATAGTACACGTAGAAATGACCTTTTTCTGCATACTGTGGGGGGAAAGCCAGTCCAAGCAGCCCCTCTTCTCTACAGCACTTCACTTGACCCTGAATGTCTAAGAAAGGCACGGGCTTAACCTGCCCGTTTTCAATAATCCGAATCCTTCCAGGCTGTTCAACAACAAAGACCCTGCCGGAGCCATCTCCGGGGTGAGTGATCGTGACCGGTCTTTCCAGATTCCCTGCCCAGGCTTGGATTGAAATTATGGGCCAGCTGACTTGCTGTGCGGCGCTGCGGGCTAGATCTGGAGAGTTGATGAGATTGGATACGGGAGCAAGGCAAAGAATTGTGAATACCATTAGTAGCGAAATGTAGTTTATTTTCCTCGAATTCATCCGAAATTCTCCTTAAGCTTTCAATCTTATCTGCACCGTTATTGTTCAGTCTTGCAGGCGAGTATTTTTATAAACTGCCCGGTTCTGTTTGGGTAAATGATTCCCTTTGCCCCCGAACTTGAGATCTATGCAATTATGGACAGGCGTTAAGCAGATGTTCTGCATATGTTTCCGCAAATGAGTGCCGCCCGCTTTCATCGCAGCCTGCGCGGAAATAGTAATAAGGGGTTTTCGCCGGGTAAGCCACTGCCCTGAGCGCTTCCAGATTTGGATTTGCAATTGGGCCGGGCGGCAATCCCGCGTATAGATACGTGTTATAGGGCGAGTCCACTTGGAGGTCTGCCAGGCTGAGCGGGTTGGTCCACCAGGTGTTTTGGACGGTGTTATAACCCAGTGCATATTGCACGGTTGGGTCGGTATCCAGCTTCATCCCGATAGCCAGACGGTTATAGAAAACCGAGGCAATGAGCGGCATCTCATCTTCTGCTATTGCCTCTCTTTGGACGATCGAGGCCAGGGTCACCGCCTCGAGCAAGGACAAATTCTGCTGAGAAAAGCGTTCTCGCAGCCGGTCAGGGACGTTTTCCTCAAAGTTATCCAAAATTTGGAGAATAAATTCCTGGGATGAGATTTCGCGCTCAAATATGTAGGTATCTGGGAGTAAGAATCCTTCTGCAGAGCCAGATGAGACCAACTCATCTGAAAATGAGTAACCTTGTGGGATGGACCGGGCAGCCTGTAGAAATGCTTCTGGGGTTATGCTCAGGCCAGAGGTTGGCAATGCTGCAGCGATTTCCTCCATACGCCAACCCGGCAAGATGCGAAAGCTCACCTCAGCAGGCGTGGCATCTTGTAATACCTGGGCTAGCTGAATGGGGCTCATGCTGGGATTTAGCGTGTAAACTCCCGCTTGCAGGGTGGTGTCCAGGCCGCTGTAGCGCAAGTAGGTACGGAAAGCGCCTGGGTTCGAGATCAGACCTTGTTCCCATAAGCGCCCGATAACTGATGGAGTGCTTTCTCCAATTTCGACATTAAAACTTCTCTCTGCGCCAAAAGGATCCACCGGGCGTACAAGATCATCCTCTTGAACCAGCAGGATAAGGGCGTAACTGAAGCGCTCTATGCTGTTTAAAGTGGGGGAGGCAGAACCGTACACTTGCTCTGCTCTGCGCGGAACTGCCAGCAAGATAGCTCCTAAAAAGATAGATCCGCTGATAAATAAAAGGACCAGTCCGATGATAGAGACGCCTAAGCAAGAGGAGCGGTTTTTTTTCATAGATTTGCATCCAAGTAGGACTGCAAGATAACGGTAGCTGCCAGATCATCCATATGACCGCGTCGTTTGTTCTTGCGAACGCCCATAGCGATGCGAGCTGCTCTGGCGGCCTTTGTGCTGCCGCTCTCGTCCCACATCTCAACTGGCACCGAGATTTGGGCGCGAATGGCTTCTGCCAATCGCCCCGCCATGCGGCTCTGCACCGTGGGCTCTCCTTCTGCATCCAGATTTTGACCAACAATGATCAATTCGACTCCATGCTCTTGTGCAAGCTGTGCAATTGCAGCCGCATCTACAGGCCGCGCTACATGTTTCAGGACAGTCAGGGGATTGGCAATTGTGCCGGTTGGATCGCTTATGGCAATGCCGATTCGTTTTTCACCTGGATCAACTGCAAGAATGCGCATGGTTAATATGTGCTTATTGATCTGTGTGCATGGACCTCAGGGTATAATTTCGGGGATATAGGCAGCGAAGGAGAGTATCCCGAGTCCTGAACAATGGTAATAATGTCCATGATTTGGCCGAAAGTTGGTGATAATATCAAACATTTTCTATACATAGGGTTAGGTTTCTGGCTGCTGCTTGGGTTGACGGGTTGCCAGGAAAACAACACTTTGCAACCGCCTCCAGGTCAGGATAACCCTATACCCATTGAAATCCTAAGACAACCGACTGCACGGATAAGCACGGATATCGAAGCTGGCTCTCAAGCTGTATCAACCATGGCAGCGACGATTTTACCCACACCTACCCAAATGGGCCCAGTGCCTGTATATTTTACCCCAACTCCAAGCCCCACCCCTTTGCTGGAGATGTTCTCGACTTCAAGCATGTGTTCCCCTCTCGAAGATCACAGCCTGGCTGATCTTCAAGAAATTGTCTCTTTTCCCTTTGATCCCCCTCCTGTGGGCAAAGATACCGGACACCATGGAGTGGATTTTGCCTACTACCGGCGCGGAGAGAGGCTGTCTATTCAAGGAGTCCCGATCCAATCTGTTTTGGCGGGCCGTGTGGCTGCTAACAACAATAACTTGATCCCTTACGGCAACATGGTTATCGTCGAGACGCGATACGAGCAGTTGCCCAGATCACTGATCGAGTTTTTGGGCATTCCTGACCAACAATTGCTGTACCTGTTGTATGCCCATATGCAAGAAACACCATTGCCGGCCTTTGGGCAGGAAGTGACCTGCGGGCAGACCCTGGGAGCAGTTGGGAATACCCCTGAACACTGGTCCAGTGCGCCCCACCTGCATTTTGAGGCTCGCTACGGACCAGCTGGGTATGATTTCTCTGGCATGCGTTTCTACGACCCGTATGCCCAGATTGAAGAGATGGAAAAGTACAACCTCTGGCGTATCAGTGGGGAGTTTGTGCTCCTCGATCCAGTGCAGCTATTGATTTTCGGTCTGGCGACGGCTGCTAATCAAGGGGATTAACCGAAATCTCAGCGTTCATCACCTCGAAGTGGGCGGGGAAAGTTGTCTGTATAGTCCATGTATTCCCCTGTATACGGTTCCGCCATATAGGGTGAAGTAATCAGGAAATCTGCCGTGACACGGTTAGAGGCTGTGGGAATATTGTACAAAACTGCCAGTCGCAGTAGGGCTTTGACATCCGGATCGTGCGGCTGAGCTTCAAGCGGGTCCCAGAAGAAAATCAGGAAGTCGATCTCCCGCTCGGATATCTTTGCCCCAATCTGTTGGTCTCCGCCCAGCGGCCCACTTTTAAAGCGAGTGACCGGAAGCTGCGTCTCTTTGGCGATGAGCGTGCCCGTTCCGCCTGTGCCAAATAAAATATGCTTGCTAAGTGAATCTCGGTTGTATTTCACCCATTCCAGCAAATCTTGTTTGCGAGCGTCATGGGCGATCAGGGCAATTTTCTTTTGACTGCCCAAACTAGACTGATTTATTTTCATTTTGATCCCTTTACGATCAACTCGATCTGTGGCTGTCCGAGGAATTCAACTCCATCTTCCGTGACCAACACATCCTCCTCCAGACCAATGTAACCATACCCTTCAACTTTCAGGCCAGGCTCTATGGTGTATACATGTCCGGCTTCAAGGGGAAAGTTAGGTGTGCCCCCATAGCGCTCCCATTCCGGCCCGAGCATGCCAGCGCCATCATGGACGGTCCGTCCCAGGTGATGACCGGTACCATACATGTATTCCGGATAGCCTGCCTGGGTGATGACTCCCCTGGCGATGGCATCGATTTCTTTACCCTTCATTCCTGGTTTCATGGCTGCGGCAGCTTGCTGAATAGCTTGTACAACCGTGTCAAAGCCGCGTTGGACTGGCTCGGGCGGGGATGTTTCGCCAGGTCTCAGAAAATACAATACCCGTTGAATGTCAGAGCAATACCCTTCCTGGCGGACACCGAAATCCATGTGCAAAATATGCCCCGCCTCAATTATGCGCTGGGTTGGTCCGACGTGACCGATAATGGCCTCCGGTCCTGCATTAACAGCCGGGCAGTTTTGATAATCCCAGGCCTCTTCTACACCAAATTCCAATACTTGCTTGTGCATGAAGCTGCTGATCGCCTGTTCGCTCATTCCAACCTGAGCATATTTGAAAGTGTTCTGGTAGATCTGGCGGGTGGTTTCAACAGCTTGCTTGATCCGGCGCACTTCTTCAGATGTTTTTCGCCCGCGCAAGGCGCTGATGATTGATTCGGCCGATACCAGTTTGTCCAGGTACGGAGTCCCTTCTAAATATCCCTTCAGCACCTGGTACATCCCATAGCTTAAGCCATCGGCATGGACATCGTTGACCGAGTAATTAATCGCTATCTGCTGTGGATCCAATTCTTTCAGGATGCTCAACAGTTCTTCCCGAATGGATTGGTGGTAAGGCAGGATGGTGTTGTATGCCCCGGTGCGCCGGGCTGCTTCGGCCTCCAGGTCCCCGAGCACCACAACGCTGCGTCCATGGCGGGATAAAATGAGCGCTGAATGCCAGGTCAAGTCGTGCCCATAGATCAAGGGCAATACCGGATCTCCGCCAGCGGTGGTTTCTCTGACGAAAGTCATCCAAACATCGATTCCTTTCTCCTGCAAAATTCCAATCGCCTGGGCGACTTTTTCTTGAATGATGGTGGGCATGGTCGAATACTCCTGGATGGTTAAATTTCATAGAAATGCGCCAACAACAGCCGTACACATTTGTGGACGCTCAATTTGGTTATTACTTGCACAGGCTGACAGATTACTTTTTGGGTAATTCAAGTTGCACTTTGTACTGAATTGTTCCGGCTCGTTCGCTAGTTACTTTGAGACCAATTTCAGTGCCTGGGGCAGCTTTCACGGTCCATTCGGCTCGGGCGCGGTTATCGGTGGGGCTAGAGGAATAGATGTTAATACTCATTTTATTACTACGGCCTTCCAGGTGCCCAATTTCGACTCGCCTTTTTCCACTGGCAAGAATTGCGTTTTGGGGCAGCTCAATTTCGACTCGCACCGGTCGAACGGCTTTGCGGTTTTTGCCCTGCACACTGGTATAGGTGGGTAAGAAACCACTGTTTTCTACTACTAGATTGATATGATAGCTGTCTGCACCAAGGTGAGCAACCTTCAAAGTGTGCAGAGTTAGGCGAGGTAACATATCTCCGATGGATAGCACAATTGGCAGGTTTCGGGCTGCCTCGTCGCCCATATATGCAGGTGGTGGATTGGTCCAGGTATACATTTGGTTGTAGCCGCCCAATTCTACCTGACCTAATTGAGGGTGGTCGAAGGGATACCAGTTCACGTAGGCGTCCTTTTCTGCATGTTCTTCCACCCATTTCAGTATTTTTAAATCATCTTCATGAGGGTGAGTCCGAAACCATTCGATCAGTTTGCGGTTTTCAATTCCGGCTCTGGTGGGCAGATCCCACAGTTCGATGGTAAAGGAGTAAGCGCCGAGCTGGTCGTAAATCCAATCGTCAAAAGCGCCACTGGTCACTTCCTTTGGATGATATTTGAAATCATGGTAAGTTGAAACACAGGCATAGCCGCTGCTTTCCTTAGCCATCTCGCCGATCTTTTTGAAGACCCACAGGTCTTCTGTTTCCATATCGTCGTCAGATTTTGTACTGTAGGGACGCAGCATTACTCCACTAAAAGTATGGTAGGTGATGGCCGCGTTGATATTCGGGTGAGCGGCTATGAAATCCACCAGCGCCTTGATTTCCGGTTCAGATGTCGGATATGGTCCGGCGCCGCTTTGGTCGCCTTCTGGGCGCCATTCGAAGGGAAAGTTGCGGTTGAAGTCCAAGCCTTCTATGGGGAGGGCTTCTTTGATGAGATAGCCATCATAGTCCTCTACTAAACCTTCGCTCAACATGCGGTAATATCCACCACCATGTTCATCTGGCCTGCGTTTCTCCATCAATCGCGTATCGAGCGAGCTGATTTTCCAATCGCCGGTGGGATCTTGGATGCGCATTTGGAGAATGCGCCCATCTCCGTCGATGTCCTGAGGGTGAAGTCCTTCATCTTTTTCATCCCAAGGGTAAGGACGCACACCCGATCGCAGATAGCGCGGCGTCAAGCTCATTGCCAGAGCTGCACCATCTGGATTGACACGGGGGATGATGTAAAACGCGCTGGTATCTAATAGGCGCGTAATCCGGCCATCTATACCATAACCGGACAAAAGGCTATGCGCGATATATAAGCTGGTGGTTGCCGCTGCAATCTCAGTGGCATGGATATTGCCATCGATCCATAAAGCTGGCTTCTCAATATCCGCACCTGTTTCAAGGTTCGTGATTGTCAACATCCAAATTGGATTGCCCTCATAGCTATTACCAATTGATGCCAGTGTAGCTAACTTTGGATAGGTATCAGCCCATGCTTTTAATGTAGATTCGATTTCCTGGTTGGTGAAATAGTGGTCGAATTGCATAGCAGTGTCCCTCTTAGTTATTCATAATGATTGGCAGTGTTAGTGAAGCATATATCGCTTGTGCTGCAATTCTAACTCAAATTGTTACTGTTCAGATATAGGAACCATTTTGATAAACAGACCGTCTTAAACACAGGAAAACAGATCATTGAGGTCATCCTCAATTAAAAAAAACTGTTTAATGGTCCTTTGCTGGAATGCACGATCTTGGGAGGCTATCATGGCTCAAAAACTTGCCACCACTTTTACGCTGCTGCTATTCCTGTTGGCTGCCATTCTCGCATTAACCATTAATGAGAGCAGTCATGTCGGTTTGGACGAATTGATCTATCTGCCAGCAATTTCACGTATTACATCATCTTTGTTTATCTGCAAATGCAGAGTCGTATCCGGCTGCGCCAAAGGCCAGATCTCATTTAGATACTTATCTAAATAAGTGGCAAGCTACTCGCAAGCACCGGATCCGGGATCAAATAAGACTCTTTAAGGTAAAATTGTCCTGAATGGATCTTGTGCGCCTATTTTTTTCGCTCAACCGCGACATCATTTACTTTGCCTACGGACTGGTCTTTTTTGTATTAGGTCTGGCGATTGCGCTTCAGTCGAGGAATTATTCTCGCCTGGATTTGGCGCGCTGCTTGCAATGGCTGGCAGCTTTCGGATTCGTCCATGCATTCAACGAATGGGGTGATCTGTTTATTCCCATCCAGGAAAATTACGCCAATCCAGATACCATCCTTTGGCTGCATCGCATTCACCTGCTGCTTCTGGCGGTTTCTTACGCCTTTCTGTTTGAGTTTGGGGTGACGCTGCTAAAGCCACTTGGGCTGGCGCGCTGGGTCCATCGAATTCCTGCTCTCCTGCTGGGAGTTTGGTTTTTTTTGGTTTATTTTCCTTTACCGGAGCTGTTGCCCGATTTCCACACCTGGCATAATACGGCCAATGCACTGGCCCGCTATTTTATCGGTTTTCCTGGGGGGCTGCTGGCTGCTTACGGTCTCAGAAAGCATACCCTGTACCGCATCGTCCCATTGCGGGTTCCTCATATTGTAAAGATGCTGCGTTTTGCGGGAATGATGCTCGCGTTCTATGCTCTCTTTGGTGGATTGATTCCGCCGCCGGTGCCGTTCTTCCCGGGTAATATCATCAACACGATGAATTTTGAGCAGGCCTTTTTTGTTCCAGTACCTGTATTTCGGTCTTTGATCGGGCTGGGATTGGTTATTGCCATCATCCGCGCCCTGGAAGTGTTCGACGTAGAAACTGCCCGGATGATTGAATCCATTGAGCAGCAGCAGATTCTGATGGCCGAACGCAGCCGCATTGCCCGCGATATCCACGATGGTGCGATTCAGAAAGTCTACACCGCTGGTTTGCTGATTGAGTCAGCTCGAAAGCATGTCAGCGAGACGGACGATCCCCTGTTCAGTCGTCTGGAAAAGGCTGAGCTTGTGCTGAACGATGCTATTACTGATTTGCGTCACAGCCTGGGGGAATTGAAAAGCTCTCCTGAAAGCGCGCCTTTCCCAATTGTGTTGCGAAATCTTGCCGAAGATGCTCGTTTTCGATCCCTGGTTGAAATAGATCTGGAGATTGATTTACCGGAGAATGAAGTCCTGTCGCCTGTCCAAGCAGAGCATGTGCTCTCAGTGGTTAACGAAGCACTGGCTAATGTCGTTCGCCACGCACAAGCCAGTCAGGTGCTGATCGCTGTTCACAAGCAAGACAACCGATTTTTGATGACGGTTGAAGATAACGGGATTGGGATGGCTGAAGATGTGGACGTCGGCTATGGATTGCGAAATATGCGCGATCGGGCACGCATGCTAGGGGGGGAGATCGAGTTCACTCAAGCAAATGGGAAGGGTACCCGTGTTACCCTGGATATACCCTGGAAGGACAAGAGATAATGAAAATCCGTGTAGCATTGGTGGATGACCATGAGATAGTCCGTCTAGGTTTGATGACGCTGATCAACGACCAGCCTGAAATGGAGGTCGTTGGGGAGGCCGGCACAGCAGCTGAAGCGTTGCGGATGGTCGAACGTACCCACCCGCATGTGGTGCTGATGGATATTCGCATCCCGGGGGAGGGGGGTATTGAAGCTGCCAGAGAAATATCGAACCGTTTTGCGGATACCAAAGTGGTCATGCTCACATCATTTGCAGACGATAAATTGGTTCTGCGCGCCATCCAGGCCGGGGCGGTTGGCTATGTGCTCAAGCAAGTTGGAAATGATGAATTACTCCGGGCGATCACTGCTGCAGCGCAGGGTAAGGCTCTGTTGGATCCCTCGACTACAGCCCGTTTGCTCTCTCGGGTGCGGGAGATTGAAAGAAAGAATGTTGAAGATGCCTTTCACCAGCTCTCGGATCGCGAGCTCGATGTGCTTACCGAAGTGGCGCGTGGCAAAACCAACGCAGAAATCGGACAAATTTTAAACCTGAGTGAAAAGACAGTCAGAAATTACGTCAGCACAATCCTTGAAAAGTTAGACTTGTCCAACCGGATCGAGCTAGCCCTTTATGCAGTGGAACATCATTTGTTCGATAAGGTGGGAAACGAATAACATACAGAGCGGCGCTGTCACGCCGCTCTGTATGTTATTCGTTTAGAATTTCGAGAGAGTGTGGCTCAATCGCCCTGGGCTGGTTCTGTGTTTGGATATCTCGGGGAAACCTTTCCTTTGGGAGCGCTGTCAGCGTTTCCAGGCTGCCAGGGTGTCCCGATCCAGCGTAGTAAGAAGTAATCAGCGCCGACATATCCAGCAACTTTCCAGGCCATAATCAAGCCGAGCGCAATCACGAACAACATCGGATTGGTGCTGGCTGAACCGGCCATCATGAAGTTCCAGTTCATAAAGCCGCCGAAGAAGGCTGCAATGCCGGTGAAGGCGCCCAGGATCAGGGCGATGCCAACCAGAAGCTCGCCGGCCACCACCAGCTTGGCAAACCAAGTGTAGGCCTGTGCATCCAACATGCTCTGCAGGAAGCCGCGATACCAATCAAAGGCAATTGGAGGCCGCCCACTTTCTGGTACCATCACCGCGTTGGTCCAGAAACCCCTCAGGGCCTCGCCGGTTTGTGTCCACGCCGGATTGGTTAGCTTGCCTTGGGCTGAGCTAAACCACTGCCAGCCCAACCACACCCGCAAGACAAACCACAACCAACTTGCACGGGGATCATTTAGAAGCTTGTGGACGAGGGGCGGATCTTGAATGACATGACCTGTACGAGTAACAATCTTGGACATTTTTAACTCCTTTGGTAAATTACCTGCTAAATTTTTTGTTCGCACGTTATTAATATAACAGAATGATGCCTGAATGCATAAGGGTCATATGACCCTAACTTTCTAGGAACACATGACCCTTCTCTTAAACAGACAATTGGCTTGCTTTGGAAGACAGCTCTTTTCAGGTTCTCCAGCATTGTCTGCAGCGATACTGCTTTGCAGAACCAGCTTAGCCCCAGGTTGGCTGTACAAGAGCTGGCAGGACGACTCCAGATCGGCCCCGCAATGAATATTGTGCCGATTTTGTCAGGGGAGTCTCTTGTGGGTTCACCTCTACTATGACCGCCCCACATCGTTTGGCGGCGAAGGGTAGTGAAGCAGCCGGTTCGACCTGGGTCGATGTTCCAATGGAGAGAAAGATATCTGCAGTTTCGGCTGCATCCCATGCAGCTTGCAGTGCTTTCACAGGCAGATTTTCACCAAACCAGACCACATCTGGTCGTAGCAAACTGCCACATAGCGGACATCGCGGTGGGATTTCGACGCTATCTTCCCAGTTCTCTACCAGATGGTTTCCATCCATGCACTTAACCCGCTGGATATTGCCGTGCAACTCCAACACCTGCCGGCTGCCGGCTCGCTGGTGGAGCCCATCGACATTTTGCGTGATCAGTGAAAAGTGCGGGATATGCCGCTCAATCTCTGCTAGAGCCAGATGTCCCGGGTTGGGTTGAGCTTTGGCAGTTAGCTCCCTGCGCCAGGCATACCATTCCCATACCAGGCGCGGATCGCGTTGGTAGGCCGCCGGGGTGGCCAGCTCCTCTGGACGGAAGCGCGCCCACAATCCCGTTTGCGCTTCTCGAAATGTCGGCACCCCGCTCTCTGCTGATATGCCTGCTCCCGTAAGCACAGTCAGCCGCTGTGCACGGCGCAGAATGTTGGCCAATTCTGCAGGTATCTCAACGAGTGGCTTGCTCATCAGCAGCACTCAAAGTGCAACCCACAGCGCGGACAATTTGTTTGCCCCCACAGGATATCATCGATTTTCTGACCACAGCGTGGGCATTCTTCCAGATCGACGGGAAAACCATCGTGTTTGGGCTTGTCAGATATATCGCTCAAGTCAGTTTTCTCCTAAACAGAGTCGGCCTCGCTCCCCCATCCAGGCATACCGTTATTCCTGCGGAGCTTCTTTTTCTGGCAGGCGAAACTTATGCCAATAGCGATGAATTCCATCAGCGGACATGAAAGATGGGTTGGCTGCTTCATGTAGCTTAATCTGCATTGAATCCAGGCCTTGTTCTAGGTTGAGTTGCTCTGTCCATTCAACAAAGTTTTTGCGCAGCTCATCCAAGGATGGGTTTAAAGGCATCACCCTCTCGGTCCACCGCTCAGCCTCATCGATGGCTCCTTCCAGGGCAATTAAGTGCCATTCAGCATCATCATAAATGCCGAAATGGGTGGGTGCAATGCGAGAGAATTTGAGCTTTCGCAGGCGGTCCAGGCTCTCTCGCCACTTCTCCAGATGGAATTCAGGGGGAGGCATCGGAATGCGAATATGCGGAATCCCTCCCAACCGGATCCCGCCGATGTCGCCGCTGAAGCAGATGTCTTCGAATATATAGGCGTAATGGTGAAACGCGTGTCCAGGTGTATCCACTGGTAGGAAAGAAAGCCCATTGATTTCCACCGCCTGGCCGTCTTTTGGGACGGACAAATTCTCAGGTATTACTGGAAGAAATTGACCCCATAGACTGTCCATCATGTCCCCGTAGATGCGCCTCGCGCTTGAGAGGAGCTTTTCAGGATTGAGCAGGTGGGGCGCCCCGACCGGGTGTACATGGATGCGTGCACCCTGACGCGAAAGCCAGCCAGCCGCACCAGCGTGGTCCAGGTGAATATGAGTGAGCAATACATCGGTGATGTCTTTGGGCTGAAAGCCATATTTTGCCAGGCCTGCTATTAGGCTTGTTTGGGTTGAGCCCGGCCCACTCTCGATCAAAACGGCGCCGCCTTTGTGGGGGATCAAATAGACTGCGATAGAACCTTCCAGCCCCTGGAATTTTAAGTCGATGGTCTGTATGTTCGATTTAGTCATTCAGCCTCCAATTCTAAAATTTTTGCTGCTCAGGCCAAAGCGGTAGCTATGTAATTAACCGGGTTTGGTCTGAAAATTGGGTATTGTGCAGCGCAGCCGTCCCAAACACCCGTATTTCAGCCATTTCCCACCAATTGACTGAGCAGGCTTAGATATTGTAACTTACAAATGATGCCCCAAAGCAAACACCATCCAAGTATTGACGGAAGATGGTAATACGGCTAAAATGTGGGGCGTGTTTGGGATGGAAAAGGGTTGCTTTCCCCAGCATCTTTTTACATCAAGCAGCCGCTGTCAAGCGGCTGAAAATTTCTCCCGGCAGAAGCCGGAATTAGCCGAAGAAGTGAAGGTAACCTGCGAATTGCGGAGATTCCCCGGCAGGTGAGAGGCGCTTCAAGGAAGGATGAAATGGAAGAAATTATTATTACAGCTCAGAAACGCGCCGTGATCGGGAAGCAGGTAAAGGCTCTCAGGCGCGCCGGCGGATTGCCTGCTGTTATTTATGGTTCAGGTATTAAGCCCACCCCGATACTCCTCAATGCCCGCGAGGCTGGTCGCACCCTCGGCAGCATCTCTAGTTCAGCCTTGGTCACACTTGATGTGGATGGAGAACGCCATCTGGCTCTGGTTCGGGACCGGCAGCGCAACTTCCTGATGGGCACCCTGAACCATGTTGATTTCCAGGTTGTTTCCAGAACCGAGAAACTGCGCACAGGGGTGTCGTTGGAAGCCACTGGTATCTCTCCAGTCGTGGATAATGAAGAAGGCATCTTGATGACCGGACTGGAAGAGTTGCGGGTGGAATGTTATCCTCAGGACTTGCCTGAGAAGATCGTTGTTGATATTTCGGGCCTGGAGAAGATTGGTGATGCCATTTATGTAAAAGATGTCACCCCCCCTGCTAACGTGGAAATCTTGGAAGACCCAGAGGAAACCCTGTTTGTGATTACCGCCCCGGCTGCTGAGGAAATTCTCGAGGAAGCCGAAGTTGAGGAAGAAGGTGAGTTGGGAGAACCAGAAGTGATCGAGCGCGGTAAGCGCGACGAAGACGAAAAAGAAGAGTAGTTCCTTACCAGAATAACATGAGAGCGGTGTGCGCCCTGGTGTACACCGCTCTTTTAATTCTTGGGATAAGGGTTTAACCCCGGCAGAATTTGAACCTAGTTGTTTCTGCCCACCAATATTTCGAGCAAATTGATCATGATGTAAGCGCTTACTCCCCAGAGCACTTCTCCATCGTAGGATTTGAAGTAAATTACAGGAATGGGAGGGTGTGGAGCGGGCAAGCTCCTTTGCTGCACCTCGTGGTTCGATGGATTTGCCAGCCACTCAAATGGGATGGTGAAGACCCGGCTGACCTCCACCCGGGCAAGGCGGATTGGAAAAGGCCAGGGTATGCTGCCTACCACAGGCTTAACTTCGTAGTTCGTTATGGTCAAAAAGTTTTTCATTTGACCAAGGATGCGCACGCTGTTGGGTTTCAGACCGATTTCTTCGTAAGTCTCTCGCAAGGCAGTTTCTTCAGGGGTTGAGTCTGCGGGATCGGCTCTACCGCCAGGAAAAGCAACTTGCCCACTGTGCTCAGGTAGGTCATCATTCCTGCGCGTAAAAAGGACATGCCAGCGATTATCAATTTTGGTAAAGGGAATCAACACAGCTGCCGGTCGAGGGGATTCGGTAAACACCCCTGATCTTAAGAAATCATCCAACCCGGTTTTAGGTGGCCGGTAGGTTGCCTCCGCGATGGCCAGTCGGCGGGAAATTTCGGCTTCCGAAAGGTCTAGAAAAGGCAATCGAGCCATACCTTATTTGCCAACCAGGCTACCGCAATAAACGCAAATATCCTGAGTGGAGTCCCAAGCTTCAAGATCAGCAGGTCTCAAGATTGCATTACAGCGGGGGCATTGAATGGAAAGCCTGATCCGAACTGGATGATCGCCCGCTCCGCCAACCGGAAGGGTTTGGTTTTTCTCCAAGGTTTGCTCAAACCATTTGCGCAAAGCCGCAGCCAACTGGCTTTGCCCCATATTGAGCAGGTCGTCAAATAATTGTTCGCTGCTTAAGGCCAGCCGGCGAGGGTTCAAGTAGTCTGCTAAAATTCCCAAACCTTGATGAAGCATCTGCTCGCTGGCTGCAGATTCTCCAGCCAGTAACCTAGCCCGCCCGGCTTGCAGGTATAAATGTGCAGCCGGTAGGTAAATACCCCGATCAGCGGCATCACGGGCCTGGCGCTCAAAGAGTTGGGCGGCATTGGCATGATCACCCCTCTCAACCAGGCTGTGCGCCCGGCGGACATCTTTCAAGGCTATACCTGCTAATGCCGGCGCGTCAGATGACCCGTGCTTTTTACCCCGCCGGGGTGGACGTCTGGGTGGCATGGTTAATCCTCCACCTGGCCGGATTCCCCAAAAGCACGGTCACTAACCGTATTTGTTTCATCGGCTTCTGACATTTGCTCGACTTCACCAAAATTCACATCCTGATTTGGGGGCAAGATGGGACGCCCGAAGATTAAGTAGCCGGTGTGCGCTACCATACGATCGGTTGGGCGAAGCTTTTCCGGGATGGCTTGGTAGTAGCGCAGCATGATTTCGCAAACTTCGATAAAGACGAAATTTCCGCGTTGCAAGGCGCTAAGTAACCGCGTGACCTGGTTGGTGGTGGGTAGGATTGTTCCAAAAAAACCACCCGGTTTTAATGCGCTGCGCACCTGATCGATGAAATCGTATGGGTTGGGCAGGTCAAGAAAGATGGCGTTCACTCCCTGCTCGTCAAATCCTTCTGTAATATTCCTGAGTTTGAAGGTCACTCGATCATCCAAACCTAACCGGCGGATATTTTTCTGGGCTAGCTTTTGCATCTCGGGCCGCGCTTCATAGGTGGTCACATGTCCATACGGCCCAACCATACTGGCTAGAGCGGTGGTCAAAGCACCTGAGCCTGTGCCTGCTTCCAATATATGCTGCCCTGGACCGATATTCATCATCATGATGATGAAACCAATGTCCTTGGCGTACATGATCTGCGTATTACGCTTGGTATTCTGAAGTAGATCGGTCAGTGAAGGGATTAAAAGCACAAAAGTGCGCCCCAAATGGCTATATACCATGCTGCCCCATGGCAAACCGATCAAGTCGTCATGCTTTAGGATGCCGCGATGGGTTTCCAAGGCTTCCCCAGGAGTCAGACGGATGATGAAATGCTTTTGTCGAGGACCAGCCAGGAGGGCTAGGTCGCCCTCCTGAGCATGGGTCCGATCAGTCGGTTCAATCATAATAGTAATCTCTTTTTTCTCAAGGCTGTAAATATTTCTGGAAGAACTCCGTAATCGCGTTATAGCAGGTAACCCTGTTCTCGAATTTAAGCACGTCATGACCTTCATTGGGGAACATCAGATACTCGACCTGTTTACCCTGCGAGCGCAGGTATTCTACCAGGTCACGCGACTCTTGCTCTACGACGCGCGGGTCGTTTTTCCCCTGGATGACCAGCAATGGACAACTGATCTGATCGATATGGGTGCGCGGAGAACGATCGATCAGGAAATCTTTATCCTTTTCTGGGTCACCAACAGCTACCGCAAAATATGGTTTCCAGGTTTCAGGGATACGGTCCATAAAGGTGAATAAATCATAGGGACCAAACATGTCTGCTGCTGCAGACCACAGCTCGGGATGTCTGGAAGCCAATGTGAGGGTCATGTAGCCCCCATAGGAGCGGCCTACCACAGCCGCCCGGGAGGAATCCAGGCGTGGATCATCTGCCAGAACTTGCATGGCATGTACATGATCAAGGCGATCTTTACCACCCCAGTCGCGGTCTACCTGTTTGGTGTAGTTTAATCCATAGCCGGTGCTGCCACGCACGTTTGGAACAAAGACCGCGAATCCCTTAATCGTCAAAAACTGGATCAGGGGCATGGAAAACCAGGCAAAGTCTGGGCGCTCCTGCCCTTGGGGACCGCCGTGGATATAATACACCAGCGGCCGCGGTCCCTTAAACCCAAATGCGGGTGCGGGCAAGTACAGGCGGGCAGAAACACGGGTCTCATCGAATGATACAAAGGATGCATCTTCTCCTGCGGAAAGCCACTCTTCCGGAAGGCCTAAAATTCGTTCTGCTGTATGCTGGATCACCATTTGCCGGTTTTGTCCTTCGACGGTGTAAATCTGAGTAGGTGAGGTGGCAGTGGAGAAGGACAAAGCAAAACGATCACCTGTTTGATCATATTTCACCGACTCTAATACGCCGTTGGAAAGTTTTCCCAGACCACAAATGACATTTTCCAGTCGCATGCGCAGCTCATCTACATCAAAGACGCCTTCATACAACCAGGAAACGCCATCGATGTTGTACTCAAGCAGGTATTGGTGATCCTTTAGATGTTTCAGACTGACCATTTCTCCTGCTCCAGTATGCTGTATGCCTTCAACCGTCACTGGTTTTACATCCGTGGGATTTGCCATTTCCATATATCCCAAATCATAAGTATCGGTAAAAATGGCGCTGACAACCAAAATACCTTGCCTACCAGGAACCAGATGACCGTCATTGATACCGTTGATAGGGTACTCTTGTCCTGCTTGGCGATCTTCAAGAGGTACTCCAAAGAGCAGCCGGTTTGATTCCTGATCCTTCTGCCACAGGTACAAGACATTATCTCCCATGGTATAGCTGTCGACCACGATGGCCATTTGATGGTCCGGACTGTTGGTTGCAGGGAAGGCCCCCCACTTGCTGGCGCCGATCTGGATGATTTTGCCAGTCTCCAGGTTACATTGATATGCTTCATTGATCTGCTCGCTGCGCGATTCAGCCAGCAAATATACAATGTTGGCCTGCGGGTCGCATTCCATCAGGTGAACGCGATAGTTGGCGAAGTAGTTCTGGAAGGCTGGCTCGGGGAAGCCGCCTTGAATGGGAATCAACATGGGCTGGTAATTCTCATCTCCATCCTGGTCGATCATCACCAGAATATTCCCAAGTTTTGGGAATACGAAAAATGAGCCACCGCCGATCAGGTGCGGGTTTTGCAAGGCAATATGGGGCGGGATGAGCGGCTCTGGAACGCTGCCGCCATAGTTCATCGCATACAGGCTGATCTGACCACTCAGATTGCTGAGGAAAAACAATCTGTCGCCAACTAATTGAGGGACGAGAAACAGGCGAGCTGTAAGCAGGGATTCAATTCTTGTCATGTGGATATTTCCTTTCAAATTGATAATGAAATTGTAATGCAAGCGTATCTTACCATGGAGACCGGATAAGACCAAAAAACCTTGACGAAAACCATTATGCCTGATAAACTGCCCAAGTTGGGTGGCACATGTGTTCTCTGTAGGATATCGTAGGGAGCCGGTCTGAACAGGAATCCCGTTTAGGCCGGTTGATCTGTCCATTTGCACCGGCGTACCACGACCGCTGAAGGACTACATAACCGCCATCAATTAATCTGTTCATCTGCAATAAGGAGTACAAAATGAGCGAACGTGTAACTGGAACGGTCAAGTGGTTCAATGCCAGCAAAGGCTACGGCTTCATTGAGCGACAAGATGGCCCCGATGTGTTTGTCCACTTCTCGGCAATTCAGGGTGACGGCTTCCGTTCCCTTCAGGAAGGCCAGCGTGTGGAGTTCACCATTGAGAATGGCCCGAAAGGTCTTCAAGCCGCCAACGTTGTAGCAATTTAAAACCAATACAATAACCACAAATCTCCCTTCTTAGACAGAGAGGGAGATTTTTTATTTTTTTCGCTCGACTTCAATCAGGCTTAACCAGTATCCAATCGCCAGGAATAAGAAGCTTGCCACGCTGGCAACCACCAGGTGTAATGAACCCAGTAGATCAAAGTCCCAGCCCAGGTAAGACGCCAGGATTTGTCCGGCCAAAAAACCTATCCAACCCAAAAACAGGAACAATATCAAACGACCGAAACCTCCACCGAGAAAGAGGTGGAAAATTGCTCCGTATAAACTGGCTAATAGAAATCCAAAAATCAGCGCTGGGAGAGTCATAAAGTTCACTGGTCCTATTCTACCAGTATTTGCTTTTTGCTTGCGATCTCAAAGCATATTTTCAGAAGAGGAACCATCGAAACCTCTATCTATAAGGAATTGTAGCAATCCTTCCGGGTATAGTGGTGGGGCGTTCTGTCTATTAAGAAAGTCCAGTTTTTTCCATACTGCGCTAAATTCAACTCCGCTGCTTTCTAATCCAATGATATGGGACTGCCGGTAAAATTATGGCTTTACAAACCGACCTAGGTAAACAAGAACGATCTCGTGTCCCTTTTCTCCGTTGAAGGTAAATATATTTTCAATGGTGGTCAAGTATTGTAGATCGGTTATTTCAGCCCCGATCTCTTCCTGTAAATGCTTTCTCGATCACTCCCCCACCCAGACAAACCTCATCCTGGTAAAAAACGGCTGCCTGCCCAGGGGTGATATCTTGCACAGGTTCATCAAACCGGACATGAACATGGTTATTTTCCATAGGGATGACATCTGCCCAGACTTCTCGAGACTTGTAGCGAATTTTGACCTGGGCGCGGATTTCACTTGGGGGTCTCTCTCCAGAAACCCAGTTGACTCCTTCTGCAATCAGCTCGCTCTGCCCCAGCTCATCTTTGCCTCCCACAACCAGGACGTTTTGGCGCAGGTCTTTTTCCAGGACGTACAACGGCTGGGAAGAAGCAATACCGAGACCTTTGCGCTGGCCGATTGTGTAGAAGGCCAACCCCTGATGCTGACCAATTATCTTCCCTTCCCAGTCGGCGATGGGGCCGGGTCTGACAACTTTTTCGGTGGTGTGACGGGTTATGAAATCTCGATAATCTCCATCTCCCAGAAAACACAGGTCCTGGCTGTCGGCGCGTTCAGCACTGGCGATATTGAATTCGCGCGCCAATTGACGCACTTGTGGTTTTGTGTACTCTCCCAAAGGAAAGAGAGCGCGAGTTAACTGTTCTTGTCCTAAGACATGCAGGACGTATGACTGGTCTTTGGCCAGGTCAACCGCGCGCATTAGCTGGATGCGTCCAAGGGAGTCTTTTCCGAGGCGGACATAATGCCCGGTTGCCATGGCATCTGCACCGAGGGCGCGAGCATGGTTTAGGAGAAATTCCCAACGGATATGGCGGTTACATACCAGGCAGGGGTTGGGGGTGTTCCCCTGGATATATCCTTCGATAAAGTAACTGACCACCTTCGAGAAGAAGATCTCTTGTGCGTCAATGGCGTAGAATGGGATACCGAATCTGGCAGCCACACGGCGGGCGGAAGCCATTGCATCTGGGGTACAGCAGCGGTTATCAGCCTGTTTGCCCGGCTCACTCCACAGACGCATCATCATCCCGATGACATCGTAACCCTGCTTTACCAGGAGGGCAGCTGCCACCGAACTATCCACACCGCCACTCATGGCAATGACTACTTTTGGTCTGTTTTCCATCCAGATTCTTAGGAAATCCTTTCGAATGTAACTTTGAATACTACAAAATGTCAAATACCTTGGATGCTTGCCTATTCATTCAACTGTCGCACCCGTTGGATTAATTCAGGTAATGTGTTTATGAATGCTTCAATCTGCCCCACTGTGGTATCTTTCCCTAAAGTGACACGCAGCGAGCCCAGCGCCCACGTCTTCCTCAAACCTAAAGCCGTCAATACTTCTGATGGTTCGGGGTCTCCGGTCTTACAGGCAGAGCCGGAGGAGCAGGCGAAACCGGCCACGTCCAGCAACATCAGTAGAGCGTTGCCGTCGACGTTTTTAAAAGCGAAGCTGGCGTGGTTGGGCAGGCGCTTGGAGGGATGGCCTGTCAAGCGGCTGTCTGGAACGGTCTCTAGAGCTTCACCGATCAGATGATCCCGCAATTGCAGTAGGCCTCTTGTGTTGGACTCTCGTTCCTGTTGAGCGATGTAGAGGGCTTCTGCCATTCCAACAATATAGGGGATATTGCTGGTGCCGGCGCGCAACCCGTTCTCTTGACCACCGCCGGTTTGAGCTGCTAAGAGGGGAGTGCCTTTCCGGACGTACAATGCTCCAACCCCTTTGGGACCGTAGAATTTATGTGCTCCCAAGGACATTAGATCCACGTTCAAGGCCTGAACATCGACAGGTAAATAAGATGTTGCTTGAACAGCATCGGTGTGGAAAGGTATGTCACACTTTCTGCAAGTCCGCCCAATTTCAGCAATGGGGTTGACCGACCCGATTTCATTATTGGCATAAATCACCGAAACCAGGGCTGTGTCTGGGCGCAGGCGCTTCGCCACGTCATCTTCGTGGACAATTCCGGTTTCATCCACCGGCAGATATTCCACTTCAAAGTTGTGAAGAAGCGCTAATTGCTCTGCAGTGCGGGAGATTGCATGATGTTCTACTGGGCTGATTAAGATATGGTTGGCGCCACGTTTGGCTTTGGCTGCCAGGGCTGCCCCACGTAAGGCCAGGTTGTCGCTTTCCGATCCGCAAGAAGTGAAGATCACCTCCCCTGGTTGACAGTTGAGCTGCTGGGCGATCATCTCGCGTGCGCTTTCCAAGGCAGCCTCAGCTGCTTGACCAAAACTATGTACAGACGAAGGATTCCCAAAGGTGTCGGTAAAATATGGCAACATTGCCTCTACCACGCGCTTGTCGACGGGTGTTGTGGCAGCGTAGTCCAGATATATTTTTGTGGGGTGAGCGCCCATTTTGGTTTCCATTGCAATTTTTGTATCCTTCTGAAGAGATGGAAGGGATGCGTAGTTATTCGTAGATGCTGATATTCACGAGCATTATAGCACGCTTGACCTGTGCAGAAAGAGATATTATGATAGGTATTATCTTATTTTGGTGGCACCTGTTCAGCTGTGAAAAACCGCCAGTCAAATGAATAGCTACCACGGATTATATTGGAGATCATTTGATCATCCATTTCATAGCAATTTTATCTGAAATAATCCTCCCGACCTGGATTATCCCCTGATATAATTGACTTGTACTTATTCTCACTATTTTTAAGGAGGAGGGAATGCCTAAGGAAATTCGCTTTGGGACAGACGGTTGGCGTGGTTTGATCGCCGAGGATTATACATTTGATAACTTGCGCCGTTGTGCCCAGGGCTTTGCCAGCTATTTAATTGATAAGGGTCATCAAAACAAGTGGGTTGTTGTTGGCTACGACCGGCGTTTCCATTCAGAAAATTTTGCTGAAGCAGTCGCGGAAGTCCTGTCTGCCAACGGGCTGCAGGTATATCTTACCGACCGGGCAACCCCTACCCCGGTGATCTCATATTCTGTCGTTGAAAAGAAAGCAGTTGCGGCGGTTAATATCACTGCCTCGCATAATCCTCCTACTGATAATGGTTTCAAGGTCCGTGATTCAAATGGCGGTGCAATCGATCCGGATGGGTTAATGGAAATTGAAGCCCGCATTCCTGAGCTCGTCTCCTCAGTAAAACGGATTCCCATCGCTGAAGCGGAAAAAGAGGGCATGGTCCTCCGCTTTGACCCAGCTCCAAAGTATATTGAGCAATTAAACCGTTTGATTGATTTACAGCCCATCAAAGATGCTGGTCTTAAAGTGTTGGTAGATCCAATGTGGGGGAATGGGGCCGGTTGGTTCCCGCGCATCTTGCAAGGAGGTAGGACGGTTGTCGAAGAAATCCATGAAACACGCAACCCCCTGTTCCCAGAGATGTCGCGACCGGAGCCGATTCCCCCGAATATCGATGCGGGTTTGCGTGCCGCTTTGGAAAGGGACGCGGATGTTCTGCTGATTTTGGATGGAGATGCTGATCGGGTAGGGGTCGGCGATGAGGGCGGTGAATTTATAAACCAGTTAAGGGTTTTTGCCCTCCTGGCGTACTATCTGCTGGAGGTGAGGGGAGAGCGCGGACCGATTGTCAAGACACTTTCCACTACCAATATGTTGAATAAATTGGGTAAAATGTATGGCGTTCCGGTATATGATACCGGGGTAGGCTTCAAGTACGTAGCTCCTAAAATGGTAGAAACCAATGCCATGATCGGTGGAGAAGAGTCGGGCGGTTATGCCTTTGCCAACCACGTTCCAGAGCGTGACGGTATCCTGGCTGGGTTGTTGATCTTGGATATGATGGTTAAATTAAAAGCAAAACCCTCTCAGTTAATTGAACGGCTTTTTGATAAGGTCGGAGCGCATTACTACGACCGCATTGACACTCAATTTAGTGGAGACCGGTCGTTTAGAGAAAAAAAGATCCTGGATGCAAAACCAAAGACAATGGGAGGCCTGAAAGTCACCGGCTTAGATACATCGGATGGCTTTAAATTCAATCTGGAAGATGGCGGCTGGTTATTGATCCGATTCTCAGGAACTGAGCCCATCATCAGGGTGTATACTGAGACAACTCACCCGGAGAAAGTGCAGGATATCCTGGTGGATGGATTACGGGTGGCAGGTTTAAAATAAGTGGCATCTGGAGTTGGTCACCCGCTCGTAGATACGCACTGTCATTTAGATTTCCAGCTATTTGATGAGGATCGGACTCAGGTTGTTGACCGAGCTCGAAAAGCTGGAGTGAAGTATATTCTAAACCCTGGAATTGATCTGGCTTCCAGCCAGGCTGCGGTTACGCTGGCTGAGGAATATGCAGAAGTTTACGCAGCGGTTGGTATTCATCCACATTCGGCCAGCACGTTTAACCAAAACACCCTGCCACGATTGAGAGAGTTAGCTTCTCATCCAAAAGTTGTGGCAATTGGAGAGATTGGTTTAGACTATTATCGCGATCAAGCTCCGCCAGAAATCCAACAGCGCATTTTCCGGCTGCATTTGGACTTGGCCGCAGAGTTGGGGCTGCCGGTAGTGATCCATAACCGGCAAGCCACTGCGGATGTACTAAATATGTTAACAGAATGGCAGGCTCAATTGGTTGATGATGGATCGGCTCTTGCAGAACGACCTGGAGTGCTGCATTCTTATTCTGATGATGAAGCGAATGGCCTTAAGGCCATTGCGATTAACTTTTACATCGGCATAACCGGGCCTGTAACATTTCGGAATGCAGCTGAGCTGCAACAGGTTGTTGCTTCCCTACCAGTCGAGCATTTGCTGATCGAAACAGATGCGCCTTTCCTGACTCCCCATCCCATGCGCGGTCAGCGCAATGAGCCGGCTTTGGTTCGCCGGGTTGCTGAGAAGGTCGCGGAGCTGCATTCCGGTCCAGTGGATGAGATTGCCCGAATAACTTCCGAGAATGCCGGTCGATTATTTAATTGGTGAGTAATGGCTTGACAACGATAAATTTTTTCTCTCCTGTTCAAGAATTGATCAACAAGGTTGAGGACCTGATGCAAGCTCAATCTCATGGGCACCATTCTGAGTTGGGTGCAGCCTTGAGTCATTTGCTGTCCTCCGGTGGTAAGCGAGTTCGCCCGGCGGTTGCATTGTTAACCGGTGGCATGTTAGGTGGGGATAAGGGCAGATTAATTACTTTATCAGCAGCCATCGAGCTCTTGCATACAGCCACACTTGTTCACGATGACCTGATTGATGGCTCGCTTTTAAGGCGTGGTATTCCAACAATCAATGCCAATTGGTCTCCCGCGGCAACGGTCTTGACCGGGGATTTTATATTTGCACGAGCGGCTGTATTGGCTTCCCAAACCAAATCTGTTGAAGTAATGAGAATGTTTTCTGAGACACTGGCAACTATTGTCAACGGTGAGATCATCCAGCTTTTTGCCAGCCGTGGAAAGGCCAGCCGGGAAGATTATTTCAACCGCATCCACGCCAAAACGGCTTCAATGTTTGAGTTGGCTACCTCAGCTGCTGCTGTTCTTAGCCCAATTGGCGATGGGGTGGTAAAGCTGGTATCACAATACGGTTATGGGATTGGAATGGCGTTTCAAATCGTGGATGATATCCTGGATTTCACTGGAGAGCAGGTAAGTATGGGCAAGCCGATTGCCAACGATCTACGTCAGGGGTTGATCACCTTGCCAACTCTGTGCTACCTGGAGACTCACCCAGACGACCCGGATGCCAGGGCGGTCTTGAATGGGAAGACCTATGCCGAGGTGGATATGGAGCGCCTGGCAAAATCCGTTCGAGAAAGCGATGCTGTCAACCTGGCGCTTGATGAAGCAAAACAGTTTGTCGACCAGGGGTTAATTGCCCTTAGGCAATTACCTTTGAACCAGGAACGCCTGGCTCTGGAAGAGCTGGCAGCGTACATCGTTCAAAGACACCGTTGAGTGGTGGGCAGCTAGAAAATTGATGCGAGAGCCATGCCCATTTCAGATGCTCACAGGTGGAACAAACGTTACCAACAAGACGTATTCAAAACCCCCGGATCCCCACGCTCCTTTTTAGTTCAGAACGCGGCTCATCTACCTGAGCAAGGACTGGCACTGGATGTGGCTATGGGACGGGGGAATAACACCAGTTTTTTGCTAGAGCGTGGCCTTAAAGTAGTAGGGGTGGATATATCAGAAGTTGCGGTATCATGCGCCAAAGGCCGTTTTCCCGCGCTGATGGCCTTGGTGGCAGACCTGACGCATTTCCATTTTCCACAGCGTTATTTCGATCTCATTGTCAACTTTTATTATTTGCAACGCGATTTATGGCCGGTTTACCAGCGCGCCCTGCGCCCAGGGGGGATCCTGGTGTTTGAGTCGTTGACCCTGGATATGCTTGAACAGTCCCCCGACATAGATCCTAAATACTTGTTGGCGCCTGGCGAGTTGCGGTGTGCTTTTCAAAGCATGCAAATCCTGGTTTATCGTGAGGGCTGGATCCTTGACGATCGGGGACATTCTCGTGCAGTTGCCAGCCTTGTTGCCAGAAATACCGATGGGTAGATCTTGGTTTCTTGGTGGATGCCGCCTGCCTCCAAAAATTTTGGGGACAACCTTTGAGTGCTTACCCCCTTCCCACCTTCCGGTGGAGTTGACAAAAAAGAAATAGCATAGTAATATCATGCCGCTTATAGGGCGAGGTAGCTCAAAGGTAGAGCAGCGGACTCATAAGCCGTTGGTTGCGGGATCGAGTCCCGCCCTCGCCACCTAAATACTCTTAGGGAGCCATCCCATTTCAGACACTCCAGGTATGGGGTGTCTTTCGTTTAGGACAATGAAAATAAGGTGGAATTTTTGGGGGGGTGTCTCGTGTGGCAGAGCCGCGCGAAACATGCAAAAATTCCACTTAAACCGAATTCACGTAATATTTTTTGATGGCAGGGTAAAGCTGGGAAAAAACATGGTAGCTTTGCTCATAATAGCGGGCATTTTCTGGCGCCGGGTAGGTTATTTTGTTCGACCAGCTTGCCAGCTCCTGGCTGGTCTGGGCGATATCACTGAAGATCCCAACGCCATTTCCTGCCAGGATAGCTGCACCGATCGCAGCTGCCTCCAGATTTGCAGTGCAGTAAATGGGTCGGTTGAAGATATCCGCTTGTAGTTGAAGCCACAAGGGATGGCGGGTTCCACCTCCAGAAGCCACAATATGCTCAAGCGATATACCCACGTCAACCATGATCTCCAGACCCATTTTAAGCGCCATGACCACACCTTCCATGACCGCTCTAACCAGGTGGCCTTGCCCATGGCGCAGCGTTAATCCGACAAAGGCAGCTTTGGTCTGATTGTCCATATAAGGAGTGCGCTCTCCAATCAAGTGAGGAAGGAAAAATAATTCTTCAGCTCCGGGTTGAACCTGGGATCCTGTCTCAGCCAGGGAATGGTATGTATCTTGGGGGTACAGATGATCTCGGAGCCATTTGAGGGACAGCCCAGCAGAAAGGATGGCGGCTTCCAAATGCCACAATCCAGGTACGGCATGACAGAACAGGTGCAGCCGTAGCTGAGGATCGTAGAGCGGTTGGGTAGTGGGGGCAAATAGCTGCCCACCGCTGCCAATCGTGCACGACACCAGACCAGGTTCAAGAATGCCGTGACCCAGCGCCTGTAAAGCCTGGTCGCTACCGCCATAAACGACCGGCGTCCCTGATTGCAGGCCAGTCATAGCTGCTGCTTCTGCCGTCAGGTCACCCGCGATCTCAGCCGATTCATAGATTGTCGGAAGCAAAGCCGGCTTGAGTCCCAATGCGCTTATAAGCTCGCTGCTCCAGTTACGCTGGGCGGTATCGAACAGCAGGGTGGCGGAGGCGTCGCTGGGCTCGCTGCCGGTATTGCCGGTCAGCCTGTAGCGCAGGAAGTCTTTGGGGAGCAACACTAGATTGGTTTTTTCGATTGTTGCTGGCTCATTTTCCAACAACCATAGCCAGGAAGACAGCATAAAACCCGTTGCCAATGGATTGGCTGTCCATTCCCCCAAACACTGGCGCCCAACTTGCGCGTAAACTTTAGCTACCTGAGCCTGGCTACGTTGGTCAGCCCAAATGATCGCCGGTCGTATTGGAGTCCCCTGCGCGTCCAGGCACACGGTACCGTGCATCTGCCCGGCAATACCGATCCCACCCACCTGCCTAGCCTCGATTCCCGCATGGCTAAGAGCTGACCGGATCGTTTTCCAGGCTGCTTCCACCCACGTCTGAGGATCTTGCTCTGCATGATCCGGTTGAGGCCGATCAATCCCATATTCTTGAGTAGCCAAAGAAACGACCTGCCCTAGCCGGTTGATGATTACTGTCTTGGTGCTGGAGGTGCCCAGATCAATCCCTATCAAATAATCACGGGGGGCTTTCACTTTATTTCCATCGCTTCTATTTGACCAAACTTGTGCGAGTTTTCTGCGTCAATCTTTTGAAAACATCTCGACATGGAGGGGTTCAAAATCGGCCGGAACGCTTTCTTGGTGGAGGGCTTTCCAGGCAGCCACATAACTGGCTGCGCTCCAAGCCTGGTGAGCTTTACCCATTGGCCGGCCTGTTTCACCGTGTAGCCATTCGTTGAACTCCCATTCTCCATAAATGCCCAACCGGCAGGCATCGGCCAGGTTGTTGAGTTCTTCATGAGCCAATTCTGTTCTACCGATTTGCGATAGATAGCGTACCCATAGCCCTCCAATGAATGGCCAGATGCCTCCATTGTGATAGTGATTGGGTATATTCAGAAAGTTCGTCACGAAATAGTCTTTCCAGTCATTGGCGCCCGACATGATGGGCGGGTACCAGCATTTGATGGGGTAGGGAGAGTTTGCTCCAACGCCCCATAAAAAGCGAAATACCCGTTCCATCTTTTCTTCGTCTAACATCCCTGCCAGGCAAGCCAGTAAATTGGCGTACACATCACAACGCCAGGAAAACCCAAATGGGCTGATCTGTGCCAACAGGTACTGTGCATCTCCTACGGTGAATTGGGTTTCCGAAAACGATTCCAACGCATCAGACAGGTTTTGGGCCGTGGGCCAAAACTGGCGGATCAGCTTACGGCGTATGGTTTGGCTGAGATCGTAATAAACCCCCGGACCATCGCCCATGACCGTGCTGATCACACTGAAATCTTTGCAAGCCAAGTACCATAAGACCTCGTCGTACAGGACATTGAATGAGCGTGGGAACAAATCCATCCAATCGGATGATTCCGGGATCTCCAGCAAGCCACAATTGTTCGAGTCGTGCGCATGCAGCCAATACACGGCGCGTTCCAGGTGTGGATAAATTTTTTCCAGGAATGTCCGGTCTCCCGTATAAGCAGCATAGCGACTTGCTCCAATGACAAACCAGAGCACAGAATCGATGGAGGCAATATTCCCCACGCCTGAATAATCTGGTATACCGCTTGAAATTTGCACGTTGGCGGGAATCTGCCCGATAGGAGTTTGGTGTTCGGCCATCAGCTCTAGAGTTCGCCGGAAGCATTCGGTCAGCTCGGGGTCGTTTAAACTCAATGACCAAAGGCCAGTCATGATACCATCGCGGCTCCAGACGGAAAAATAATTCGAGTCATCCTTAGTTGATTTATTGTCGACCTGGCTGGCGGCAGAAAAGCCCATTGGAGTGATATTGCGCCGCAGAGAGTCTACCGCTCTCTCTAACGCTTCCTTGGTCAGATCGCGCGGGCGAGCAGAGGAAGCGCTTTCAAAAAAGCGATAATGCTCCAACCCTTCCAATAAGCCGGCTGCATTGGAGCGGTGGCTGAAATACGCTCTCAGCTCTACTTCTTCTTTTAATTCATGGCTGGCGTTAGCCACAACGATCCCGCGAAAACCATACTGGAAGAGCCCGGCATCATTGCCGCTATTGCCGGCTACGAATACTTGATTTGGCATCAAAACAAGTGAATCCACCAGGAACTTCAAGGCTGTCCCGGTGCCGGCCCTTTCCGGAATGACATCCAAATAGAGATCTGACGAGTAGACCAATTTGGCCGGTAAATCCGCTTCGAGTAAGGCCGTTTTGATCTCGTCAAGCTCTTCCGATTTGGCATCCTTAAGCAGGAAGCTGACCTTCAATGCGGTTTGGTAGATATCTGGTTGATATTCCAGATGAGGGTATTGCTTTGTCAGGAACTGTTGGATATTCTCACGCTTGAAACCAGGCCGGATGTATTGAAACCACTCATCCTGGGGATATTCACCCGGTAGACGGTGGATTTCTGTTCCTGAGGAGGAGATAATATAATCAGGCTGTAGCAGGTTGTGTTCATCAAGATCTTCCAGGATATCCGGCAGAGCTCTACCGGTAGAAAAAACCAGAATGAGCGAATCACTTACCTGCCGGATTCGTTTGTGAAGCCGGCGAATGGCTTCCTGGCTGGAACCTTTTAAAATTCCTCCCACTCCGCTAGCAAGCATCCGGCGCTTATCAAAATTTTCCATAAAGGTTAAGTTATCCTTATTTGTTACGGTTCAGATTCCAGATTAGTGTCGGCGTATTTTGCTTGATACTGTCCAAATACGGACAGGGTGTTCTTTGCGATCCCGGTCCAGCCAAACGTACGGCGGGCAAAGCGTGAGCCCTCGTTAGAAAGTTCGTCTGCCAAACGGGGGTATCGCAATGGTAACGCCAACATAGCGCCAAACTCCTCTGGAAAAAATGGATCGGCAAACAAGGCCTGCGTTCCGAAATCAATCAGATCATGCAAGCCTCCATGTACGGTGATAACCGTTGGTGTGCCGCAAGCCATAGCCTCAATTGCGGTCATTCCGAAAGGTTCATACCTGGAAGATAGGGCAAATACATCTGCGGCGCGATAGTAGTCCACCAGATCCTCGTCCGGAATGTATTGCGCCCAGGTGATTTTGTCAAAAACATCTAATTCTTGCGCCAACTGTTTTAGCTCGTCCAGTTTCTTCATGTCGCGCTGGGAATTTTCCCCACCGGCAGCCAGCAAAAGGTGGGCGTCCGGCACTAAGCGTATGGCAAATGTGAGCGAACGGATTAACAGGTCGTAGCCCTTGTTGGTTGCCATTCGCCCAACAGCATAAATCGTATTGGGTTGAATAGAAAATTTGTTTTTAAGCTCTGTGATCTGCAGCTTGCGGACAGGAGTAAAACGTCTTTCATCCACTCCGGGTGGGATTACATTGATATGCTTTTCAGAGAGTTCGTATTGGGTTTGCAACTGCTCGAGCTGCTCGCTTGTAGTAGCGATAATGTGATCGCAGCTACGGTAGATCAGGAACTCTTTCTGAATTCGTTCTTCCAGACGATAGACCTTGCTGGCATCGTCTGAATCTCGTTCCATTTCTTGTTGTTTCCATTCGCCCAGGGAGTGAGGTGTATGGATATGCGGAATGTTGAGTTCTTCAGCAATACGTTGACCAACCCAACCAGCGTCCCAATAATGCGAGTTAACAACGTCATATTTCAAGCCTCGCCGGCGGACTGCAGCCAGGAAGTTGGTAATGAAGTTGCTGAGGTGATCGTGCATATCTTCTTTGCGGATGAAATTCTTTCCACTAAAGGGGATTCGCCACACTTGCAGCCCCTCGTTCATTCGATCAAACTCAGGCTGGTTTTCAAAGCGTCGGGTAACGATATCTACCCGGTACCCTAGCCGGCTGAAGCGTTTGGCCAATTCCAGCACGAAAACCACCTGGCCTCCGGTATCTGGCTTGCCCAACTCTGACTCGGAGCCCACATACCCATGTAACGATATCATCAGGATCGAGCCGATAAATTGTCTCTTTCTCGCCATGCTTAACACTCCTCTGCTTTACAATCCCCGTTTACATTAATTTTTTGGGTAACGCTTCTGTAATAACCATTCTTCCTCAGGGGAGGACTCCCCAATAATGTAACCCCTCTAGTAAACCGGCTGCGTATTCCGATTTCGCCTGGAAGATATGCTCTCCCGCCAAAGCTCTGAGAGCTTTTTCCGCATTTGCTACAATAATGGCTTTGTTGGGAGGAACGAACATATCCAGATCATTGGCAGAATCCCCAGCCGTAACCACCTTGTCTTGGTCAATCCCCATGGTTGTGCGCAGAAACTCAATCGCCGATCCTTTGCCAGCCCGGTAGGGAATGATATCCAAATTGGTGTTCCCAGAAAATATGACCTTTACATTAAAATTTTGCCGAGACAAATGTTGGAAAACCTGTTGGTACTGCTTGTTTCCTTTGACCGTGTAGCTAGCCTTGAATGGGGTTTGAAATTCGTCGGGATGGGCTTCCAAACCGAGTTCCGTCATCAAGGCAGCAATTTGATCTCGATCCCATTCTGAGTTTAAGGTAGCCGTGTATTCTTGGATGGATAGTCCTGTGCCACCCGATTCGATCTCTGTCCCTAATGCCCCGATCAAGAAATCCGGTGCAGGGATAAGTGGGTTTTCGTGGATGGATCTGCGCAAACTGGCACAAGGCCGGCTGGAGTTCAATGCAAAGATAATTGCCTCACGCTTTGCTTGAAGCCGTTGAGCAAAGGTGTTTAAAGCAATATTGTCTCCAAGCAAAGTATCATCTACATCAGAAACCAGCAGCCAGCTTGCTGGAAGATCCTTCTTGGCTTTCGTAATCAATGACTGCATAATAGTCCCCGCAGATGATTATACCCTGGTTACGTCGAAGGTTGTGCAAGAAGAATAGCAATTTAACAAAGATATTCACAAAAAGGAGCAATACTCAAGTGTAAATTAACGTGAATTCGGGATAAGAAGAATTTTTGGTAGTTTTGAACGGCTCCACTGCACGAAACTTCCAAAATTTCAACCATATTTTCGTGGTAAAAAGTTTGGTTGGTGGCTGTGCGGCTGGATCGGTTATTTGACGATCATCTAGTGGTAGGATATACTCTCAATTGACTGGTGTTAATCTCCATGGTTCCAGGTCTGCGGACCTGTGGGGGCGTTTCAAATGCGGGGACTGCGGTTTGCCCTTGCATTCAGTAAGGATAAACCTGCAAAATATTACCTGAATATGACCGGGCGGTAAGCAAATCATTCTTTTGTTGAGGCTGCCTAAATCTTGATTAAAAAGGAGTCGATTTATGTTCAGTCCTATCCTGGTCCCATTAGATGGTTCATCTTTGGCTGAGTCTGTTCTGCCCCATGTGAAAGCACTGGCTCAGCTGAATGACTCGCAGGTTATCCTGGTACGAGTATTAGACCAGTACGAAGGATGTGATGATTCTGAATCAGTTGATCCTCTGGATTGGCAAATCCGCAAAGTAGAGGCCTGGACCTACCTCGAGCAGGTGGCCACGCGCCTGGTTGAGTCCGGTTTACAGGTACAGATTGAGATCTTAGAAGGCAATGCTGCAGAACGCATTGTTGAATACGTCCAATTGAATGACATTTCCTTGATTGTGTTGAGCAGTCATGGGCAGAGCGGGCTAACCGGTTGGAATGTCAGCAGCGTTGTTCAAAAAGTGATCTTACGGGCAAGAATATCCATGATGATTGTCCGTGCATACGTACCTCAATCGACTCCTTTGGATGACATACGCTATTACCGGATTTTGGTTCCATTGGATGGTTCGCAACGGGCTGAAAGCGTCTTGCCTCATGCGACAGCTATGGCGCGCTCTCAAGATACGCAGGTTCTGTTAACGCACGTCGTCCGGCGGCCTGAGATGCCTCGCCGTACTCCTCTTCCAGTAGAAGATATCGAGTTAATTGAGCGCATCACGGAACGTAACCGGGCAGAGGCAGAAAAGTACCTGGCTGAACTTAAATCTCGTCTGGACATCAATATAGAGACGCGCTTGTTGATTGACCCAAGCGTCACCTCAGCTTTGCACGAGCTCATTGAGAAAGAACAAATCGATATCGTTTATATGACCGCGCATGGATTTACTGGTGATACGCGCAGGCCTTATGGTAGTACCGTAGTTAGTTTTATTGCTTACGGCACGACTCCCTTATTGATATTTCAAGATCTCCGCAAAGATAGGATTTTACTCACCCAGGCAGAGTTGGCTGCGAAAGAGCGTGGAGGGCGCTAGAGAATGGCAGATCAATCCTCAGGTGAACTCGGACAAATGAAGAGCACAGACAACGCTGAATCGGCGGCGCAAACAGCAGAGAGTGAGCAGAAGGGTGAACTGGGGCAAGTTGCCCAGTCACTAGCAGATAACCTGACCGCCGGTCAGTTATCAGGGAGACGGATACAACGCCAGGATGGATTGCCAATCCTGCATTACCTGAAAGATTACGAAACGCTACTCCTGGAGGCCTACCAATATTTTCAAGGAGCTACTGAGGAGCGCCTTAGTCTTTCGTATGCGGCCGAATGGATGCTGGATAATTATTATATTGTCCAGCAAGCCATTCGAGAGATCAGGGAAAATCTGCCGGCTGGCTTCTACCATGAGCTTCCAAAAGTTAGCCAAGGCGCCTATTCGAGCTATCCTCGCATCTGTGCCGTAGCATGTGAGTTTCTCTCCCTTGAGCAATATCAATTGGATATTGAGAGGTTGGAGTTCTTCATCGAGACTTTCCAATCAAAGTCAGATTTGACCATGGGGGAACTGTGGGCTTTATCAAGTATCCTGCGATTGGTGATGGTACAGGCATTGGTTTATGCGGTTGCCCAGTTGACCGGTCTGCAAGACCGCCTGGAGATCATGCAGCAGGATCGATCTTTTTTTCAAATGGAAGGACCCACTGGTTTGGCCAACGATGATATGGTGGCCAACGCTATCATCGGCCTGCGTACTCTGGCCACATTTGATTGGAAGGATTTCTTCGAGGCCATTAGCCTGGTAGAACGCACACTTGGCAAAGATCCAGCCAAGATCTATTTGAATATGGAATCTGGTACTCGCGATCGTTACCGAAAAGCCATTGGCGATCTGGCGCGGGTATCCGGTAAAGGTGAACAAGAGGTCGCCAAGCAAGCGATTGCTTTGACAAATGCCGAATATGCCCGCTTAGATCTTGAGCGTATTGCTGCATATCCGCTGGATCAACCAGATCAGGATGCTGTGGAGGAGAGAGATGACAGATCAACAGAGCCAGAGGTGTGGTCTGGTCTAGCGCTGCCGCGCCGCTGCCACGTTGGATATTTCCTGATAGACGAAGGCCGCCCTCAATTGGAACAGCGCATTGGGTATTCGCCGCCTCTGTCAGAACAAGTGCGCCGGTGGGTCTTGGACCATCCATCGCTGGTATACATTGGCAGTATTACTTTGTTGTCCTTATCTCTTAGCTCCCTTTTTTTTGTATACGCGCTGGGAGCTGGTGGAAATGCCGTTCAGGCGGTGATGATATGGCTGTTATCCCTGCTACTCACCTCAACTGCTTCTGTCAGTTTGATCAACTGGGTGATCACTAACACGATTGGGCCGCGTGTTTTGCCAAAGCTGGATTTTGAGGAGGGTATTCCGGCCAGCTGCCCAACCTTGGTGGTGGTCCCTACCATAATAACCGACATTGCAGAAGTTGATTCCCTTGTTCAGCAGCTTGAGCTGCATTATTTGCGAAATCCTGATCCCAGCCTGTCCTTTGCCCTGCTGACTGATCTGGCAGACGCGCAACAAGAGCATGTGGATGGGGATCAGGAGATTGATGATTATGTCAGTGAGGGTATTCTCCAACTCAATCGAAAATATGGCCGAGAAGACAATGGCCCTTTTTTATTGCTCCACCGTAGCCGGAAATGGAATTCACAGGAGGGGGTGTGGATGGGATGGGAGCGTAAGCGTGGCAAACTGCATGAATTGAATTGCCTGATTATGGGGTCGGGAGAAAATACATTTACACATCAAGTGGGTAACCTGGATTTATTGTCAAGTATCCGTTATGTGATTACCCTGGATACAGATACCATCTTACCGGGGCAGAGCGCCCGTCGCTTGGTGGCTGCTTTAGCGCACCCTCTCAACCGGGCTGAATTTGATCCACAGACCGGAATGGTGCACGCTGGTTACACGATTTTACAACCACGCATTGAGATCAATCCGACCAGCGCTAATAAATCCTTGTTCACGCGTGTTTATTCTGGCGATGTGGGGCTGGATCTGTATACCCTAGCTGTGTCGGATGTCTATCAGGATTTAATTGGAGAAGGGATTTATATCGGTAAAGGCATTTACGACGTGGAGAATTTTGAGCGTAGCTTAGCAGGAGTTGTGCCAGAGAACACTCTATTGAGTCATGATTTATTCGAAGGCATCCATGGACGGGTTGGCTTGATTACCGATGTCAGCCTGATTGAGGAATATCCGCACAATTACCTGGTGCATATGAGCCGGGCTCACCGCTGGATTCGAGGGGATTGGCAACTATTGCCCTGGCTGTTGCCGCGTGCCCCTGCTAAATTCCCCAGGCGTCTATCGACAATTGATCGCTGGAAAATCTTCGACAATTTACGCCGCAGCCTGGTTCCACCAACACTTCTGCTCTTCTTCCTGGGCGGCTGGATTTGGTTTCCAGGTTCTCCCTTGTTGTGGACTTTGGCTGGAATATTTTCGTTGGCGATCCCGTTTTTGACAAGTATCTTAAGCGCGGTAATTTCTGGGCTGAGCAGTCAAAAGAGATCTCAATCGCTTTCCGTCCAAACGCGCCCGATCCGAGATGATCTGTTGCGCTGGCTATTGGCATTGACTTTTCTTCCGTATGAGGCATATATTGCAATGGATGCAATCATCTTGACCATCATGCGCTTGTATGTCACCCGTAAAAATCTTCTCCAATGGACCACTGCTGCAAGGGTTGCCACCCAATTCAAAATTACCCGTGGCTTTTCCGGGATTTGGACCAGGATGTTTATCTCCTTAGTCCTGGCAGTCAGCACAGGGGTTTATGTGATACTCGTCTCCCCGCCGCTCATCCTGCTGGCATTACTCTTGTTGTTGATGTGGTTTTTTTCGCCTCGCATTGCATATATTATCAGCCATCCGATCCAATGGGAAACTGCGCAGCTGCAAGATGACCAGCAAAGCCTGCTGCGAGCCCTGGCGCGACGTACGTGGTTATATTTTGAGCAGTATGTTGGTCCTGAGGATCACTGGTTGCCGCCAGACCATTTCCAAGAATCGCCCCGAGGCATGATCGCCCACCGTACGTCTCCGACGAATATCGGTTTATCGCTGCTTTCAACGCTGGCAGCTTACGATTTTGGTTTCACTGGTATCTTAGAGCTGGCTGCCAGGCTGAAGGCTGCCTTTGAAAATATCACCCGGCTGGAAAAGCACCGCGGCCACCTCTTGAATTGGTACGATACGCGCTCACTCGAGCCGCTAAGCCCGCGTTATGTATCGACAGTCGATAGTGGTAATCTGGCTGGCTCTCTGGTCGCCCTTGGGCAGGGCTGTTTGGAGATCGGTGACCAGCCCATCCTGCGGCAAGCCTCTTGCCATGGCTTTCTGGATACGCTTGACTTGATGGTTGAGTTGGTGGAGGGGTTGGAGGAGAAAGATGCCATTCAGGCTGCCGCGCCCCTTCAAGAACTCCTTTCACAGATTCACGAACAGATTGTAACACTCCAGGGGAAACCACAGGAGTGGGCGCGCTATTTGCTGATGTTATCAGGGATTTCCTGGGATGGAAAACCGGCGAGCGTTCCTTTACACAGCCTTGAATTCTTAGACCAGCGGGTAATGAATTTTGTGGAAGATGCGGCCTATCTTATTGGGGCGGAAAACCTATCCAGGCTGCGCATCTATTCGGGGCGAGTTCGATTTCACCTGGAAAGTTTCAGGAGGAAGATCGAAATGCTAGTGCCTTGGGTGGTTTCTTTTAGCGATCCGCCGGCGTTATTTGAGGCTGATCAGGTTGATCAGCATCTCCTGGATAAATGGGAGGCATTAAAGCAAGCTCTACCCTTAAACGTAACCCTCAAAGATGTCAGTGAAGCGGTTAAGGAAGGTCAACTTTATTTAGACCTACTGCAAGAGCTGTTGGGAAAGACTCAGGATTCGGCTGGGTTGGTTAATGAAGCGCAGAAATGGTGTACCTGGTTGCAGGAGCATCTCGAATCAGCTGGTATGGCATCCAAAGCGCTTTGGATTGGTTTTCAAGATCTGCATCAGCAATGCGAGCAGATGGTCCAGGAAATGGATTTTAGCTTTCTTTTTAACCACGACCGGCAGATATTCCATATTGGCTATAACCTTGAGTTGGGCAGGCTGGACGCTAACTATTACGATCTGTTGGCTTCTGAGGCGCGTATTGCCAGTCTGATTGCAATCGCCCGAGGGCATATCCCCCAGAGCCATTGGCTTCACCTAAACCGTCCTTTCACCCAAGTGGATGGCGCTCGCGTTTTGCTTTCCTGGAGCGCGACCATGTTTGAATATTTGATGCCTGATTTGTTGTTGCGAAATTATGAGGGAACGCTATTGTACGAAAGTTCCAGGGCAGCCGTAGACCACCAAATCCGCTATGGAGAGCGTAAACGTGTCCCTTGGGGAATCTCGGAGTCGTCCTATTATCATTTCGACGACAACATGGTGTACCAATACCGGGCTTTCGGCGTACCGGGTCTGGGCTTTAAGAGAGGGTTGGTGGATGACCTGGTCATCACGCCTTACGCCTCGTTGTTAGCTTTACCCCTGCGACCACGGCAGGTGATAAAAAACCTGCAAGAGTTCAAAAAACTTGGGATGATGGGGACCTACGGGCTTTTTGAAGCGGTCGATTTCACTCCTGCTCGCATTGGAGTAGGGGAGGACGGTCAGATTGTGCGTTCCTATATGGCTCACCACCAAGGCATGATCCTGTTGTCGCTGGTGAATTATTTCAAGAAAAATATCATGGTCGAACGCTTTCATGCAGATCCGCATATTCGAAGTGTTGAGCTCTTATTACAGGAGCAGGTACCCAAGTTTGCTCCGTTTGAGCAACCCCATGCACAGGATGGGCGTGCTCTGCCTCCTGAAGAAGCATCTCTCAACCTGGCGCCTTGGAGGGTATTGCCAGAGCCGCCTCAGCCGCGAGTTCACTATCTCTCGAATGGTCGCTATAACCTGATGATTTCCAGTTCTGGGGCTGGATTCAGCAGCTGGCAGGGTATTGGCTTAACTCGCTATCAAACCGATACCAGCCTAAACGGGTGGGGTACCTGGATTTATGTCAAGGAGGAGAGTGATACCAGCGATGATGCCATCTGGTCGCCAGCTTTGCAGCCTAGTGGGGCAGCAGGAGACAGCCAGGAGGTGCTTTTCTTCCCTCACCAGGTGGAATTCCGCAGCCGGGATCAAGACCTCTCGATCATTATGGAGATTACCGTCCCTCCAGATGATGACCTGGAAATCCGCCGAATCACCCTTACCAATCACGACGATCATCCGCGTCATCTCAGCCTGACCAGTTACGGGGAAATTGTCCTTGCGCCTGTGGTTGATGACCAGCGTCACCCTGCTTTCAGCAAGCTTTTTATCGAAAGTGAATATTTATCTGACCAGCGGAGTCTACTCTTCCGCCGTCGGCCGCGATCAGACCAGGAAAAAGCACACTATTTAGCCCACTCCATTGTATTGGACCGGCATGATCCTTTGGAGAGTGAAAGACTGTCCTATGAAACAGATCGAGCTCGCTTTCTTGGGCGTGGCCGGACTGTTCGCTCTCCCCAGGCTCTGCAACCAACCAGCGCGCGGGAAGCCGGCCTATCCAAGACCATTGGGGCTACCCTCGATCCTGTTATGGCAATCCGCTATGGTTTAACTTTGGAACCTCACAGCACAATGCAAGCGGCATTTATCACATGCGCCTCTGATTCTCGCCAGGCTTGTATTAGTATAGTCAATCGCTACAGGGATTGGCATCTTATTCAGAGAGCTTTTGAACAGGCCCGTGCCTCATCTGAATTGGAACTGCTCCGGCTTGGCATAGATTCTCTCACTTTGGAGAAATACCAGAAAGTATTGTCGGTGCTGTTATATCCCCATGCAGCCTTGAGAGCAGAAGCCTGCCGGCTGGCAGCTAACCAGGCTGGACAACCAACATTGTGGGCGTATGGTATCTCAGGAGACTACCCGATCTTGCTGGTTAAAGTGGGAGATCAGGAAGACTCCTCCCTCGTGCGAGAACTGCTCCTGGCTCATGTATACTGGCGGCAACGGGGTCTGCTGATCGACCTGGTTTTATTGAATATGCAAGGCTCAGACTATGGTCAGGAATTGAGCGGACATTTACGACGGTTGATCTCTATAACCAATAGTGAGGGCTGGATGAACCGCAGAGGTGGGATCTTTCTGCTTAACATGGATCGAATGAAGGAGGTGGAGCGTATATTGATGGAGACAGCTGCCAGGGTGGTTTTGGATGGGGGAAAAGGCTCTCTGGAGGAACAGTTGCATGTGATGGAAAGCACACCCACCCGTTTGCCGGTTTTCGCGCCGATCCATGAGCAAGTTGACGAGGAAGAAATTCCCCCACTCAACCGGCCTGATAATCTGCGTTTCGACAACGGTTATGGCGGCTTCAGCCAGGACGGATGTGAATATGTGATCTATCTCGAACCATGGAAATTCACCCCTTCTCCCTGGGTCAATGTCATTGCCAATCCCGATTTTGGTTTCCTGGTCTCCGAAACTGGTAGTGGGTACACCTGGGCAGTGAACAGCGGCGAAAACCGCCTTAGTCCCTGGAGCAATGACCCGGTTTCGGATTCACCGGGAGAGGTTTTATATTTTCGAGATGAGGAGACGGCTGAGGTTTGGACGCCTACTCCTTTGCCAACGCCCGCTCCGGCTCCATATTTAATCCACCATAGAGCCGGTTGCTCAACCTTTGAGCACCATAGCCATGGTATTAAGCAACGCCTGTGTCTCTTTGCCGCACCTGGTGAACCAGTCAAAATTATCCAGGTGCGGTTAGAAAATCTCACTGACCGGGTCCGCCGGATCACTGGCACGTATTTCGTCGAATGGGTACTGGGTCTCAACCGGGAAATAACTCAGGCATTTGTTATTCCTGAGTATGACAGTGAAACTCAAGCTATGCTGGCAACCAATCCATATAACACAGAGTTTGGTGAACGAGTGGCTTTCCTGGCTTCTGATCGCGAAGTCCACGGTCTGACTGCGGACCGTACCGAATTTCTAGGTCGTCTTGGCAGCTACGAACGCCCGGCTGCTTTAGGCAGGATTGGGTTGACGGGCCGAGTGGAAGCTGGTCTTGATCCATGTGCAGCTCTTCAAGTGCATATCGATCTCCAGCCAGGTGAAGTGCAAGAGTTCCACTTTCTATTGGGTCAGGGTGACGACCGTGCTCATGCCATTGAATTGATCCGGCGTTTCAAAGATCGTGAACTGGCAACCGAGGCTCTAAAGAACACGCTGGAAGAATGGGATCGTTTGTTAGGGGCAGTGCAGGTCAGTACACCAGACCCGGCTATGGATCTGTTATTGAACCGCTGGCTGTTGTACCAGTCGCTTTCTTGCCGGATTTGGGGCCGGTCGGGTTTTTATCAGTCCAGTGGGGCGTATGGTTTTCGAGACCAGTTGCAGGACGTTTTGTCTGTGATCCATGCAGCCCCTGAGCTAGCCCGCGACCACATTCTCCGCGCAGCCCGCCACCAGTTTGAAGCCGGGGACGTACTACACTGGTGGCATCCGCCTTCTGGGCGTGGGGTGCGCACTCGTTATAGTGATGACCTGCTCTGGCTTCCATATGTGGTGACATATTATGTCATCACGACGGGTGACCGGGCAATCATGGACGAGCAAGCGCCTTTTCTGCAAGGGCCTCCACTCGAACGGGATGAAAAAGAACGCTATGGTCATTTTGAAGCCTCCCAGCAAGTCTTTTCGCTGTATGAGCACTGCAGGCGTGCCTTAGAAAAGGGGTCCACCGCCGGGCCGCACCTTCTGCCATTGATGGGCGCAGGCGACTGGAACGATGGTATGAATCGGGTAGGAATCAAAGGACGGGGTGAGAGCGTTTGGTTGGCATGGTTCCTATGCTCTACCTTAGAGGGTTTTGCAGATATCTGTGATCTGAAAGGGGATACCGAACATGCCGAATTGTACCGTCGCCGGGCCAGAGACTACCGGCTGGCGGTCGAAGATCATGCCTGGGATGGGGAGTGGTACCTGCGAGCATTTTACGATGATGGAACTCCGCTGGGGTCTTCCCAAAATCGCGAATGCCAAATTGATGCAATCGCTCAATCTTGGGCTGTCTTGTCTGGAGGCGGGGGACCGGACCAAGCAGCCCGGGCCATGCAGTCAGTTTCCGAGCGCCTGGTGCTGCTGGAAGATCGCCTGATTCTGCTCTTCAAGCCGCCGTTTGATAAGACGGCCCGCGATCCGGGGTATATCAAAGGTTACCTGCCAGGAATTCGCGAAAATGGCGGGCAATACACCCACGCAGCACTATGGACAATTTGGGGATTTGCAAAACTCGGTCAAGGAGATTACGCTGGTAGCTTGTTTCGCATGATCAACCCGATCTATCATGGTGACTCTCCGGAAAAGATTGAGCGTTACAAAGTGGAGCCGTATGTAATTGCTGCGGATGTCTACAGCCGCAGCCCGCATATTGGGCGAGGCGGTTGGACCTGGTATACGGGATCTGCAGGTTGGATGTATCGCTTGGGGTTGGAAGCGTTGTTAGGTCTGCGAAAAGAAGGAGGTAACTTGTGCATTAACCCCTGCATTCCTTCGGACTGGAAAAAGTATTCGATCGAATACCGGTATGCAGACACTCTTTACCAGATCACGGTTGAAAACCCATCCGGCATTTGCCAGGGGGTCAAACAGGTGATCCTGGATGGTCAGGAATTAGAAAACAAGCGCATCCCGCTCCAGATGGGCGGCAGATTGCACCAGGTCCGGATTGTGATGGGAAACCAGGATGATGGAGGCCTCTAGTGGTTTTTCAACGCCTGAGCAATAGCACGAATATGGTCAGGCGTACTTCCGCAGCAGCCCCCGAATATTTTCACGCCCAGTTCTGAGAATTTTTGGGCGTATTCGCCCATGATCTGTGGGGTCACATCGTAAACCAGTTGGCCGCCAGGCTGGCCTGTGGAATGGACGTGGGGCAGACCGGCATTCGGTTTTGCCATTAGGGTTGCAGTGGGCATGGCGTGGCGCATTTCTTGAATGGCGGTAAGGGTTTCACTCAGCGTACGCCCACAGTTAGCGCCAACAGCTGCCAGGCCGAGCGACCAAAGTTTATCAATTGCTTCGGCTGGCTTGGTACCCATGACAGTATGTCCATGGGTATCGAAGCTCATGGTCACGATGATGGGCAAATCTGTGGCAAGCCGGGCGCCTTCGACGGCAGCTTCGACCTCATGGATATCTCCCATAGTTTCGATTAAGATCGCATCTGCTCCTCCTTCTGCCAGACCGGTGGCCTGCTCTTCAAAAGCCGCCCGCGCTTCCTCAAAGGTTATTCTGCCAAGTGGTTTCAACAATGCGCCTACCGGGCCGATATCTCCAAAGACAAAGACTTCATCTCCAGCTGTGTCCCTGGCCAGACGCGCGGCGGCCTGGTTGATTTCTCGCACCTGCCCAGCCAGACCATCTCGCTCGAGACGAAAGTGAGTACCGCCAAAGGTGTTTGTTAGGATCACATCTGCCCCGGCCTGTATATAGCTGTGGTGCAGTTCGCGGATAGCCTGCGGGTTTTCCAGATTCCAGCGTTCTGGAGCCATACCGCGCGGCAGCCCCGCACGTTGCAACATTGTTCCAGTAGCGCCATCAGCTACCAGTACACCGGGTTGGGTCAGACGTTCGATCAAGTTCAACATGACATCCTCCTGGGACAAAAGGAATCGATGCCTAATTGTACACTATGCTAACGCCAGCCATGTAAATCCGTGGTTTTACCATACTGAATGCTCTCGTTTCAAAAACTCGTGTTAAACTATGGGGTAGTTTTGCGGCAGCATTTTTTCCAGGGTAGGGTATGTCGCATCCCCAGGAGAACCGATCCGAATGCCAGTTCTGACAGATTTACAGCTACAGCTTTCCGTAGATCAAATTCTTAAGAATGAGGGTATTGACCCTGACATTGCGCGGGGGAAAAACCCGGCAATTGTTTCTTTTGCTGAACGTGCATTGCAAGCTGGCCTGCCCCTGATTGAGCCTGTTGTCGCTTATCGCAGCTTAAAGGTGAAATCGGTGAAACACGAGCGCGTTATCCTGGAGGATGGAGGCCTGCTGGCTGGAAAATTGGCGGCCCTGCATTTGGGACCTGCGCAGCGAGCTGTGGTAATGATCTGCACTATTGGGGGCGCGCTGGAAAGCTATGCCTCAGCTGTGTTACCCAATGACCCGGCCTACGGTTTTGCCCTGGATGCTTTAGGTACTGCGGCGGTTGAGGCGCTGACTGTTGCAGCCTGCCGCTATTTTGGGGATTTGGGGGCAGCAGAAGGTATGCAGGCAACCCTGCCCATCAGCCCGGGAATGGAGGGCTGGAGCACAGCCAGAGGGCAAGCCCAGATTTTCGCTTTGGTAGAGCCCCAAGAAGCAGGCGTCAATGTGACCAGTTCCGGTATGATGGTGCCGCAAAAATCACTGGCGTTTGTCATCGGCCTGGGCCAAGAAGTAGAAAACAACGGCCGCATATGTGATTATTGTTCATTGCGTTGGTCGTGTCGCTACCAGGACCAATATGCCTGAAGACCCCAATTCGCAAAAGTCATTCTTGATTGATCTGCAACCGGTTGGCCGGCGGATTCGAATTGAGGCGGGGAAATCTTTGCTGGCTGCAGCCCAAGCGGCTGGGGTAGAGTTGATCTCCATCTGTGGGGGAATTGGCATCTGCGATGGCTGCCGTGTGAAGGTCAGGGTGGGGGAGCTTTCACCATTGACCCTGGAAGAGGAAGACACCTTTCAAGCGCATGAGCTCTCCCAGGGCTTTCGTCTGGCCTGCCAGGCCATTCCTTTGAGCGATTGCCTGGTGGATATCCCACCCGAATCACTGACCACCTCCCAAAGATTGCAGGTGGAAAGTCAGGTGGCTGAAGTACCTGTTGATCCTGTGGTGACTGCGCTGGACGTCAAAATTGTCCCTCCCACCATGCATGACCTGCGTTCCGATTTGACCCGGCTGAAGGAGGCTGTGCAAGTGCAGGGTCTTGCTCAACCACGGCTAGACCTGATCGTATTGACAGATCTATCGGAAAAGTTACGTCAACAGGCCTGGCAAGCGCGCCTGGCTCTGCATGGTGACCGGGTCGTGGGCATCCTAAAGCCACCCACCGATGATTTCCCGGGTGAGCGGTTGTACGGGCTGGCAGTCGATGTCGGCACAACCAAATTGGCCGCCTACCTGGTTGATTTGGTCGATGGGAAGACCGCAGCAATGAGCGGCGCCATGAATCCCCAAATTGGATACGGCGAGGATGTGATCAGCCGCATCCTGGTGGCGAATGAGCAACCAGATGGAAGGCAAATTTTGCAATCCAGGTTGGTTGCTACGTTGAACGAAATGGTGGGGGCGTTATGCCAGGAAGCCGGTATCTCCCGTGGGCAGGTGCTGGAGGCGGTCTTGGTCGGAAATACAGCTATGCACCACCTTTTGGCTGGTTTACCTGTTTACCAGTTAGGGGTGGCTCCATATGTACCGGCGGTCAGTGATGCGATGGAGTTCCCTGCCAATGAAATTGGATTGGAGCTGGCGCCGGGTGCACAGGTGTATCTGCCACCAAATATCGCCGGGTATGTCGGCGGCGACCATGTCGCAATGCTGCTGGCCTCGGGCTTGGGTCAAGAGGATGGTATTCTCATGGCCTTGGACATTGGCACCAACACCGAGATCAGTTTGGCTATTGGTGACCGTATCCTGACTTGTTCTACCGCGTCCGGGCCTGCTTTTGAAGGCGCCCATATTCACGATGGAATGCGAGCTGCTCCGGGCGCGATCGAAAGGGTTCAGATGAGCGCTGGAGAGATCCGTACCTACACCATCGCTGGGAAACCGCCGGTCGGGATTTGTGGCTCTGGCATCCTGGATGCGGTGGCTGGTTTGCTGGCGGAACACCTGCTCAGCAGTGCTGGCAATATACTCCTTGAACCGGCTGTGGATACTGGCCTCGAGCAAGCTTATCCAATCATCTATCAAGACCGGGTTCGGGCGGTTGTGTTGGTTTCAGCGGAAAGCAGTGGAAACGGCCGCGAGATCTTGATCACTCGCAAAGATGTAAACGAGATTCAATTATCAAAGGGCGCCATTCGCACCGGTATTGAGGTATTGGCAGCGGAGGCCGGAATTAAGACCAGCTCGATCGATCGCTTCATTGTGGCAGGCGCTTTTGGCACCTATCTGGATGTCAATAGCGCCATGCGGATTGGCATGTTTCCTAACCTGCCATTGGACCGCTTTCAGCAGATTGGCAACGCAGCCGGCGCAGGCGCCAGGCAATTACTGGTTTCATCAATGCAGCGCCAGAAAGCGATTGAACTGGTAGCGCGTGCTGAATATATTGAACTAACTACCCATCCCGGTTTCAGAGATGAATTTATTAAGGCCATCATGTTTTAGTTTGTTCGCCTCAGCATTTCTTCCAATCAATTCGAAGGAGCTTTCCGAATGCAGCCGAAGTTGACTTTTCTTTCAACCGAAATGGTAGAACAGATTGTTTCAGAGGGATTAGGCCTGCTGCTTGATCCCGGTGTGCGGGTGCATAATCAGGAAGCATTGAATTTATTAGCTTCTGCTGGCGCGCAGGTGGATTTTGAGGCCCGCACAGC
>JAWOHN010000199.1:0-7255 GCA_046485135.1 Anaerolineales bacterium | reverse complement strand
TGCCCTCGGTTGTGCTTGGCTTCTTAGGAATCCTGGTGGTCGCCCCTTACTTGCGCGTATTTCTAAACTTACCAACTGGGTTAACAGCTCTGGCTGGCTCACTCCTGCTCGGCGGAATTGCCATCCCCACCATTGTCTCGATTGCCGAAGACGCCCTGGACGCAGTCCCCCGTTCCTACCGTGACGCCTCCCTGGCTATGGGTGCTACGCAATGGCAGACAATCTGGATGGTCACCCTGCCCGCTGCCCGTTCTGGTGTGCTGACTGCCATCATGCTTGGGGTCGGGCGCGCCGTCGGCGAGACTATGACCGTTCTGATGGTCACCGGCAACGCACCGGTGCTCCTGAAAGGTCTGGGCACGCTCTTCTCGCCTGTGCGTACCATGACTGCCACGATCGCTGCAGAGATGGGTGAAGTAGCGCGTGGCAGCACCCATTATCATGTATTGTTCTTGATCGGCATCATCCTCTTCCTGATCTCTCTGGTAGTCAATGTCATTGCTTCAGCGGTGGTTTTCAAGCAGGTCAAACGCCAGGAGCGTATCCTATCATGAGTAGAATCCTGGCTCAACCATCAGGGAATCGATCATGAGGAAAGCGCTAACCTCCCGCTCCCGCCAGAATACCCAGCGCCTTGGCTTCGGCTTGTTGACGCTGATGGCAGCTTTGACGGCGACTCCCATCGTGATTGTGGTCATCTATATTGCCTTCCAGGGATTGCCAGCTATTTCCTGGGAATTTCTGAGCGCATTTCCGGAGCAGGGCATGCGCGCTGGTGGCATCTTTCCCGCCATCGTAGGAACCCTCCTGCTAACTCTCGGCACGGCTGTGTTTTCTGTTCCATTAGGGATTGGAGCAGCCATCTACCTTTCCGAGTACGCCCCCGAAAACCGCTGGACCCGCATTATCCGCGTGGCGATCATTAACCTGGCTGGCATCCCTTCTGTTGTATACGGGTTATTTGGCCTGGGCATGTTCGTCATCTTTCTTCAGTTCGGCACCAGCATTTTGGCAGGTTCCTTAACCCTGTCGATCATGACTCTGCCTGTCATCATCAGCACCGCCGAAGAGGCCCTGCGCTCTGTTCCGCAGGCCTTCCGGGTGGTCAGCATCTCTCTGGGAGCCACTCGCTGGCAAACCATCCGCCGCATTGTGCTGCCAGAAGCCCTGCCGGGCATCCTGACCGGTGTCATTCTCGGTTTGGAGCGCGCCGCCGGAGAAACCGCACCCATCCTCTTCACCGTGGCTGTTTTTTTCTTACCCCGTTTGCCTCAATCGCCTTTTGACGCCACCATGGCGCTGCCCTATCATCTCTTTGTCATCTCCACCTCAGTCCCTGGAATGCCCATCCAAATCCAATATGGGACAGCTCTGGTGCTGCTGGTTTTTGTTCTCGGCATGAATGCCCTGGCCAGTATCATCCGTTCCAGGGCGCGTGCCCGCAGGCAGTGGTAAGCCAATGGACAAGATTGTCATCCGCAACCTGAATATCCAATATTCCGATGGAACCGAATCCCTTAAAGACATCAATTTCGAGATTCCGGAAAAAGCCATCACAGTGATCTTTGGCCCAGCTGGGGGAGGCAAATCCACCTTGCTGCGCACCCTAAATCGCCTGAATGACCTGGCAGATGTTACCCAAATGTCAGGACAGGTATTGATTGATGGGATCAATATCCTGGACCGTAAGACAGATGTCATTGCCTTACGGCGCAAGGTGGGCATGGTCTTTGCCCGCCCAGTCGTTTTGCCCTTGTCAATTCGCGGCAACCTGACCTACGGTTTGGAAATGGCTGGCGAGCGCCGGGCACAGCGGCTCAACGAAGCGGTTGAGCAAGCGTTGCAACAGGCAGCCTTGTGGGATGAGGTCCACGACCGGTTGGACGAACCAGCAGTTGCTCTTTCTGGCGGGCAACAGCAACGCCTGTCACTGGCTCGTGTTCTGGCTATGGAATCGGAAGTCATTTTGTTAGACGAACCCACCTCTGGCCTCGATCCGATCTCCACAGCCAAAGTCGAGAACACATTGCAAGAGTTGAAAGAGCATTACACCATCGTGTTGGCTCCTCACTCCATCCAGCAAGCTGCCCGGGTGGCAGACCTGGCGGGATTTTTCCTGCAAGGCGAGCTGGTGGAGGTGGCCAAAGGGAAACGCATCTTTACCCACCCCCAAGACCAGCGTACTCAGGATTATGTAGAAGGACGTTTTGGATAAACACTATGCCTGAATCCATTTTAATAGTTGAAGATGAAGTCTCTCTGCAGGAAACCCTGGCGTATAACCTGAGCAAACAGGGCTACAAAATTGAAACCGCGAGCGATGGACAAAGCGCGCTGCAAATTGCGCGCAGACTGAAACCCGACTTGATCCTGCTGGATATCATGCTACCAATCCTGGATGGTTTTGAGGTCTGCCGCATCTTACGCCAGGAGACCAACGTACCGATCTTGATGCTTACTGCAAAAGATGAGGAGATCGAGCGGGTCATTGGCCTGGAGATGGGTGCGGACGATTACCTGACCAAACCCTTCAGCATGCGCGAGCTGCAGGCGCGTGTGAAAGCCTTGCTACGTCGGGTCCGGCTAGACCGCTCGGAATACGAGCAAAAGCCGGAATTTGTAACAGAGATTCTGGTTTTCGATAACCTTGAGCTAGACCTGACTCGCCGGGAACTGCGCCTGGATGGGCGTGCACTGCCGTTAAAACCCAAAGAATTCGAGTTGATGACCTTCCTGGCCCGGCACCGCGGGCAAGTGTTGACCCGCGACCTGCTTCTGGAGCGGGTGTGGGGGTGGGATTTCAGCGGCGGCAGCCGTACGGTGGATGTCCACATCCGCTGGTTGAGGGAAAAGATTGAGATTGAGCCAGCCAATCCAAACCGCATCGTCACCGTGCGTGGTATCGGCTATCGCTTCGAGGGTTAGCAGGATAACTATTCCCATGCACCGGAGCATTCGCTGGCGGATTGCCATTCCCTATATGCTGCTCATCCTGGGTGGCATGCTGCTTCTGGGCATTTATTTATCCAATTTCCTGCGCCAGATCCATCTCAGCAACCTGGAGGAGAGCCTTTCCTCCCAGGCCTGGCTGATCAGCACCACGCTGTCCTCTGAGCCTGAGTGGGAGGAAGATCCCGATAAACTAGACCAACGCGCCCGAGAATGGTCTGAGTTGCTTGACGCGCGCATTACTATCACCGCTTTAGATGGGACAGTCTTGGGAGAGTCGCATGATGAGCGGGTCTCGATGGACAACCACAGCGATCGCCCTGAGATCGCCAGCGCTCTGACAGGTCAGGTGGGAACCAGTTTGCGTTTCAGCCGCACGGTGGGTTACAACATGTTCTATATCGCTGTACCGGTGCTGGTCGAAGGCCAGGTAACAGGGTCCGTGCGAGTCGCACTCGCCGTCCAGCAGGTGGACGCCAGCCTGGCGCACTTACGGAACACACTCGCTGGTGTTGCCATCGGGACCACCTTGATTGCGTTAATTTTGGCATTGGTGATTGCCGGCGGCACAACTAAAAGCCTGCGTGACCTGACCCAAGCCGCCCAACAACTGGCCCAAGGTGACTTGGATCTGCCGCCCTTCGCGAACTTCCGAGAGGACGAGGTTGGGCAGCTCGGCAGAGTGTTCTCCAGCATGGCAACCCAATTAAACAAGAAAATGGACGACCTGCGTACCGAAAGCAGCAAGCTGGCGGCTGTCCTCACGCAGATGACAGATGGAGTATTGATCGCCGACAATCAAGGCCGCGTCCAATTGATCAACCCTGCTGCAGAAAAGATGTTTGAAACCCGCCAAGATGATGTCCTAGGACGCTCTTTAGCCCAAACCCTACGTCACCATCGCCTGATTGATCTGTGGAAACGCAGCCATGAAAGCGGTGAAACCCAAGAGGCTTCGGTAGAGTTAATTCCACAGAAGATCTATCTACGAGGGCTGGCCATTCCCCTAAGTCACCAGCTCCAGGGCAGCACGCTACTGCTTTTTCAAGACCTCACTCATTTGCGCCGGCTGGAAACCGTGCGCCGGGACTTCATCAGCAATATCTCGCATGAGTTACGCACACCTCTGGCTTCCATTAAAGCCCTGACAGAGACGTTAAAAGAGGGAGCCTTGCAGGATCCACCAGCAGCAGGCCGGTTTTTAGATTTAATGGAATCTGAAGTAGATACACTTACCCAAATCGTCTCAGAACTGCTGGAGCTCTCCCGCATCGAATCGGGCCGGGTGTTGTTGCACTTCAAATCTACTGCATCTGTCGAAATCCTGAATGTGGCGGTTAACCGCTTACGTTTGCAAGCCAAACGGGCCGGGCTTAGCTTACAAGTCGAATATCCCCCAGATCTACCCCAAGTACTGGCGGACCGGCCGCGCATCGAGCAGGTCATGATCAATCTCATCCATAATGCGATCAAGTTCACCCCCGCCGGAGGCAGCATTGTTGTCTCAGCCCGCGCACAGGGCGAAGGTCTTGAATCTTATATTGTGTTTGCAGTCAGGGATACCGGTGTCGGCATACCCGCCGATGATCTCCCGCGCATCTTTGAGCGTTTTTATAAGGCAGACCGGGCTCGCTCAGGTGGTGGGACGGGTTTGGGTCTAGCCATCGCCCGCCACCTGGTCGAAGCCCATGGTGGGCGCATTTGGGTCGAAAGCCGGGAAGGTCAGGGCAGCAGTTTCTACTTTTCCCTGCCCATTTTTTCATCCTGAGCAGCACCCATTCATCAGGAGTACTCAAATGTTGTTCCCGAATTTTAGGGTTGCAAACGGCGCACGCCGTTTGCAACCCTAAAATTCGGAATTCACCAACAACTTTTTAGCATACCCCATTCATCGAGTCCGGCCCATATTTCATTGAAGTGTGGTTTAATAAGTCATCTGTTAAGCATCAACTGGCGATCTCACCCAAACCTACCACCCTCATAGCATCCGGCTTGGCAGCAGAATCAAAGAAAGGGGTCAAAAGTCTCCATGCTAGAAAAAATCGATCTAACCAAATCTCTGGAAAAAGCTGAATTTAAACGCATCATGCCGGGTCTCCGCGAACGGCTCTATTACCTGCAGAAAGCCTCTTGGGATGCCGGCGTACCGGTTGTGATTGTTTTCGAAGGTTGGGACGCAGCTGGTAAAGGCACCTCCATCCGGGCTCTGACCGAGCATCTTGACCCGCGCGGCTTCAAACTTTATCCAATACGAGCGGCCCGCACCTATGAGAAGAAGCGGCCCTGGCTATGGCGCTTTTGGCTCAAGCTGCCCGCGCGCGGTGAAATTGCCATCTTCGACCGCTCCTGGTATGGCAGGGTGCTGGTCGAGCGAGTGGAAAATTTGATCCCTGAGACCGATTGGCGGCGCGGCTATCGAGATATCATGGATTTTGAGCATACCATCGCAGACGACAGTCACCTGATTATCAAATTCTTCTTGCATATCAGCAAACAGGAACAAAAACGGCGCTTTGACCGCTTGCTCAAAGATCCCCTGACTGCCTGGAAGGTTGCGCCAGAAGATTGGGAGCACCACCGCAGATACGCCGAATGGGAGCTGGCTTACGAAGAGATGTTCGAGCGCACCGATTCCGAATGGGCGCCCTGGACCATCGTTGAAGCCACTGACCGACGTTTCACCCAGGCCAAAATCTTCCAGACAGTGATCAGCGCCTTTGAGGAACGGTTAGGGTTGAACACGGAAAACCTGCCCGAACATGCCACCGGCAAAGCGGATGATATTCAAACCAGGTTAGAGGACGATGCCTTAGAAGATATTCAAGAGGAGTTAGAGGACGATGCCTCAGAAGATATTCAAGAACAGGCTTCCGAGCCGGAAACCGACCAGACGGCTGTTGCCTCTTCACAGGCTTAGGATGGGGTGAGACATGTTAGATACGATTGATATGACCGTAAGTTTAGAGGGTGAAGAATATTCCCAATCCCTCGTTAAATACCAGGTCGGACTGTACCAGCTAGCCTACCAGGTCTACGTCCAGCAACGCCCAGTCATCTTGCTCTTTGAAGGCTGGGACGCATCCGGGAAGGGCGGCGCCATCCGGCGGGTGACCGAAAAGATCGACCCACGCGGCTATGCGGTCTATCCCATTGCAGCCCCTAAAGGTGATGAGGCCACCCACCACTACCTGTGGCGCTTTTGGAACCGGTTGCCCGAGGGAGGGCAAATTGCGATCTTTGACCGCAGTTGGTATGGCCGCGTCATGGTCGAACGCATCGAAGGTTTTTGCACCGAAGATGAATGGAAGCGCGCCTATCGTGAGATTAACCAGTTCGAGCGGCAATTGGTGGATTTCGGCGTCATCCTGTTCAAGTTCTGGATCCATATCACTCCCGAAGAACAACTGGCCCGCTTCGAAGCCCGCTCTGTCAATAAATTAAAAAACTGGAAACTCACCGATGAGGACTGGCGCAACCGCGAAAAATGGCCCCAGTATGAAGAAGCGGTCAACGAAATGTTGCTAAAAACCAGCACCGTCAGCGCGCCCTGGACGGTCATAGAAGGCAACTCCAAGGGCTACGCTCGCGTCAAAGTCTTGCAAACTCTGGTAGAAAAGCTCACCCCCGAGTTGAACTACGATCCGTACCAGATTCCCGATCAGGGCAAAGCTGGCAAAGACGGCAAAGGAGACGGGACTGGCAAGAAAAAGAAGAAGAAAAAGAACAAGGATAAGAAAGCTGTAGCATGAAATCCACCAGGAGGTCATTGTATGCCCACCACAGTTGAAAGCCGGGTCGATGATTTGTTCAAAGATGGCGCTGAACTAGACCTCAACGACCCGCGCTTGTATGTCAACCGGGAACTCAGCATGCTAGAGTTCCAAAGACGCGTCCTGGAAGAAGCCTGGGATGAGAAAAATCCGCTGCTTGAGCGGGTCAAGTTCCTTTCCATTGTTGGCTCTAACCTGGACGAGTTCTTCATGGTGCGCGTTTCTGGCCTCAAGAAGCAGATCGATCTTGGCGTCCTCGACCTCCCGCCAGATGGTATGACCCCGGCAGGACAGCTCGCTGCTATCCGCAAGATCGCTCTCAAGATTATGACCGACGCCCGCGACTGCCTGCGTGATGATATCCAACCCAGCCTGAACAAGACCGGCATTCACATTCTGGATTACAGTGAGCTGACCGAGCGGCAAAAATCTACTGTGATTGCTTATTTCGAAGAGGTGGTTTTCCCTGTCCTCACCCCCCTGGCTTTCGATCCAGGTCACCCTTTCCCGCACATCTCCAACCTGAGTCTTAACCT
>JAWOHN010000140.1:0-75281 GCA_046485135.1 Anaerolineales bacterium | reverse complement strand
AGCAGGTGGAAACCCCGCCAGATACTGAAAAGCCAATTGATATGGATCAGGATGCCGTTCAGACAATATTGGATCAGTATATCCAGTCTGGTTGGAATGGTTTCCTGCCGGCTGAAACGGTCCAGCGGATCATGATCGCTTACGGCATTCCGGTTCCCACCATAGAGCTGGCCCAATCCCCTGAACAGGCGATCCAGATCTGCCACAAGACCGGCTTCCCAGTCGCGCTGAAAGTTGCTTCTGCGGATATCCCGCACAAATCGGATGTGGGTGGGATCGCCTTGGGTTTGATGGATGATCAAAGTGTCCTGCAAGGTTACTCGATGGTGGTTGAAAATGCCAAAGCAGCCCGGCCTGATGCTGTAATCCAGGGTGTGTATGTTCAGCAGATGATCTCGATCGGCCAGGAGGTGATTGTCGGGGCGGTTCAAGACCCTCAGTTTGGAGCCCTGGTCATGTTTGGATCCGGGGGTGTTGAAGTAGAGGGATTGCAGGATGTTGATTTTGCTTTGGCGCCTTTGGAGAACAGGGAAGCAATCCAAATATTGGAGAACACCTGGGCTGGAAGGAAATTACAGGGCTATCGCAATATCCCCCCTGCTGACCGAGAGGCGGTTCTCGATGTGCTTAAACGCCTGGCGCAACTTGCAGCAGATTTTCCTTGTCTGATTGAAATGGAAATCAACCCGCTGCGAGTATTAGCCGTAGGACAGGGAGCCTATGCAGTAGATGTGAGAATACGCATGGGAGAGTGCAATCAGTAAACCGGGTTTGCCAAAATACTTCCGGCTATTCTCTGTTAAAGGCTTGAAAGAGCGATATAACCAGACACACCAATTGGTCCACGCCTTTGGAGAGCTGATCTGTGTAAATTTGTTCATCCAGGGTGTGGGCGCCGCTTCCTGTAGTTAGCCCCAGGCAGATAGCTGGCAGCCCACGGCTGAGGGGGATATTGGCGTCAGTCGAGCCCGCATTAAAGTGAGGGGTCAGGCCTTGCTGTTGCAAGCAGCGTACCGCCAGCCGCACCAGGGGGTGCCGGATGGAAATCTTTCCCGGAGGTCGTTCGCCGATGATCTCGAGTAAAACGCGGACGTCTTCTCGATTGGCTTCTTGCACCAATTTTTCGACTTTATTTGATACAGCTGCCAAGGCTTGCGCTCCTTCAGAGCGTAGATCAAGCTCCAGGGAGGCTTGGGCGGCGATGGTATTGACAGATGTGCCTCCACTGATCATACCAACGTTCATGGTTGTGCGTGGCTTTGGCGGCAGGGGGATGCTTTCGAGTTGGGTGATCAAGTTTGCCAGGATATGCACAGCAGAGGGTTTGCCATAATCCACCCATGAATGCCCTCCAGGTGTGTGTACTGTAATCTGGTAGCGTTTTACGTTTAGTCCTTGGTGGTAAATCTGCCCAAAAGCCATGCCCTCCAAAACCACATAGCCCAGCACCTGGTCCTTAAACCTGTCAACAACGGCTTTCATGCCACAAAGGTTACCCAGACCCTCTTCACCCACATTAGCCACCAGCCATAAGTCACCAGGAAACTGCATTGTTTGACCATTTCCCTTTTTGTTCTGCAACCCCCATAATAATCCGAACAGACCAGCTACCCCTAACGCATTGTCACCGATACCGGGACCGCTGATCTTTCCCTCTCCAATCACAACCGAAAGATCGGTTCCAGCCGGGAAAACAGTATCCATATGCGCAGAGATCACCAGTGGGGGAGCTTTTCCGCCGCCGGGCAGCCTGGCGTATACGTTACCAACTTCATCAACTGAGACATCCCCCAACCCCTCCGCCTCAAAACGTTCCCGGATAAAAGCTGCTCGCCTGGCTTCATCAAATGTAGGGGCAGGTATTTGCTGAATTTCCACAGCCAGGTTGAGCACTTTCTGGATAAGGGAATCGTCCATTCTTAGACCTTACGCACTGTCTGACTCAAGGCGTCTAATCTGGCTTGTGCCAACCCAGGCAGGGCGTCCAAGGCGTAAAAAACGCCGTAACCTTCCACGGTGATCGAAGCAGAGATATTCCCATGCAGCACGGCTTGGACGGGGTCATAGGTCCGGCGATATCCAGCCAGGAAACCTCCACAAAACGCATCGCCGGCTCCGGTTAGGTCATTCACCCGGGCTGCATAAGCCGGGATTTCCCAACGGGAGTGGGTGGCTGAATCGTAGAGAAGCTGGCCTCCTTCACCACGCTTGATGACAATGAACTCACATCCATATTCTGCCAGCGTTTCTGCCATCTCCCACAGATTCGCACTGTGACCGTGAAAGAGCGAGCGCATTTCCTCCTCTGCGGCTATGAAGGCAGTTAAGCCGGTGATCAAAGCCGGAATATCATCCCAATAAGTGGGATTCATATATCCGGGGGATGGATCCAGTGTTATTGTAGTGAAACCGGCCTGGCGCAGAACAGCCGGTAGCAAGGTATGAGTCAGGTAATCGACCGGGCAAATATGTGCAGCGGTAGCGTCGAGATAATCAGCAATGATATCTCCCTGGCGGATCGAGGTGGACTTCAACTGTGTGCGGCTGTCCAAGGCCGAGTTTGGGGGTCGATACCCCAGCAATGCATTTGGGAATGTAAGCCCCAGGCGAGAGAAATGCGCAACTGGGTCATCCACCAAGCGTACGTTGCGGTCCGTATAAGCGTAGAATGAACGCAAGTCAACCGCTTCGGGCAACACCCGAATCCCACGCACATCAAAACCGTGCTGTTCAAAGTCATCGATCCAACCTTGAGGGTAATCTTCTCCCACGCGAGCCACCAGCGCGGGTGGAGGTTCGGGTTCCCACAGGGTCAGACCAGCCGCAGCATATACCAGGTTACCTCCCGGGACATCCAGGAGGGCTTTTCCGGAGGGTAAAATCACGTAATCCCGGCGAAGCTGACCGGCGATGATATAACTGGGTGATGGGGGCGCAGTCATGGCTTTAGCAGCGCTCCGTTATATGGCTACCTGCCTGAAGTGATATGGCTGGAGGTGGCTGCGTTCTCATTGGCTATAACTGTTCGGGAATGGCGAGTTAAAGTTCCCAAATAGGGTCTGGAGCCATTGTGTGCCACCCAACCCTCTAGATTGAATGCCAGTGTACCCTCCGAAGGTATCCATTCTCCATTATATTTTCTGGCAATATGGATATGTGTGCCGGTGGAACGACCCGCTTCACAAGATGGGTGACCAATTGGGTCGCCAGCGGACACCATCGTGCCAGCAGGGATACGGTTCTCGGTGGCAACATGCAGATAAAAAACTGCCCAGCCGGTCCGTTCATCACCATCCCCATCCAAGTCCAGGACAATTATGCCCGTTTCTGACCGGGCAACAACCCCATCGGCTACAGCAGTTGCCCACTCATTGGTTGGAGTACACCCGCCTGCAACACTCGGCGGAGCAAAATCAAGGGCGGCAAATGGTTCTCCCTCACCCCAGGCCGTATGCGGCCCGCCAGTTAGAGCCCATGTGCGGTTCGGTTGGAAGGGTAACAGGAATTCTGGTTGGACCAGGCTGCCGGGGATATGTGGCTGGTCTGCTGCCCAAGGTTCCCCAAATAAGGTAGTGTAGACCTGGTATAGCCCATCTGGAGAGATGGCGAGGTTATATTGATCTTGCGGAAGGATCAAGGAAAAGTAATACTGTAAGCTAGCTGTAGCTGCGTTGAGCCATGGATCGGGTCTTTCCAGGCGGCCATTGGAAAATTCGAGCGTGGTCAGTTTGCCTTGCCGCCAGTTGTAATAGCCATTATTGAGCGTGTTTGCAGTCCAGGCCAGTTGGTTGTACAGGCCGCCTTCTCTGCGGCTGGTATAACCCAGGGGATACAACAACTCTTCAGATGTAGGGCTTGGCCGAGAAAGCGCACCGCTATGGAATTCTAGCAAGGCCAGCAGCAAACGGGGACTGATACTGTAGTTGGTGGCGATCAAGTCAATCACCTGGGCGCCAGTCCGATTGGCGCCGGTTGCATAGGTGGTGTAATCTCGCAACCAACCAGGCTGTTGGGCGACGAATTCGGAAGTGTTGAAATCAACCTGGGCTGGTCCATTAATAAATTGACTGTCCGGAAGGATCGCAAAAGGGTTGCCCCAAAAGGGAGCATAGTAGATCGGGATACGCATAGGCAGACCGGGTGGCATGGTGGTTGCGTCTGTCGGAATAATCGGGTTGGCTTCCATGATTTCAATCACTGTTGAATTGAAGCGGACTGCCAACGCCGGTAGATTATCCCCAGTTTGAGCAATATAATCTACCAGCTCTCCGGGAGCATAAGATGGCCGGGTGGGAAATGGGGTTGAAATCGCTGCGAAACTCTCCTGTACAGGTTCCTCAAGCGATTCATCGCTGGTAGTTTGAGAGAGAGAAGCTGATGCAAATTCAACCTGGCAGGCTGTCAATGACAAACTGGCAATTAACATTATGAGCAGGAAGGATAATCCTGATTTATGGATAAGATCAGATATCATAGTTATTCATTCAAGTTCCCGGCATTAAAAGCTTTCTAAACACGTATGATACCTTATTTCTGTGAGATTAACAGGGTGGTTCAGGGGCTCTCGGGAACGCGAATGATGCGGCTGCTGTAAACACCAAAAACACTGGCTGGAATCGTTTCGCCATCTTTGATCAAATACCCTTCATAGGGTAATTCCCCGGCTTTTGCTATCCAGCCATCCAGGTTAAATGGGATGGGACCATCCGCAGGTATCCATTCCCCATTATATTTCCTGGCGATGTGGATATGCGTTCCGGTTGAGAATCCACCTTCACAGGATGGATGTCCAAGTTTATCGCCCGCTTCTACCCACGTTCCGACGGGGATACGCTGGTGAGAGGCCAGATGGAGGTAGAGGATTGCCCAACCGGTCTGTTCTTGCCCGTCACCGTCCAGGTCTTGCACCAGATACCCGTTGCCAGAGCGGACAACCAACCCCGCAGCGGCAGCCACCACCCAGGCGTTGGACTTGACGCATCCCGACTCCAGGCTGCCCGGCGCGAAATCTAGCGCAGCACGTGCTCCTACCTGATCCCATGCGCCATGAGGCCCCCCGCTGAAACCCCAGATCACATTGTACTCAAAGGGCAGGATCAAAGGCGGTTGCACCAATCCGGGTGGGTAAAGCGGTTCCACATTCTGAGCGCGAATCCACGGGTTCCCAAACATGCGCTCGTGCAGAGCAGGCAGACCTTCTGTCGCATCGAGTGCAGCAATCCATCCTTGAGTGTTGTTCAATTTGGAGTATAAATACTGCAACGCCGCACTACCGGCATTGAGAGATGGGGCCATGCGCGCGCTGACACCGTCTGAAAATGAGAGGCTGGTCAAAATGCCCTCCCGCCAGCCATAGTATCCGGTAGAAATTTGCTGAACAGCCCAAGTGAGCTGGGCAAACAGCCCTTTGTGGGATAAGGAAATGTATCCCATGGGATAATCGCGCTGCATCTGGGTTGCAGGCTGACCATAGACCCAACCGCTTTGATGTTCCAGAATAGCCAGCAGCAAGCGAGGATTGATCGAGTTTTCTATTGCAACACGGGAGATGACAGCCGCTCCACTGATGTTGCCGCTGGATTTTAAGAATTCTTTGTAAGATGTCAAGTAACCACCAGCTTCGGCAACAAAAGTATCTATATCAAAATCAACCGCGGAGGGAGAGTAAACAACTTCGCTATCGGGAAGCAGACGCTGGTCGGAAGTGGTGTTGGCCAGACGGTGCGGTATGATCAGGAGTTGATCGGGGGGAAAGAAAGCCGTTTCTGGTATGGGCTCTGGCGAACTTATCTCATGGGTATGGACGTCGAAGCGAGCAGCCACTACAGGCAAGCTATCCCCGGCCTGTGTGTAGTATAAAATCGGTGGCGAATCGCTCGGCGGTCTCTCCGGAGTCGGTGTATTGACGATATCGGCAGGCACATCTGGATCTTGGTTGGCGTCAACTTCCAATGGCGTGGTAGGATCATCTGTAATTGGTGGGACAGCCAGGCCTGGCGCTCCCACACCTGATCCACCTAAGGAGGGTATTTCTGTTGGAATGGCTGTCGGCTCCGGTATCTGGACCTGGTTGTTGTCTCCCCCTGGTGGGGTAAAGAATGGATCTGCAGAGCCAACCGCACCCAGAGAACAGGAAAGGGTTACCAGGGCGATAACGAAGCCACTGATGAGAGGTGTAAATCGCCGTTGGAAAGCCGGTTTGCACGAATGCCGCAGCAAATTGGCGAGTGGGTGACTTATGTCAGCCAAATCCACAGGCTGGTTATCCCCCTTTGTTTGAACTTTATGTGTTTGGTGATAGGGGTTAGCGTTGGATGACATTGATTGTAGACCTGCCGGCCCAGGCTTCAACGGAATGCCCGTCGCGTTGAAGATACCCGTCGTACTCGGAACCAGCTCCGCGCGAAACCCAACCGTCTAAAACAAAGGGAATATTTTGATCTGCAGAAATCCATTCTCCATTATAGCGCCGGGCAAGGTGGACGTGAGTCCCGGTGGAGACGCCCCCTTCACAGGATGGATGACCGATCCTGTCGCCGGCCTTCAAAAATGTCCCGGATTCGATCCGGTCGCGGCTTTCGATATGAAAGTAAAGGATGGTCCAACCCGTTTGTTCGAAACCGTCCCCATGCAAATCCTGAACGACTGCCCCACCCCCTGAACGCGCCACCACGCCATCTGCAACCGCTACGACCCAATCGTCACTTTGCACACAACCCAATGCATCTCGCGATGGGGCAAAGTCTAGGGCCGCCCAGGCAGACCCTGAGCCCCAACCGCCATGCGGCCCTCCGGTATAAGCCCATTCCACACCCTCTTCAAAGGGTAATTGCAGGCCTGGCTGCGTTAGAACTGCTGGTATGAGCGGTTCTACCGCCCGGTCAAAGGGATAACCGAACAGGTTGTTGTAGATATTAAACAGACCACTCTCTGTGACCGCATTTTCCCATTGAGTGTAATCGTATAATTGGGCAAACAGATGTTGGACGCCCGCTGTTCCGGCATTGATTGTTGGCGAGATTGGTACAATTTCCCCTGTAAATGTGACCCATGCGCCAATTCCATTTACCCGCCACAGGTAATAGCCCCGGTTGAGGTTATTTGCAGACCAAGCCATCTGTAAATACAGCCCTTTACGCCAATCATTGATCAGGCCAGCAGGGTAATCCAAGGTTTTCTCGTTGGGGTCTGGCTTCGTGACCCAACCGCTTTGGTATTCAAGCAGAGCCAGGAGCAAGCGTTGGTTAACCGAGTATTCCTGCGAGACGCGTTCGATGATGGCTGCCCCAGAGAGCAGCTGGTTATCGACTTCTTCTTGATAAGAAGCCAGGTAACCGCCTTGCTCGAGCACAAACGCACCAATGTCAAAGTCAATGCTGCCTGGTCCGTAGACCAGCTCGGAATCTGGAATGATTTTGAAATCTGGTCCCGGAGGGCCTGGCGTAGGTGGAGGGATGGTCAACATCTGACCGATGGAAAGGATATCTGGATTGGTCAGGTCATTGGCTTCAATTAATCTATCCAGGCTGGTGCTGTAGGCCTGCGCAATGGTTCCCAGGGTATCCCCGGCTTTAATCGTGTATTGCTCGGATTCTGTGCGCAAGGTGGGGAGTAAGCGGGGTTGGTCTGGTGTGGGTGTTAAAATCGGATCGCCTGGGTTGCGAGATGTGGTCTGTTGGTGCGATTGAGTGGGGTTAGTGAAATTTTCAACCTGTGAATCCCTGGAAACGCTCCAAGGAGCAGACGCTGGTCCAGCCGCTCGGGCGCAAGCCAGTTGTGCAACCAAAAGAGATATAAATGCAAACAGGATAAATATCCACCGCTCAGATGATTTAGAAGCAACCATGTTGAGGTCCATTCTACACTTAACAAAAATGTGAGTCAACCAAAAGTGGCTGCCAGCTGGTTTGTCTAGCTCACAGGCCTGCCGCGGGAACAAGAGACCCAGAGTATAATTATCGCATCCTATTGTTTTGAGGTAAGCATGCCCAATCAAATCGTCGAATGTATTCCAAACTTCTCCGAGGCCCGCCGGTCCGAGGTTGTTGAACAGATTCAGGCAGCCATCCAGGGTGTCCAGGGGGTAAAAGTTCTTGACCGTCACTCTGATTTGGATCATAACCGGACGGTGATTACCTTTGCCGGAACTCCTGAGGCAGTTGAAGAAGCGGCTTTTCGGTGCATCGCCAAGGCAGCTGAGTTGATCAATTTGGAGCAACACACTGGTGAACATCCACGCATTGGCGCCACGGACGTGGTCCCTTTTGTTCCAATTTCGGAAATCAGTATGGAGGAATGTGTGCAGATGGCCCGCAGGGTCGGTCAACGGGTTGCCGGTGAGTTGGAAATCCCGGTTTACTTGTACGAGCAAGCAGCCTCTCGCCCGGAGCGCCAGAACCTGGAAAACATTCGCCGCGGCCAATACGAGACACTAAAAAAAGAAATTGGCATTCTTCCCGAACGTGAACCTGACTTTGGTCCAGCCAAAGTAGGCAAAGCTGGAGCGGTTGTGATCGGAGCCCGGCAGCCATTGATTGCATTCAATGTGTATCTCACAACGGAGGATGTCTCCATCGCCAAAGCGATTGCCAAGGCAGTGCGTCACTCCAGCGGCGGCTTGCGGTATGTGAAGGGCCTGGGATTGCTGGTTGAAGGTCGAGCTCAGGTTTCGATGAATCTGACCAATTTTAGGGCCACACCGGTAGGTCGGGTGGTGGAAATGATCCGGCGTGAGGCCGGTCGTTATGGTGTGGGAATACACCATACGGAGCTGGTTGGACTTATCCCTCAGGATGCCTTGGTTAATGCAGCTCGGTGGTATATGCAGATGGATCAGTTTGATGATTCACAGATTCTGGAAAAACGCTTATCGGCTGCTCAAATTCAGGGAGAAGATGGGCCAACTGAAGATCGAATTGCTCCAACGGATGCCTCGCTCACAACGGGACAGGCTTCTGTTGACTTTCTAGATGCGCTGGCATCCGGGACAGCTGCACCAGGTGGAGGTTCAGCTGCTGCACATGCAGGCGCATTAGCAGCGGCTTTGGTTTCTATGGTAGCCCGGCTGACGATCGGTAAGAAAAAATACGTACAGGTAGAAGGACAAATGCAGGCAATATTGGATGAGGCAGAGGCTCTCCGAGCAGAATTAACCACAGCCGTCAAACGAGATTCGGCCGCCTTTGAAGCTGTGATGGAAGCATTTAAGTTGCCCAAAGACACACCAGCAGAACAGGAAGCTCGCCTTCAGGCCATTGAAGAAGCCACCTTGCAGGCCACCCTGGAACCATTTGGTGTGGCCCAGAAAGCTGTGCGGGTGCTAGAATTGGCCTCCCAAGTGATATCGGCTGGCAATTTGAATGCCATTAGCGATGGCGGCGCGGGTGCAAACCTGGCGGTGGCAGCTTTGCGCGGGGCGGGTTTGAATGTCAGGATTAACGCGAAATCGCTGGCTACCAACCAAGAAGCTGCGCGTTTACTGAACGAACTAAGAGACCTTGATCTGCAGGCTGCCAGATTGATTGAAAAAATTGAGCTTGAGCTCAAAGAACGGGGAGGCCTGGCCCTCGAATGAAAGTTAATCCACGCCAGTGGTCCTGTTATGTGATCCTTATTTTGACAGGACTCCTGGTAAGTGCATGTGGCGCGGGCAGGTCCCTTTTATCCTCCGGGCAGGGTGAGAATGATCGCGCCCCTTTTACTCAGGTTACCCCCTCGCGTACGCCTTTCCAACCTTCTTCTCCAACAGATCTACCCATATCACCGAGCCAGCCATTCAGGATCGAATCGCAGCCATTACCTGATCCGGTACTCGAAACCCAAGCCGCTCCAGTACTGGTCCAACCGGAAGTTCCGCTTAGGACGCCTGGAATATATCTGGCGAACTATCTCCCAGAAGCAATCCAGCAGGCGCTGGTATTACCCGCCGGTTACCAGTTTTCCTCTGATCGCAATGAGGCGCTCTTATATTTCGAAGTGGGGCAGCAAAACCCTGTTAGTCGCTGGATATATGCCCTGGTTGCTCCTTTTCCGACCATCCCTGAAGGGGTTTCTTTCAGTGAGCTTAGAGGAGTTTGGCAAGGAGCATCATCGAGCAGTTTCCCGGACGCTCCGCTCCTGATGGACCCTCAGACGTACGCGGTCTTTGAAGCTGCTTGGGGGCCGAGCGCCGCAAATGCAGTAAAATTTCTCCCTGCTGACGACCTGGTCGCGTACGCCTGGGATAGCCGTCCGTCTTGGGGGATCATCCCGTTTGAAGACATAGAACCGCGCTGGAAAGTCCTCGAAGTTGACGGCGCTTCTCCCATCCGCAAAGGATTTGACCCGGACTCTTACCCACTGGTGGTCTCATTTTCAATAAATTCAGTTTTCGAAGCGGGCACAACCCTTACCACTGAAATATTAAACTTGTCTCCAGACATTCCCAAAAGTAACCGTGTTGAGGGTAAAATGACAACCCTGGCAATGACCGGTGTGACAGCCTTGGTTCGTTGCACGGCCTTCTACATGGAGCAACGCGGAATTACTTATCCAGGTCAGGATGTGCGCGAATTGTTGCGGGATGCCGATATCACCCATATCAGCAATGAAATACCATTTGTACAAGGCTGTCCCTTCCCAAGCTGTTTCCAGGAAGGCTTGGTTTTTTGCAGCGATCCGAAGTATATGGAGCTACTGATTGATATTGGTACGGATATTATCGAATTGACCGGCGATCATTTCGCGGATTGGGGCTCAGAGGCGATGCTATATACGCTCGACCTCTACCGGGAACATGGGTTGCCTTACTATGGTGGTGGCATCGATTGGGATGAGGGAAGTCGTCCGGTCATTTTAGAGCATAACGGGAACCGCCTGGCCTTTATCGGTTGCAATGGGAAGGGGGGGTGGTATGCAACAGCACGAGCTGACAACCCTGGAGCGGTCTCTTGCGATTTTGAGAGCATGCATGCAGAGATTTCTCATCTGCGCGCAGAAGGGTACTTACCGATTGCAACTTTCCAGCATTTTGAATATTATACTTACCTGCCTCAGCCCAATATGCAGGTGGATTTTCGAGGTATGGCAGAAGCCGGAGCAGTTATTGTCAGCGGTAGCCAGGCCCACCAACCGCATGGGATGGAAATAACCGGGGATTCATTTTTACATTATGGACTGGGTAACCTGTTTTTCGATCAGTTTGGTTATTGCCCAGATCGAGCCTGTGACGATGCTTTTATCGACCGGCATGTGTTTTATGACGGTCGTTATATCGCTACAGAACTGGTTCCGATTAAATTTGTGGATTGGGCCCGTCCGCGGCCAATGACAGCAGAAGAGAGAGAGCAGTTCTTGCAGATCATTTTCGCTGCCAGCGGCTGGTAAACACGATCACGGATTAATTAACTTTCGACTTACGCACTTCGCAGAAGATGTTTCGGGAATTGGTACGCACAAATTTCCAACAATCGCTGGCTGAACTGCGTGCCTACTATACTTATAAGCGAGGAGTAGATAATGGGATTGAAACCTGATCATTGGATTCGGAAGATGGTTCGCGAGCACCGCATGATTGAGCCCTTTGCAGAAAGCCAGGTTCGCAATGGCGTCATTTCTTATGGTGTTTCCTCCTATGGATATGATATCCGGGTGTTCGATGAGTTTAAGATCTTCACCAATGTTTATTCTGCAGTGGTTGACCCGAAAAATTTTGACCCGCGCTCGATGGTTGATTATAAAGGCGACCTGTGTATTATTCCCCCGAACTCGTTTGCACTGGCAAGAACGATCGAGTATTTCCGCATTCCTAGGAAAGTGTTGACAATTTGTCTGGGAAAAAGCACCTATGCGCGTTGTGGGATCATTGTGAACGTAACGCCCTTTGAGCCGGAATGGGAAGGGTTTGTTACTTTAGAAATTTCAAACACTACCCCATTGCCAGCCAAAATATATTCCAATGAGGGGATTGCCCAGGTTCTATTCTTTGAAGCCGACGAGGAATGCGAAATATCTTACGCGGATAAAAAAGGTAAATACCAGTACCAACAATCGATTGTTCTGCCCAAGCTATAAGCATACCTTGATCTATCGTGGATAGATCTAATTGCTGGGTGAAGACGATTCAATCTTCAACACAAATTAAATTCTGGATCTCCTCGAAAGTTTTCGGACCAATTCCCGGGACATCCATGATCGCCTCAATTGAGGCAAATCCGCCATTTATGTTCCGGTAGGCGATAATATTTTGCGCGGTCACTGGACCTATTCCAGGCAAACTTTCCAATTCCACCTGAGAGGCGTGGTTAATATTTATCAGGCCATATTCTGTTGTTTGGAATGGCTCGATTGATAAGGCTCTTTCTTCTGTCAGATTAGATAGGGGGACATAGATCCGTTCTCCGTCTGCCACATAGGCAGCCAGGTTTAACACTGTTGTATTTGCTTCTGGGAGCAATCCGCCGGCTGATATTATGGCATCCTGGACCCGGCTGCCGGGTGGAAGGGCTTGAAGACCCGGTTGAACAACTGCACCAACAACATAAACCTGAAGCGGCAGCGGCGTAGGAGGCGGAAGAAGCTGGATTGGTTCCCCACGCGGAGGGCTGCCGGCTAAGAACAATAGCCCTGCTGCTAGAAAACCACAAAGGACTCCAAATGGGACTGCCCAACGAGCTTTCATGGCATGATCCACCAGGATTGCTTTACATTATGAATGTGATCTTCTCAATCTGCACCTGGTCAGGTGCGTATTAAGACGCCGCTTATCACGTCTCCTCTAAATCCAGGCTTAAGCCCAGCCGCTGGCGGGATGCATCAACCTGAAGAACCCGCACTTGCAGTTTTTGTCCTTCGGTCATGATGTCGCGAGGATTAATTTTCTCTCCGCTTTTACTCATCTCAGAGATATGGATCAAGCCATCTAATCCTTCTTCCAAACAAGCAAATGCTCCAAATGGAACAACACTGGTAATGACTACATCAATGACCATGTCAGTCTGATAGCGGGCCTCAGCGGTATCCCACGGATTTTGGCGCAGGCGTTTTAAGCTGAGCGCAACCCGAGAACGGTCTTTATCAACCTGGATTACATAGGCTTCAACATTCTCTCCCAGACTGGCAGCATCCGAAGGATGGCGTACTCTGCCCCAGGAAAGCTCCGAAACATGGATCAATCCCTCCACCCCGCCCAGATCGACAAACACACCGAAATCGGTGATATTTGTAACAATGCCGTAAACATGATCGCCGGTTTTTAAATCATCCAGCAACTGGTTGCGGCGACCTGGTTCTGCTAACGCAGCCCGCTCTGAGAGAACAACCCTGCCCCGTTCCGGCTCACACTCGATAACCTTGAGCCTCAAGATCCGGCCAACATAAGAGGATAACAAATGACCGATTCTGGGATCGCCCTGGTCTAAATCAGATTTCTCCCCGGCTAAACCGATCAGGTGTGATAAAGGCACAAAGCCTTGCAACCCATCCCCTTCTACGAGCAGGCCACCCCGATTGTATCCAAAGACCTGCAGGTTAACAGTTTCATCGTTGGTGTAGATGTTGTGTGCTCGCTCCCAATCTACATGCGCTGGTCGGGATGGGGAATGATTTGGCAAGGGTTTATTTTCTGTTACAGGTTGAATTCGGGTTGAAAAGCTGTTGCCTTGTTCTTCCTCTTCTGCCAATACCGCCGTCCACCATGATTCGTCCAATGGTATTGGCTCCTCCTCATAATGCATTTGATTGTATTTATTCACCTTTAAGCCCACCTCTTATTGCACTGATTACGTCCTGATTTCCGATTGGTAGTCTAACTCAACGACAAATTTTTCATTTTCCTCCTCTCTGGCTGTTTGTTCCATTTCAAGAATTGCAGCAGCGACAGTTTCAATTGCCACGCGCTGCTTCCGGTACAGATCTGCTTCTGACATAGCCAGGCGCCTGGCTATGTCACGGACTTTTCGGCCTTCCATAAATTTCATCTCAAGAATGTTATAGAGAAGCCATTCACCGGTAAAACGGCGTTCACCATCTGGTCGAGTTTTTTCGATGGCTTTGGTGAGTATATCCCTCAAGGCATTGGCTGGATTTCTCTCATGATCCTCCATGGCTTTCTGAACGATATGGAGATTAAGCAAGGGACTTTGAGTTAGCTTTGGACCACCCCAGTAATGCCCCAAAGCGTCTTTAACCCAACGAGACAGGGTCTTATATTCCAAGGTTTCTTGAGGGACAGTGAGTAGAGGGCTTCCATCATATCGTGCTGCAGCTCTCAAACGCTGCACCATATCCATCTGCGGTGTAAGGGTTTGCAAAGAAGAGAAGACCTGCTGTTGTTTGTGCCGGTCCTCCAGGGCCAGCGTAGCTCGCTCAGATAAGAGCAGGAGAGCCTCATTACGCTCTTTGTCTAAGACTTGATTCTCAGAACGCAAGACTCCGATCAGGCCTAGAAGATGGTTTTTATCCGGCTGCTCATCAAACAAGGGCACCAACCAATAATTACCCCAGGCGAAAAGTCCTTGATCGCTGCCATTTTGGTTTACCACCTGCAAGAGCTCTTCAGGGAGTTCTTCCTCAGAAAAGTCTTCACTTCCTATCGAAACGATCATTTCTATGCCGTTGGGGTTGAGAACCACTGCAAAAGCACGCGTGACCTGTAAGCTGTCGCACATAGCAGCCAGGACGGATTCTAAGAATTGGCGCAGGTCTCCAGATGTTAATAGGCGCTCTTCCAAAGTTTGGAGCAGATAGATGTTCTCTTGGTCTCCGCCATGGAAAAGCCAGCGTTCCCATAGAGGCGCAACCAGGGTAATCAAATGTTGGAAAATCAATATTCCTGCGACCATTCCAATAGGGACGACAGGCGCGTAGTTCCACCCAAAGAATTGTCCTGTTTCGCGCACGATAACGGTAAGCGCTAAAACCAGCACGGCAGTAACGGGTCCGCGCATCAGCCACTTAAACAGCCGTCTTTTAACTACCCGATCAGGCCAGGGAACACCAAAGAAGGCTACTGAGTAAGCCATAAGCACCAGTAAGAAATAAACCAGGATATTGCTGACGGTGGCAAGTATCCAGAAGATGATCGGGTGTTGGATTGCCAGGGATGATCCAAACAGGAGATATGGATAAGAGCCTAAGGCCGGCGCTAAAGACCCAGCCAGTAAATATTGCATTCTACGGCGACTGGAACTGGTGACGGTGCGCTGGTGAGAGCGGTAGAAGTTGATCCAGGCCAGGACCATAATCGCCCCATAATAGCCCGTGAAGATCCATGTCAGAGCTGTACGTTCTAAATGAGGGGCTGGGTCGATGTTTTGCACTAGAGGGCCAACCAGGGCTGAATACACCAGTGCAACTAGGAAGCTCAGGGAGATCAGGTACGTAATCCGCACCAGGAACCTGCGCCGTCCACGAGAAGGACGCCCAGTTGTGGCTAGAAGAGCATCAGAAAATTGTAAGTAGGCCGATGGTAAAAAGATGATCCCAACCCATTGGAGTCTGAGCCAGAAAGCCATTTCGGTGGGAGTCGCTGCAATGGTTGCAATGGTGTCTCCGACGAAGACAATTACCACGCAAATCAAGATGATCGCAAAAGATCGAGCAACCCGATCCCGAAGATTAAATGTAAAGGCGTAGATCAGCAAGGAAAATGCAGTTATTGCAATTCCCGCTGTCAGGAGTTGGTTTAGGATTAAGAAGCTGTTGAGGACAATATTGATCATACCGTTAATTCAAAGGTTTCTTACAAATGAGCCACACGTTTTTGCCATTGTACTTACCAATGGTGCAATCCGCTGGTGAATTTAGCCTAAGGATTTGGCAAAAAACAAGGTGATATCATGGTTCGCGTAATATTGGTCGTTATAACCGCAGAAAGTAAAGCCCAGCTTTTGAGCAAGGCTATATGCCGGATAATTTTTGGGTTGCATTTCCATAACGATCCGGTAAGTCTTATGTTGACGTGCCCAGTCTTGTCCCGCCAGTACCAGAGCGCTGGCAATCCCCTGGCGTCGCAAGCGCCGGATTACCGCCAGGTCAGTGATCCAGGTTGTGGCGGGCGCAATGTTCAGCATAAGGCTGATGTAACCGACCGCCTCTTCCTCATGGATTGCAATCAATAATCCTGAGCGTTTATTCCAATCGACCAATAATGATTGCGGAGCGCGCGGATATTCAACCTTTACAGATCGTGGTAAATGTATCTGGCGGAAATTAACCGCCATTTGGGTCTCTTCAAGAACAAGATCCATTTGCCAGGCATACTCACTGGTGTAATGATGGTCAATAGAGATGAGGTTGGGAATATCCGTTGCAATTGCGGGCCTGATTTGAATTTCTGGCATTCGTTCTCCAATACCGTTTCGATTTGATTACTCTTCCGTTGTGCGGGTAAGGTTAGTTTTTTTCATCGGGATGGCAGCTCTCTGCTTATCCACCACTGTTTGGTGGGGTAACATTTATCTGGATAACACAAGTAGCTACATCATTACCCTGGTTGTCACTGACAACCAGCCGTAGGAGGTAGGCGCCTTGAGGAAGGACCTCGGTATCCCATTCACCCAATGGCTCATCCACTTTCATTTCTCTGCCTGCCTGGATTGGAAGCCAGATGGCTTCACCTGGGCGAGTAACTTCATACTTATAGAAACCAAAATTGGGGACATTGGCTGTGCCGACCAGAGTGATCCTGCCACTGACTGTCTCACCATTGGCAGGTTCGGTAATCATCACCTGGTCAGGGATACAACCGCTGTCTTCATCTAGGAGGGATGCGGGCGGTATTTGGGTGGTGGAAGCCAACTGCTCTTCAGTTTCGGGGGCAGAAGCTGGAAGTGTAATCGACGGCGTTGCCAGCAGGTCGATTGTGGGGGTGAGGAGAGGAGTAGCTTCAGGAACCGCGGGTACCACAAAAGAGACAATTGTAAATTCCAAACTTGCCATCATCATGATCAATACCAACATTATGGCTGATTTATTCAGTCTTCCTTGGGCGCTTTCTCTTTCCAATCCAAATGCAGCGCCACGGACTTCTTCCCAAGCCAAAATAAATTTTCGAATTTCCCAAATTGCCAGCCCCCCTAACCCTAGATAAATAATGGCTTCATAGGTCTTGAAAAATCGGAGAGCTTCTTCCATAAGTAATGTCAATGATTAGGATGATTTTTGGTCCTTTAGGATTGACATAAGTTGTCTCCCATAGAGCCAAACTTTCTCCTGTTAGAATTTTGACCAACCAGCTGCTTTGCCCAAATACCGGCTTCTAAATAAGATTAAGTGTGCCTCTTATAATCGTCAAGAGCTTCGGTACCATGATTGTTCCGGCTTCCAGCACCTCCTCATGGGTGGTGACGGTATTCCCGTCCAAGTTGGCTTTGTTGCTAATGCCAGAGATTCCCAGGACTCTCTGATTCCCATGTCTGGCAGCGATGACCTCAGGGACCGTGGACATGCCGACTGCATCAACCCCTGCTGCTTTTAAGAAGCGCAGGTCTGCCGGGGTTTCAAATGAAGGGCCAGCCAATCCAGCGTAAACGCCTTCGTGTAAAGTAATACCACTATTTTTTGCAATCTGGCGGGCATAATCACCTAAATCCCGGTCGTAAGCCTGGCTCATATCTGGGAAGCGTGCACCGATTTCATCCAGATTTGGGCCACGCAATGGGGATAGGCCTGCCATGCCAATTAAGTTCAAATGATCCGTGATCAACATCAGGTCACCAGGTTCATAATCCGGATTGACCCCGCCTGCTGCATTGGTAATGATCAGGATTTGTATTCCCAATCGTTGCATGACTCGTACCGGTAGCGTCACCTGCGCCATCGAGTAGCCTTCGTAGTAATGCACCCGGCCTTGCATCACAAACACATTCTGACCTTCGAGTTGGCCGATCACCAACCTACCTGAGTGTCCTATTACTGTCGAGACAGGCCATGAAGGTATCTCGGGGTAACGGATACTGCTCTTGTTCTCCACATCCTCTGCCAGAGAACCAAGACCAGAACCCAGGATCATGCCGATCTTTGGGTGAACCGGCATCCGCTCACGGATAAAATCTGCAATTTCATCAATTTTTTGGATGTCAATATATTCACTCATTATTTTGTCACAATTCTTTCGACAAGTTCGAGTTTTCCAAGGGTTTTTGGGTTTCTAAGCGGTGTAACAATGCATTGGTTGATAAATGGTTCGTATGGCCGAGAAATAGTTGGATCTCAGATAGGGGTCTTCCTGAACGAACCAGGTTAATCGTTGCAGTATGGCGGATGACGCGGGGACAAAGTCTGATAGAAAGTCCAGCTGACTTACCTGAGTTGTGCAGGACTTGCCAAATGCTCTGCCGGCTCATGCGGATCCCATTTTGGCTGATAAACAAAGCTGGCTCACCTGGAGCGGGATTTAAATCCGGCCGCGCTTTTTCGATAAAAACCGATAACGGTTCTCGAGAATTTCCGAGCGAGAGCCAGAAATCTTGACCGGTATCAGATACCAGATGGAAACAACCTGTTCCCAGGTCCAGGTCGGACAGGTTGAGCGAAACCAGATCACTAACCGACAGGCCAGTTTCTAGGAGCATCGCCAGGATGGCGTGGTCGCGGATACCAAGCGGTTTATTTGAGACAGATAAAACTTCCCAAAGCCTGGAAATATCATCTGTGGATAAATATTTGGTTTGCTCTTTGGGAACAAAATCGGATTTGTCGATCAGTTGCAGTTCGGGTGTGAGCAACCTTTTTTTGGTATACCCCTCCAGCCGCAGGTACCGGTCAAAGCCATGCAAGGTTGCCCTTCGCCGGAGTAAAGTACTCAGACGCATGCCATCTCGGCGTTCGGCTTCCAAAAAATCGGCAACATGGTTGGCATTGAAGTCGGCTAATGTTGGCGTGCGTTGCAGGGAGTTTTGCAAGTGGTTAAAAAAAAGCCGCAGGTCGGTGCCGTAGGCCATGCGTGTGCTGTGAGAATAGGTTGTTTCGGATTCCAGGCTGTCTAAAAAGGTGTTAATCTCTGCTTGCATGCAACCTGTCTCCTCGCTCATCCGAAGGAATCCTATGTTCCATTGGAATTCCAGAGCTAAATGAAATCGTGAATAAATTCCCTATAGGGGATTATCAAATATTATATCATGGTGACCTTTTTAGCGTGAGTTCGGCAACATGAGGAGAATGTGGAATGTTAAATATTTCTTGTGGCAGAGCCGTAAGAAACATTTTAAATTTACCATATTCCAGCATCACGGTTTTTATGTGCCCATTACCCAAGCAGACTCTTAAATGCTTCAATGGCGCGTTGAATTCCCAGCTCATTAATCCAATAATGGGTAACCAGGCGGAATCGGCGGGAGCCGGTGACCCCAACACGGATCATTTTTTTGGCCAGTTCGGTAGCAACCTCGTCTGCGCTAAAAGGGACTCCTTCGGCTAGTGAAAGGAAGACCATGTTGGTTTGTGGTGTGTTTGGATCTAATACCAATCCTGCAATATTGGATAAACCCTGCGCCAGTAGCTGGGCATGTTGGTGGTCTTCTTCCAGGCGTTGGGTCATTGTTTCTAACGCAACAATTCCCGCGGCTGCCAGGATGCCGGCCTGGCGCATCCCACCACCCAGCTGCTTTCGAATTCGGTGAGCCCGCTCAATGAACTCTCTGGAACCACATAAAACGGATCCTACCGGCGCGCTCAAACCCTTGCTTAAACAAAACGTGATCGAATCGGCTGGGGCTGCTAGTTCTGCTGCACTTACCCCCTGATCGACAGCAGCGTTGAAAATCCGGGCTCCATCGATATGCAAGCGCAAGTTATGTTGCTGGGCCAGTTGGCCAATCTCAGCGGTATACTCGGCAGACAGCGATATCCCCCCACAGCGATTATGAGTGTTTTCCAGGCAGATCAAGCGCGAAACTGGCTGGTGGGGGTCATCCGGGCGAATTGCGCTCAGGATATCCTCAACGTTGATGGTGCCATCTGCCTGGTTGGGAAGCTGACAGGAATGCACGCCACCCAAAGCAGAAATCCCGCCAGCCTCATATAGAAAGGTGTGGGATTTACTGCCAAGGATTACCTCATCGCCCCGACCGCAGTGAGCCAGAACGGCTGCCAGATTGCCCATTGTACCGGAAGCCAAAAACAACGCGGCTTCTTTTTCAAATAAAGCGGCTGACAATTCTTGTAAGCGATTGATGTTGGGGTCTTCCCCGTAAACATCATCTCCTACATCTGCCTGGGCCATAGCCCGGCGCATGTTTGAAGTTGGTTGGGTCACGGTGTCAGAACGTAGGTCTACTAATTCCATGGCTGGTCCTCTTATTGATTTTGTTTAAGATCTTCTAGCAACTGAGTGAGCTCTTCAGGTAGGTCCGCTTCGAAAGTACGTGGTTGGATTTCTCCTGGCAGGGTTATCGACAAGCGGGCAGCATGAAGGAAGTGACGCTTGATCGGTATACTGGGCTTTCGCAATCCGTAAATGGTGTCACCGACCACCGGGCAACCAATAAAATCGAGATGGATACGGATCTGGTGCATTCTGCCTGTGATCGGGCGTACTTCCAGGTAGCTGTGCTGGGAGAATTTTTCCAGGGTGCGATATTCGGTTATGGCAGAGCGCCCTTTTTGGGGAACAACAACGGCCATCCTCTTGCGAGAGGTGGGGCTACGACCGATAGGAGTCTCAATTCGTCCCTCGGGAGTGGGTGGGTGCCCATCGACCAGAGCCACATAAATTTTCTCAACCCTGCGGGCGCGGAATTGATCCTGCAACCAGCGCTGTGCCGGGGCGTTCTTGGCAATGATGATCAATCCAGAGGTGTTTTTATCCAGACGATGTACGATACCCGGGCGCTGGTTGTCTTGCAGCACACTCAGCTCTGGCGAGTGTGCTAAAGCGGCCTGCACCAGTGTACCGCTGGCGTGCCCTGCTGCAGGGTGAACAACCATACCCGCCGGCTTATTGATCACGATCAGATTTTTATCTTCAAATACAAGGTCTAGGGGTATCTCTTCTGGGATAAGTGCGGCTGACTCTGGCGCTGGGAGACAGACTGATACCGTTGTTGGTCTTTCCAGGATTTGACCGGCCTTCTTGGCAGGTTTTCCATTCACCATCACAGATCCGTCACGAATTAACTGCTGTAAGCGTGAGCGTGAAAAGGCTGGTAGCCGTTCCACCAGGAACCTATCCAGCCGGTTTCCGCCTTGCTCGTTGTATTCCAGGAGAATTCGGTCCTCAGTCACCCCAATATTCCTCAGATAGGCCCTTTTGCTTAATTTTTGGATTCTCCTGAGAATCGTCCTTGGTTGAATCTGCCAGCCGGTTATCTATTTCGTCCAACATTTCTAGATCGGTATCCGGCGGTTTTTGGCGGTCATTGATCCAAACCCCGATGACTAGCACTGCTACGCCCAGCGATATGCACGCGTCGGCGATGTTAAAAACGGCAAAATTGAGCACGGAGATAAAATCCGTAACGTGTCCGGAAAACAACAATCGGTCGATTAAGTTGCCGATCGCTCCACCAAGTTGAAGTCCTAAAGCCAATCTGAGAGGCCAGTCTCCACTAGGGATACGTGGATAGTAATAAATGATCGCAACAGAAACCACAATCGCAAGCACTGTGAAGACGATGCTTAGATCCTGAAACATGCCAAAGGCTGCGCCGGTATTTCTCCAGTGGACGATCCGGGCGTACTCCTCCAGGCCAGAAATCGGAGCCCAAATTTCCCCAAAGGGGATATTCCTGCGTACCCAGGCTTTTGTCCATTGATCCAAAAAGACAATTATGCCCGCAATCAAAATCAATAAGCCATATGTCCGTAAAATAAATTTCAACACCACAATTCCCAACCCTTTTTCTTCATAGTGTGTAAGTCCTAGTTAGATCAATTGATTACTCATTTTACCAAGGATATCTATCTGGTGAGCGATATAAACCAATTCTGAGCGCCTGATCTGAGCATGGCGGGTATGTATCCATTGTTCCAGGTCTTTCTGATTAAGCAACGCATTACTTTGCAAGGAAGCATGGATTGTGTGAATGATAAAATGCAGGAAGTCGGCATCTCGGTCTGGATACCCGTTTACTCCTGGAAATACAACCCAATCGGATGCCCCCGCAGCCAGGATTTGCCCACCCGCCTGTCGAATATACGCGAAAAGATGCCGCCCAGATTGGCTGTCCCCGGATGGCAGGTTGTTGGTAATACGTTCGTCCATTGTGTGGTGGTACAAATCAAGGACCAATTGGTCGAATTTTGGATCGATTACCGGTTCCAGGATGGTTACGCCGTCAAAGTTAATACTGAAGTAAAACAGCCCCTCCCTCTTGAGCAGGCTAAACAGGCGCGGCAAAGCCGTGGGGATGTCGGTCAGATCTAAAAATGCGTTGGCAACTAGCAGATCGTAAGCCGACCTGTTCTGAGGCATGGTTGCAAAAGTTAGGATATCGCCATGCTTGAATCCAGCCTCAACCCTTTGGCTTCCTTTTTCCAGGAGATGGATACCCTCAGCAAGTTGCTCAATCTTGAAACCACACTCTCCTGACCAAACTGGCAAACAATTGTAGGCATGGGCAATATTATTTAGATCAATATCGAGACCGGTATAATCAGCTTCTTGTAGAAGCTGAGTCTCAAGCATTCTTTCAAGCATTGTTCCGATCCCAGCGCCTGCTTCAATCACCTTCACAGGACGAGGAATCGTTGGCTGGCTGAGATGTTCTGCTAAACCGCCCCACACTCTGGCGTTTAAAGATCGATCATCAATATATTTTTTTGCTTCCAGGTAGCGAATGAAAGGTATAAATTCCATATCGGACACGCTTACATTTCCTGAAGACGAGCGTAAATATCTCCTGAGGGATCTGCTGGGGAGAGCGATCGCAGCCAATCAGCCATATCCTCTCCCGAGAACCAACCCGCACCGGAGAGAGACGGATTTTCCCCAATTGACCATTGGAAGCGATATTCTCCCAAGTAACACAAACGAGAGATGCATGCGAGCGCGGTTTCTATTGCCGCTGGTATATATTCAAACGACAAGCAGGTCAAAGGCCGATTGATGCCTTTTAATACTTCGTACTCAAAGCCCTCTACGTCAATTTTGCAGAATGATGGCTGACCATATTGGTTAATTAATTCACTGAGTGTGGTTACTGGTACGGTGAGGGTTGTGCTCCAGCGCTCCTTCGAGAAAGAAGACAGAAGTCTTACTTTCATGATCCAATCAAGGGATAGCGTAGCTACAGTCGGGTTGCGAGGGTCCACAAAAAGGGTCATGTCACCCTTTTCTGCGCCAAGTGCGCTTTCGACCAAAATAACGTTTGATCGTTTGTGATACATCATTTTGAGAAATTTCATCGCTACAGGCTGGGGCTCTACGGCAACGATGCGTGCGCCTAATCGAGACCAGGCCAGGATACGATTGCCCAAGTGAGATCCGATGTCGAAACACAAGTCGCCCGGGCGGATGAACTGGGCATAGAAATGGGTCAACCTGTGGATGCGGAATGGAATCCCGTAGTAACGCAAGATTGAGCGAAAGAGGCCATAATAGGAAAGCAAAGATGATCCAACCATACTCACAGTGTATTTAAGAATTCCCGTATGCGATTTGCAGTGGTAGCCCAGTTGGGATGAGTCAAATAACGGTTTTTGGCAGCTATGCCCATCTCTGTCAATAAGACTCGGTTTTGAGTTAACTGCAACAGACAGGTTGTCAAACTTTCGCTATCCCCAGGTTGGATAAGGAAGCCATTCTTTCCATGTTGGATGATTTCCTGCGCTCCGCCGGCTGCGCTTCCTAAGGCGGGCAAACCGAAGCCCATCCCTTCCAGGTAAGCAATACCATAGCCTTCGTACGATGATGGAATTGCAAGTACATGACTGCTTTCAAGTATACCTGCCAGCCTTTGATCAGAGATTGAGCCCAGGAATTGTACCTGTTGGGCAATTCCATCTTCTTCTATCTGGCGCGATACACGAAATGTATAAGCCGGATCAATATCGATATTGCCAACAACAATCAGATGCCATGAGCCTAACGCCAGCCCAGATAGCGCTTTCAAGAGTACATGCAGGTTCTTGCGTGGGATTAGGTTTCCAAGGAACACCAAACGGAGTGGACCCGCTGCGTGTGCCCGGATGCGGATTTGATCATCTGATATATGCGGTTTGAAACGATCACCCGCCGGATAAGCGACCAGTTCCGGGCGATTTATTCGAACCAGGCTTTGCACGGACTGCTGAGTAGCCCGGCTGTTGTAAACAAATGCATCCACTGAAGTCAGATATTTCCCTTCAACCCAGCGGTAGATTATTTTCTGCCAGGCAGGAAAAGGCTCGCACGTACGCAGGTGATGGACTATGGTCACAAAGGGGTAGGCAGCCACTTTGCGCAACCGCCGGTTTAACCAAAACAATGAAGGATGATTAAGCTCATCTTGTAGGAGGATATCTAGCGGTAGCTCCCGCAGGCAGTTGACCAGAGCAGTCGAGAAGTTATCCCCCAGGTGATGAAGATAATCCTGGTGTCGAATTGACACAATGGTAACCCGGTCACCTTTTTGGTTAAGAAATTCAACCAGCTTTTGATCATATAGATATCCCCCGGAGCGAGTTTGCAAACTTCCATAAATAACCAGCCCAATATGCACAAAAGTCTCCACTGGGTCGATCAGCGCTTGAGTTGATATGAGGCCCAAGCGATGTCGTTCTCCCAAATTTTGACCTTAATCGCTGTCAATTTTGGGGCTTCTAAGCCTGCAGAAAATCCCTCCGAAAAAATTCGGGCAAAATGTTCGATACTTGGGTTCAAGCCCGAGAACTCAGGAAGCTCATTTAAGATTTTATCGCGATAGACTTCCACCAGAGATTCCAACCTGCCTTCAATATCGACGATATCGACCAGGTATCCGTGTTGGTCCAAGAAGGCGCCTTCAAGCTGTACTTCAACCCGGTAATGGTGGGCATGCTCGTAATTTTCTGCCCCCCAATCTCCTCCTACCAAGAAGTGCCGGGCAATAAAGTCCCTCGATACAGAAACAGTGTACATATGTGTTATTCCTCAATTGATTGTCGTCGTTTTATTGTAATCCAGTACCACTTGAATTGCATTTTCTGGTTCTCGGTCGATCAATTGATAAGCCAGCGGCGCTTCTTCGAGTGGGATGCGTTGCGTGATCAGGCGGGAAGGGCGCAACGCAGCCAGTGCTTCCCAGGCCACCTGCAGGCGACGTGCTTTATCCCAGCGCCCGCTCAACTCTGGCGTCAGGCTGCTTACCTGGCTGCTAATCAGGTTTATTCGTTCCCGGTGGAAGCGCCCTCCCAATTTAAGCTCAGCCAGCTTTGTCCCATACCAGGAGCCGACGATTACTCGACCTGAGTGGCCTGTCAATTGGATAGCCTGGTTCAATACTTCTGGGTTACCAGACAGTTCAAACACCAAGTCTGCACCTGCAGGGAAGATGCGCTCCAGGTTCTGGGCAGTTTCAGGCGAGTCTGTATCCAGGCTTTCATGGGCGCCAAGTGTCAATGAGGCCTGTCTGCGCAGCGGATAGCGGTCCAAGGTGATAAGCTTGGAAAGGGGATACCAGGCTAACAATGCCGTGGTCAGCAGGCCGACAATACCCTGGCCCAGTACAACCACGCGCTCCCCCAAAATCGGTCTGCTGTCCAAAAGGAAATTGACTGCCGTTTCCATATTCGGCAGAAACAACGCATCTTCAATTGAAAGAGCGGCAGGGAGAGGATGTAATTCTTGCACAGATGTGATGAAGTGGCTTTCATGGGGATGAAAGGCAAATACCTCTCGGTCTGTCCAGATTGGATCTACCTTTGATCCAATTTGGATGACCTTACCCACTGCAGCATAACCGTATTTGAGAGGGTACTTGAAGCCGCCAGATAAGTCAGGAATGTTTGCATCAAGAGATAACTCAGGGGGGAACTGTCCCCGGTAAAGCAGCATTTCTGTGCCAGGGCTGATAGCAGAATACCTGGTTTGTACCAACACCTGGGTTGGGCCAGGCATTGGGGTTGATTCTTTCCTGACGGTAACTTGCCCGATGTCTGTAAAATAAACTGCTTGACGTTTGATCTGTCTCACCATGTGGGAACACCCCAAACGATCAGATCATTTCCCACCTGATCGTAATTGACATCGTGTATCCTTGGCATTGGCAACAACTGTTCGGCAACAACCGCCAGACCGCCAACAAGGATTGGTGAGATTGTGATCACAACTCGATCTGCCAGGCCGCCTTCTAAGAAACTTGTGATCAGTTTTGCACCTCCCTCTACCATTAGGCTGCGGATGCCCTTAGATGCCAGGACTTCAAGAAAGTCAGGCAAGTCGACTTGTTGGCGAGAGTCAGCGGGACATTCAAAGATACACGCTCCATGCGCTTCGAGGAATGCTTTTTTATCTGGGTCGGCTGGGGTCACTGTTGCAATCCAGGGATGTCTCTCGGCTCGAATAAGCTGGGCTTGCTGGGGGAATGTCAGATGGCTGTCCAGCACTATGGGCTGTGGGTCTGAGCCAGTCACCAGGCGGACCGTCAGTTGAGGGTCATCAGCTAAAACCGTTCCAATGCCTACCGCAATGGCATCGTGAGCGGCTCGCAACCGGTGGGTCAGGCGCAAGGATTTAGGTCCACTGAGCGCCAAGGTCTCTCCCCGCCGGGTGGTCAGGCTTCCATCGATGCTTTGGGCCCAGGACAGGGTAACCAGAGGCCGTCCAGTTTGTCCTCTTTGATCACCTGTCTTCGCCAGCCAGGAATCAAGAGGAATTTTTCCCATTTCCGCTGATATCAAATATATCGGTAGTCAGGTTGAACAGGTGGTTCATGCGTTGCATTTTGGTGTTCAAATATCCGGCATTGTCACCGTTTACGGTCGGAAGGATCGGCACTCTTTCGGTAATGGTTATATTCTGGGACTCTAAACTTTGGATTTTCGATGGGTTGTTGGTGATCAAGCGGATAGAATCGACGCCGAGATCTTCCAAGATGCGGGCAGCAACGGTATAGTCACGTTCATCTGCCTGGTGGCCTAGCAGGATATTGGCCTCTATGGTGTCGTATCCCTCATCTTGTAAATTGTACGCGCGTAACTTTTCTAACAAGCCAATCCCGCGGCCCTCCTGGCGCAGGTAAATTAACACACCCTCGCCTTTGTCTGCAATCATCTGCAAGGAACAAGCCAACTGTTCGCCGCAATCACAACGCCGGGAACCCAGCAGATCACCGGTAAAGCACTCTGAATGAATGCGAACCAGGACGGCGGATTTCCCTTGCACCTCCCCTTTGACCAGTGCCAGGTGCTCTTTTGAATCCTGGTTGGTGTGATAGAGGCACAATCTGTACTCGCCGGTTGATGTAGGCAAGCGCGCAGACACCATCATTTGAATTTGTATTGGTTGATCATTTTCCTTCATATGTTCATTATATCCCCGCCAACTATTCTATTGACGAAACCGCCTGGCCTATCAGAGAAATGGCCTTCCCTGTGAAGACTTTTGCCGGAGCAGTTATCAAAATTTGTTTCAGCGATCAGAATCAAGCAATAAGGCCACAATCAAACCTGCCTCGATCAGCTTGGTTACATATCCTAAGATTTCACGAGCGCCGAGGAACACCCAGGCAATAATTGTGACAGCCGTAAAGGCGATCAGGCCCCAGCGGACCAGGTTATGCAGCGGTCTGAACTGTGGCAGGAAATAGGCCGCCAGTAGTACAAGAAATCCGATCCCATTCAGGGTGAATAGCAAATCTAATTTGCCCATCATGAGATTGAGCACAACACCGTGGATCACCGCGGTTGCCAGGCCAAGCAGCAAGATACTTATCTGGAGGGTTCCAAACCTGGTCTTGTTCTGAGGGTTGTGTTCTGTGTTCATCTTTGGTTTCTCCTTTGGATGTTAACATTAATCGGTTGTGCTACAGCAGACGGTCTCATTGGACCGAGCCGCGTCAATAATCCTCCTAACCATAATCCCAAAACTCCCAAACTAAGGTCTCGCGCCCGGATCAATAAACTTACGCTGATGCCCAGGGCAGGCTCAACCCCCAACATTTGCATGGCAGCCACCTGCCCAGCTTCCAGTGCGCCCACACCGGCTGGAAACGGCAGTAGGAAGGCAATTCTCACAGCAGTAAGTGCAAAGATCACCTGGAACGGTTCAAGATGGATTCCCAGGACTCGCAATGCCAACCAATATTCAGCAATCATGCAGATCCACGCCAGCAAAGAGATGGTCAAGGCGCCGCCCAAAGCCTTTGGCTTATGACGCAACAATCCTGCCACCTGTTCCTCAGCTGATTCTACCGGCAGCTTGATCCGCCAGAATGCGGTTTTCCATTTTTCTAACTTCACAGGGCGGCTCAGGAGGGTCGTGAATGGGTGGTATCCCATTCTTAGCAGTAGCAAGTAGATGACCGGTAGCACCAGCATACCCAGCGTAATGAACAGCGTCAGGCTCGAGATTGGGCTGTGCAGCAAGCGGAAGTGGAACACAAGCATTAATCCAAATACCAGGAATGAAAAATTCACCAGTAGCTCAACCAGCTTGTCCATAGCCACTCCAGCCAGCGCGACTGATCCTGAGAGATGGTGCCGGCTTTGGACCAGGTGTACTTGCAGAGGCTCGCCTCCAAATTGTGGTCCGGGGGTGAAGTAAGTAATCCCAAAGGCAGCCAGGCGATAACCAACCAGCGAAAGGAAAGGCAGTCTATTACCCAGAGCGCGTATCAACAGCCACCAGCGGCTGGTCAACAAGAGAAAGATAAACCCATTCAATAGTGCTAGACCGAGCAATCCCAGTGGGCTGACCCCCAGCAGGGTATCATAAATCTCAGGTAACGGAATATCGCGTAATGACCACCACAGCAAAGGGATAGCGAGAAAAGCCAACAGGATTTTATACATGTCTAATGTCTCGCATGGCTGGTGTGGTCGTCCACGGACGCTTGAACCTGAACCCGACCGGCCTGGTTGAAGATTAAACGGTCCTCGGGTTTCCACAGCGAATACTTCCCGGTTCCAAGGTAGAGGATGGCAGTATAAATGAGGATGAGTAAGTATTGGGCCAGGTTAAGACCTGTGTAAAACTGGTGAATGCCCAATAGGAGCAAGCCGGCAATAGCGGCTACCCGTCCCGCTACCCCAAAAACCAGGAAAAACAGAACCAGAATTTCAAACGCCAATATTAGAGCGCTAACGGTTGCGTTTGGGGCGCCTGTGCCAGCTATAGAAGGAACACCCGGGTTAAGATAAGTGTCGATTTGAGTAGCGGTGTGCATCGACAAGACGATCAAAACCACCAACCGGAGCACTATTGGGGCAATTGTTAGTAAGGGCTTGATGACTGGATTGGGCTCCTGAAATTGGTTTTGTCTCAGCAGGCCACAAGCTGCCAACCAATCCATGGCAAATCCCACCAGGAAGGGAAGAGCAAAGATAAAGGCGGCTACAGTTGTGCCTGGAGGGGTGAAAACAGGCCAAAGCATTGATGAAAGAAATCCCATCTGCACTGCTGCAAAGGCTCTGCGTCTCACGCTGGGATTTAGCTTGTGGACCACCAGACCTTTCTTATTTCTCCAGTTGATTCCAGCCAGGAACAGGAAGCGAGCCAGCGGAACTGCCAGGTACCATACCGGCAGTGTTCCATATTGAATCGCCAACACAGAAGCGATCAAGATTCCCAGACCATCTAAACTCATATCAAGAGTTTCCCCCAGGCGGGTTACATGGTTGGAAACGCGAGCTGCGTAACCATCCAGAAAGTCAACCGCGATGGCCAGGGTGTAGATGATCGCCGGCGCCCAGGCCAGATTTTGCTCCGGTGAAGGTGAGAGGATAAATCCCGCCAAACCTGCCAGCAATGCTCCCCGCAGCAATGTCAGGCTGTTCCCAGGGCCTAAGGTAGGCAGCAAGCTGACTTCATCTGGACGGTGATTTTGTTCAAGATTAGACCACAGCGTTTTGACCAGGTACACCATTCCCATGGTAGATATCGCCAACCATCGCAGAGCATACCTTGGTTCCCATAAGTGGTTCAGGAGCAGAGCAGCACATCCCAGCGTAAAAATGGCAACCACCGTGAAAGCAATCCAACGTTTTTTTAAGTGTGGCAGTGCGTCCTGAGGGTGATTAATGTTTGATATCGCTGTGCTCATATCTGTCCATCTTCAGCTAAGCTGCGTAATTCCTAATGTGATAATTATACGCAAATTACGCAGAAATGGATGGGCGACTTGTTGATCTACACGCTCCATCCCTCTGGGATGATTTTCTATAGATCCCGTTGGTTGAATTGGCGGATAGCGAATATCAGGGCTGCCATTGCGTACAGGATTGCGTACCCCACCATCAACGGGCTGGGCACGGATTGAGCCGAAAACGGGCTGAAGTTTCCCATCGCTCCGGCAATCGGAGATTGCATCTCATAAGCAGCACGCTTCCACAGGGCTTCCGCCGGCAGAATCAAACTGCACAGAATGCCGATATTGACGGCGGTCTGGTTTTCTAAAAATGAACCAAATTGCTCGATCCAGCCCCCAATGAAGGCGATCCCATACAGGCCAAAGACCAGCACCCCATTTGCCAGGGTTGAAAGGAAGGTGCCTCCTAAAAATGAAACCCCCAGCAGCAGGATCAGGTTGAGCCACATCAATCCCAGACCGCGCAGTGCATTTGGGGCTGTGTAACCCAGGGTTAGGCTTGCAACCAGCATCACCCCCCCAGCCATTAATAGCAGATACAGGCTCAGCATCCCGACAAAACCTAACCATTTCCCGAACAGGATTTCCCAGCGCCGGACCGGTTTGCTGACCAGGGTTTGGATGGTGCCGGAAGAAATCTCGCCTGAAAGGGTATCCACCGAGGTCAGCACCGTCATCGCGACGGACAAAAAATTAACCACATACAATCCGGCCATCAGAATAAAATTAAACAATTCACTGACGACTAAAGTCGGCATTGATCTGGATTGAAGGTTGATCTCTTTCTGGATCTGGCTTAAGCCGAGAGCGTATATTCCGAGAAAAAGCAAGCCAAAAAGGGTAGCTGCCAGCAAAATCTTGCGCCGGGAGGCCTCCCGAAAAGTCAGGCTAGCAATGACCCACACACTCATCAGAGAACCCCCTCGTTTCCAATGATTTGCATAAAGAGATCCTCTAATGAAATTTGTTCTGGTTGGAATGAAAAAACCGCCACCTGGTTTTCTACCAGGTAACGGTTTGCTTCCGGCAGGTCGGACTCAGCAGAAAGGATCATGGAAAGATATTCGCCATCCAGGCGTGAGTTCTGGCTCCAGCGTGAAAGACCTGACAGTACTTCGTCAGATAGGTTTTGCACACGAGCCTTGACGGTTATTTCGCCATCAACAAGTGCCTTGAGGCGGCTGGTGCGAATAACTTCCCCGTTCTTAATAAATGCAACCCGGTCACAAGTGATCTCCACCTCGCTTAGCAGGTGCGAATTTAAAAACACACTCGTTCCTTGTTGGCGCAAGTCCCGGATGATGTCTCTCACGAGCCTGCGTCCGACCGGATCCAAACCGGAGGTCGGTTCGTCCAGGAATACCAGGGTGGGCTTATTTAACAAAGCCTGAGCCAGGCCCACTCGCTGGAGCATTCCCTTCGAAAAGGTGCGCAGCTTGCGAGAGGCGTGTGGGGTGAGACCGACCAGGTCCAGCAACTCGGCTGTTCTCGCACGGGATATGGAACGGGGCATTTGGTAAAGATCAGCATGCAGGGTCAGGAATTCGGAGGCCGTTAGCCAATCATGGAAGCGGAAATGCTCGGGCAAGAAGCCTACCTGCCTGCGCATGTCTGGATCGCCCAGGGGGGCGCCCAGAAGATTTCCTTCACCTGAAGTAGGAGCAGTTAAGCCCAATAGCATCTTGATAGACGTGGTTTTGCCGGCTCCGTTTGGTCCCAAGAAGCCAAAGACCTCCCCTCTTTCGACGTTCAAGGTCAGGTCTTGAACTGCGACTTTGTCCCCAAATATTTTCTGCAGTCCGTTGGTTTGCAGGGCAAAGGATTTCGATTCATCCATAGCTTGTTGGGCGTGTTGAGGCTTTAAACATGAAACGCGATGCACTCGCGTTTCATGTGTTGGATTTAATGCTTGAATTCTAACCTACTTAAGAGAATTTGCAATGCTGAGAGCCTCTTCTGTAGATCCATGGCCATTCAAAGAGTAAACAATGCTATCCTTTACCCAAATAAGCGAGAAACGGGTTTGTCTCTCCCGAGAAGCAGGTTGCTGTACCAACACGCCCTGAACACCATCCACTGTCACTTCGCTTGAAGAAGCATAGTTGGGTACCGGTATCACCAGGGTGGTGGCCCAATCCACAGTCTGGCTAAAACGCTCTGCTTCTTCCGGGCTCATGCCACTCAGCTCCAAAAAGGCTGCGCCAATCCGATCGATGTCTAACCCGGGTGGAGCGGAGACAGTTGGGCTGGCCAATTGAACCAGGACTGTGCAGTCGGAATTGCCACTATGGGGGGCATCTGGGTCATATCCGTATGTGGAATTCATTTCAGTATCCACCTGGCAATCGCCAAACAACGCGGTGACTGAAGTAGGTAGATCTGCGGTCACGGTTTGACCCTGGATGAAATCTGGAAGCTCAATGTCTTGCTTCCCCATTTCCGTCAGGATCAGTTGCAGGCGGGGAAGATCGATCGTTAAGGTAAACTTCGCCTGTGGTTGAACTGTCAGGGCAGTAGGTTCTCCCATTGCAAGTGGCAGCCGGATGGGAATACCTGCCTCAACAGAGGCTTGGGTGCGGTCTGGTACGGCATGGGTCTCCCCGAAGCTTTCGACCTTGACATCGTTAGATAACAATTGCTCGATGCGTGGCCCTGTCGATGAAAAACCATCTGGTATATTCGAGGGGTTAAAGGTGACAACAGTTACTTTCTCAACCCGGAACAGGCCGAGAAAATTGGTGCCAATAGCTCGCACCTGTGGAAAGGCCATGGTAGCTGCAAGGATAATGAGCAGGGAGACAACTGCCCAGGTAAGGCGTGAATTCCGAGAGAGGAATTTGTTTTTCATGGAATGGTTCTCCTTTGTGGATAAATAATTGTCCAATTGGGCGCGGGCAGCGAAGGGGTCAGTCAGGTCTGTTGGACTGGCAAGCGTGCTCATCTGAAGGCCAACCTGGCTTGCTCGTTGTGAGAGCTCTACCAACTTGTTCCGGCAGTCTGGGCATGTATCCAGGTGTGGGCGGAGTTTTTCCACCTCAACGATATCCAATTCTGCATCCAGATATGCTCGTAGTTGTCCAGTTAATATGTGTTGATTTGGCTTAAGATTCATGTCCGGCCCCTTTCGATGTTCAGGTAACGTTTTTCAAACTCCTGTTCGGCGCGTGCTAAGAGGGTGCCAATGGAAGCAGGCGAAAGGTCCAATGCAGCAGCAATCTCTGCGTAGGAGAGACCAGAGTAACGTAAAGCCAGGATTTTTGCTGAACGAGGTTTCATTTGGCTGAGTGCTTGCCTGATCTGTTGGCGTTGTTCTGCTTTCTCGAATTGCTGAGCAGGGTTTTGGCTTGTGGTGGTCAGTAGGTGTTCGAGCCCGGCGTTTTCTTCATAATGAAGGCGTCTTTTCCGAGAACGCAGCGCGTTATAGCCCAAATGGGTCGCTACCCGGTAAATCCAGCCACTCAGGTTTTGTATGTCCAGGTCAGCGGGGGGGCGTGTATAAAGACGCCAGAATACCTCCAAGGCCAGGTCCTCGGCCTCGTCCCGATCGCCGACCAGATTTGCCAGGAGAGAACTTATTTTGCCCCAGTAAGCCTGGAACAATGCCTCAAAGAGTTCCTCAAGCTGGGTGTTTTCCAAACCTGGTTGCTGGCTAAATAAATGACGCTGTTGCTTCACAGACTGAATTGTAACAGCTAGCACTGCTGCAAATCCTCTCCTTCCAGTTGATACTACTGCATGTTACTACTACAATAACCCCGCTGGAGTGACAAAAATGACAAGAAAACAATACCATGAGAATCTTCTTAAGAAAAGATAACATAAAAGTTGATGCGCCTGGGGGGGCACAGCTCCCACAGGCGCACGCAACATCCAAAATTTCCTCTTAAAGAATAGATAATTGGCTATGCCTTTAAGATGCTCACAGTGGCTTTTTCGCCGTCAAACTCCAAAGTAGCGCTGGCGGCTTCCTCCGGCGGGCGAGCGGAGCTCAATTTCACTGCCAGAGTCTCGCCCATGATGTATTCTCGGTGAGTGTGTATCGCTTCAGCTAGCCCTGGACTGGCTTGTAGGTATAGATAGATACGGTCGGCAATGTCAAGGCCGGTTTGTTTACGCAAATCCTGGATACGGCGGACAAACTCCCGCGCCAGCCCTTCTTTCACCAACTCAGGAGTGAGGTCGATGTGCAATGCGCATAGATATGCACCTTCCGAGGCGACGGTCAAGCCGCTGCGAGCATCCACGCGCACCTCTACCTCACTGGGCAAGATATCCAGCGTTTCGTCATTGACAGTTACCTGGACCGGCTGGCCTTCCAGTAAAGAACGAGCTGCTGGTTCTGGGTCCAGCTCGATAATCGCAGCCCGCACAGCCGGAAATTGTCCCTTATACTTCTGACCCAGTTGCTTTGGGAGTGGGTTCAGTGTATAAGAAACCACCTCGCCGGCCGATCCCAGGGCCCGAACTTGCTTAACGTTGAGTTCATCTGCTAACAGATCGGCGTATTGTTCCAAAGCGCGAGCCTCACTCGTGCTGGTAATAGAAAAAGCTGCCTCAGCCAGGGGTTGGCGCACTTTTATGGCAGCCTGATTTCGGGCAGCGTGCCCGAGGGAGGCAAAGCGCATCACCAGTTCCATATCTGCATTGAGCCCCTCATCAATGAATTTCTGGTTGTATTCAGGCCAATCTACCAGATGGACAGACTCTGGCGTATCGCGGTTCACCGAGCGCACCAAATTTTGGTAAAGCTCCTCTGCCAGGAAAGGCATTGTCGGCGCCAGCAGCTTGCCTAACGTCACCAGGACTTCATAAAGCGTGGCGTAAGCGGCGTCTTTGTCTGCGTCAGACTCGCTTTTCCAATAACGACGGCGGGAGCGACGTAAATACCATTTTGAAAGATGGTCAACAAAAGCCTGAATGGGGCGTGTGGCTCCAGGAACATCATAACTTTCCAGTGCATGGGTCACATTCTTTACCAGGGTGTGCAATTCTGAGAGCAACCAGCGATCCAGATCATTGTACGGGTCAGCTGGGCCAGCCTCAGCAGGTTTCCAATCATCCAGGTTCGCATACGTAACAAAAAACGAGTAAACATTCCACAATGTCAGGGTGAAATTGCGTACAACCTCACCAACCAAATCTACCGAGAAGCGCCGTTCTTGTCCCGGCGGGCTGGCGGTATACAAATACCAGCGGAACGCATCGGCTCCGTGTTCGTTGAGGACATCCCATGGATCGACCACATTTCCCCTGGATTTGGACATCTTATACCCCTCGGCATCCAAAATTAAGCCCAGGCAGATCACATTTTTAAAGGCGACACTTTCATTCAACAGGGTGCTGATCGCATGTAGAGAGTAAAACCAGCCTCTGGTTTGGTCCACTGCCTCGCAGATAAAATCAGCGGGGTACTGGCTTTTAAATATTTCCTGGTTCTCAAAGGGGTAATGCCATTGAGCGTATGGCATTGAGCCCGAGTCAAACCAGACATCGATCAGTTCAGGAACCCGCTCCATTAGACCTTTACAGTCTTTGCATTCGAAGTGGATCTCGTCAACATAGGGACGGTGCAGATCCAAACCAGCCAGGTCCTCTCCAGCCAGCTCAGAAAGCTCAGCCAGAGAGCCAACTGCAACCTGGCTGTGACAGTTCCGGCATTCCCAGATGGGAAGCGGTGTACCCCAATAGCGTTCGCGTCCCAAGGCCCAATCCACATTGTTCTCCAACCAGTTACCAAAGCGACCAAGCTTGATATGGTCAGGATACCAGTTGATGGTCTTATTGAGTTCGACCATTTTCTCTTTATACTGTTGAGTACGGATGTACCAGGTCCCACGGGCATAGTACATCAACGGCGTTGAGCATCGCCAGCAGAAAGGATAAGTGTGGGTGTAGGTCTCTGCCCGGTAAAGCAGGCCGCGCGCCTCTAAATCTTTGGTGATATCCGGGTCCGCATCTTTAAAGAAACGGCCCCGCCACGGGCGCACATCTGGTATAAAGGTGCCGTCTTCATTAACCGTCATCAGCACAGACAAATCGTGCTCCAGCGACGCCTGTAGGTCTTCGGCGCCAAAGGCAGGCGCGATATGAACTAATCCGGTACCGTCTTCCGTAGTGACATAATCTTCCAGGATGACGAAATGGGCCGGCTTGTCGGGCAGCAGGAAGGTGAACAAAGGCCGGTAGCGCAAACCTTTTAGCTTTTTTCCTTTGAAGGTTTCAAATATGCGCACCTGTTCTTCTCGAAATACTTTTTCAACCAGCGATCGCGCCAGGATCAGTTTCTCAGTGCCACCTTCCGGCAGGTTTCTTTCCACAATGACATAATCGACCTCGGGGTGTGCAGCGACAGCAACATTGCCGGGTAAGGTCCAGGGGGTGGTAGTCCAAATCAAAAGCGACGTACCCGGATCATCCACCAATGGCAAACGCACAAAGACCGAAGGGTCTACCGCTTGTTCGTATCCCAGCGCCACTTCATGATCAGAAAGAGGCGTCCCGCAACGGGGACAGTAAGGGACGACTTTGTAACCCTGGTAGAGCAAGCCTTTGTCCCAATAAGATTTCAATATCCACCAAACGGTTTCAATATACTTATTGGTGTAGGTAACGTAAGCTTCGCTGAGATCTACCCAAAAACCGATCCGGTCAGTAAATTTTTCCCATTCTTGGATGTACTCAAAGGCTGAACGCCGGCAGAGCTCGTTGAATCGATCGATCCCATACGCTTCAATCTGGCTTTTGCTGGTAAAGCCTAACTGTTTTTCTACCCCGATTTCAACCGGCAAGCCGTGAGTGTCCCAACCGCCCCGGCGGATCACATGATAGCCGCGCATGGATTTATAGCGGGGGAACATATCTTTAAAGGCGCGTGCCAGGGCATGGTGCACACCGGGTAAGCCATTGGCTGTGGGAGGTCCCTCATAAAAGACATATCCGGGGCCATTTTCCCGCTGCGTACCGGATTTTTCGAAGATGCGGTGGATTTTCCAAAAGCGTAACACTTCCTCTTCTAGTAAGATAATATTTAGCCTGGGTGAAACAGGTTTAAACATATAGCCTCCTAAACAAAAAACTCTCATCCCATATCAGGGACGAGAGTGCGAACTCTTGTTCATCAGAATCGGCCGGTTTGCTGGCTGGTTCTAAGCATCTCGCGGTACCACCCTGGTTCCCACCGGTTAGCGGGCGCCTCGGTCAGATACTGGCTCAACAAAATGAGTCAATACCTTTATCCTGATAACGGGGATTGACCCGGCGCACCTACTTGCTAGCTTGGTCTGTCTAGCTGCTTTCAGGTTGCGGCTCCAGAAGGATTTTCGACCTGTGATCCTGTCCTGGCTTGCACCGTTTCCAGGGTCGCTGTCAGTCTCCAGCAGGTCTACTCGTTTCCATCACTGCCTTTATTAATTTTGAAACTTGGTCAGGATTATGCCATAATCACTCTAAATGGTCAATCGTTAGCGCTCGATTAAAAATAACCGGTCTCAGAGCCCCAATCCTGGTGTTCAACCAGGCGATTCCTAAAGACCTTATAAAACTAGAGCACAGTTTGCTCAATCTTGTTGGTAAAATGTTTGGAAATCTACCCGGCAGGAGAAAAAAGGGATGGCTATCCTGTTTCAACCCAGACAAAAGCTGCTCTTTATTGGCAATAGCATCACCGATGCAGGACGGTCGCAATCTTCTCCCTATGGGACCGGTTTTGTTCGCGATTGCCAACGCTGGCTGCATGCAGGCTATCCTGAGCTCAATCTTTCGATCACCAATCGCGGTGTCAGCGGTGATACCACGCAAGATTTACTTACCAGATGGGAGCGAGACGCCATCCCTCCCCAACCTGACTGGTTGTTTATTAAGGTTGGGATCAACGATGTCTGGTCTGTCTTTGAAGGTTTTTACCGGCAGGGGATCGGCGTGGAAGATTTTGAGCGGAATTATCGGGCGCTGATCGAGCAAGCCCGGCAGCAAACTCGTGCACAAATCGTTGTGGTTGAACCATTTCTGGTAGAAAAAAATAAGAACGATAATTTTCGCAGGGTGCTCTCCCATTATCAGGCCAAGGTCACCCTGATTGCCCAAGAGCATAACTTATTACTGGTCAAATTACAACAGGCCTTTGATCATGGCTTGAAAAGCCAGCCAGCCGAATATTGGGCAGAAGATCGGGTCCATCCAACCCCTGTTGGTCACGCCTTGATTGCCCTACAGATTTTAAAAGCCTGTGGATTTGAACGGCTCCCCTGATGGGTATCAGGATTTATTACTTTGCCAGATGAATGCCGATCTTTATTCGATAGTGTCGAAAAATGTAATACGAGCGGATGTCAATTGTCATTTAACCACTTTTAGATATAGCCGGATAAATAATAATCCTATATAATTGTCCGACAATAGAGGCTTGCGAAGGTTTTTACCCAAATACCATAATCGGATCAGCGCAGATTGAACAATAAACCAACCGTGGATATCAATCAAGATACATCAAAAAAGCAATTCTCCATTAAGAGACCTTTCGCGAATATCCGCCCGGAGTACAAACGCCTGTTAAGCCGCACATTTGAGGCACTGCTTCCCCTTATTGCAGTGCCTCTTGCGTTATTAGTGGGAGCTGGGATGCTGCTCGCCTTAGGGGTCAACCCCTGGGAAGCTTATGGGGCCATGGTCCAAGGAGCATTTGGGAACATGTCGGGTTTTACCCAAACGCTCGTCAAAGCTACTCCCTTGCTATTGGTAGGGCTGGGCGTGACCATTGCTTTCCGGGGCGGGGTGATCAATATTGGGGGAGAGGGCCAAATCCTGGTCGGGGGTTTGGCAGCCACAGCCCTGGCGGTTGGTTTTCCCACTGTTTCTGGCTGGATCCTCTTACCAGCCTGCATGCTGGGCGCCACTTTGGCCGGAGCTGTCTGGGGAGGCATCCCCGGTGTATTGAAAGCCAGGGTGGGGGTGAACGAAATTCTTAGCACGGTTATGATGAACGCGATTGCCTTACAACTGGCGAATTACCTGTTGCGCGGTCCGATGATTGACCCGGAGGAGATCGAAAGGGGAACTCGGATTGCTCAGTCTGCCTTATTGCCGGCGCAAGTATGGTTGCCGCGTTTGATCCCGCGCACTTTGCTGCATTCTGGCGCTATCCTGGCGGTGATATTGGCAGTTCTGGTCTACATTTTCTTATGGCGCACGACCACAGGCTATCGCATCAGGGCCGTAGGTTTAAATGCCTTGGCATCACGCTATGCAGGTATTCAAGTGCCGGTCTTTCAAGCCCTGGCGCTTGTTCTGGGTGGGGCTTTTGCCGGGTTAGCCGGTGGGATTGAAGTGCTGGGTATCCAACACCGCATGGTAGAAGGAATGTCTGGTGGGTACGGTTTCTCTGGAATTGTGGCAGCCTTGTTTGGTAAACTGCATCCATTAGGTCTGATCCCGGCCTCGGTATTGTTTGGCGGCCTGCTGGTGGGTGGTGACCGGATGCAGCGGGCTGTACAGGTGCCTTCAGCTATGATCATGGCTTTGATGGGATTGGTTGTTCTGTTTGTAGTGAGTAGCGAAATATGGGCCCGGCGACGTGCCCGCAGGAGAGAAATGAATGAGTGATCTTTTCTCTCTTACTGTGCTTTTAGGGATTTTGGGGACGGGAATCCGCCTGGCGACTCCCTATCTGTACGCAGCTATTGGGGAGACCTTCTCGCAAAGATCGGGCGTTTTGAACCTGGGTGTTGAAGGGATTATGCTCATGGGAGCCTTAAGTGGGTTCTATATGGGTGTCACGACCGGGAATCTTTGGATTGGTTTGCTGGCTGCTGCCTTTGTGGGTCTGCTCATGGGTTTGATGATGGCTTTTGTCAGTGTTACTCTGCAAGCTACCCAAGGTATTAGCGGGATTGGCTTACATTTGTTTGGATTGGGCCTTTCCACCTTGCTTTTCAAAACAATGTTACAAGGTCGGGTAGAGTCAATCTCGGGTTTTCAACCGATCAGGATTCCTCTTTTGGCGGATATCCCTTATTTAGGCGAAGTGCTATTCAACCACAATATTATGGTTTATTTTGCATTTCTGTTGGTACCTGTGGCTAATTTTGTGCTCGACAAAACCACTTTTGGTCTGTCGGTCAGAGCTGTTGGTCAAAACCCTGAATCGGCAGATTCTTTGGGCGTAAATGTCAACCTTGTCCGCTATACAACCGTTTCCATTGGTGGCATTTTAGCTGGTATCGCAGGCGCCTCCCTTTCTCTGGCGCTGATCAATCTGTTCCAAGAAAATATGACCAGCGGAATTGGTTTTATTGCGGTTGCATTGGTTTATTTTGGCGGATGGCGTCCTTGGGGTGTACTGGCTGGAGCCCTTCTATTCAGTATGGTAAACGCTTTGCAGTTATGGATTCAAGTTTTGGGTATTCAGATTCCCTCGGATATTGCTGTCATGATGCCTTACATACTGACAATTCTCGCTCTGGCGTTTGCCGTTAACCGGACCAGAGCACCGGCTGCGCTCACCAAAGCATTTAACCGTGGTGAAAACTAGGAATAAGGAGGCGCTAAAGACAATTGACTCGGCAATGATAATAAGTTTCACAATCGCTCTTTCAAAACATTTCGGAGGATAATAATTATGAAAACCAAAGTTTTCCAAGTAGGTGTTCTGTTTCTGCTCCTAGCCTTTTTTGTAAGTGCATGTGCGCCAGCCGCTACGCCCGCCCCACAGGAGCCTGCCCCTCAAGAGCCAGCTCCGCAAGAACCGGCGCCCGCTGAACCCTTGAAAGTCGCTGTGATTATGCCCAGCTCGATTACAGATTATGCCTTTAGCCAGTCCTTCTATGAAGGGCTAAAAATAGTGCAGGAAGAGATGGGTGGTGAAGGTAACATGGAAATCGCCTTCTCTGAAGGTATGTTTAATGTCCCAGATGCGGCTGCTGCCATCCGCGACTATGCTGCAACTGGCTACGACATTGTTTTTGCGCATGGTTCTCAATACGGCACTTCCCTGGCTCAGATTGCTCCCGATTTTCCTGAGACTGCTTTTGCATGGGGCACATCCCTGGATACCTTCCAGGCCCAAGGTGTGACGAATGTGCATGCTTACCAGGCTGAAGCTCAAGAGGGCGGCTTTGTGATGGGCGTCATCGCTGCACTCATGTCAGAAAGTGGTGTGCTCGGTATAGCCGGTCCGGTAGAGGCTGGCGATGCCAAGTTGTATGTCGATGGGTTTGCTCATGGGGCTAAGTACGCCCGCCCTGACGTCACAGTCAACATCACCTACACGGGTTCATTCTCGGATGTTTCTCTGATGGCAGCTGCGGCGAATACGCATATTTCTGCCGGAGCAGATATGCTAACCGGATCTTCCCAGTCTGTGGTCGGAGCCATTGGTGTGGCCAAGGACAACGGTGCTTATTGGTTTGGTACCCAGTGGGACCAATCCCCAATTGCGCCGGAGACCGTAGTCGCCAGCCAGATCTTTGACTGGACCGGTATTATTAAGGACATCATCGACAGCGCCAGCAAAGGCGTCTTGGGCGGCAAGGCCTATACCTTGACCTTCAAGAATGAAGGCCTGGTGTTGAAATACAATGATGCTGTCCCTGTGGCCGATGAGATCAAAGCGGCTGCCGCAGATGCTATCCAAGGCATTATGGACGGCGAGATCGATCCTTTACCGTATTAGTAGTATGCTCAGTTAGCAGCCGGCTGATGACAATCAGCCGGCTGCTAATCCACGAATAATCGACTTTGGAAGAAAATGGTACGGGTAAAATGAGCAATTTGCTGCCTACCGGGAAACCACGCATCGAAGAAATGAAGATGGTCGGGATTGTTAAGCGTTTTCCGGGCGTATTAGCTAACGATCATGTGGATTTTGATGTAAAAGCTGGAGAAATTCATGCCTTGCTCGGTGAGAACGGGGCTGGAAAGAGCACCCTTGTTCGTCAGCTTTTCGGACTTTACCACCCGGATGAAGGTCAAATCCTTATCAATGGGCAGCCACAAATTTTTCACTCTCCCCAGGACGCGATTGAAGCTGGTATCGGCATGATCCACCAGCACTTTATGCTGGTCCCATCCTTGACTGTAGTTGAGAATGTTGCCTTGGGGTTGAAATCTTCACGTGGGATGATCCTGGATTTGGATCAGGTTGAGAAACGAATCGTTCACTTGTGCAAACAATATGGCCTCAAAGTAAATCCGCGTGCGTATGTGTGGCAATTGGCGGTAGGGGAACAACAACGTATTGAGATTCTCAAGGCGCTCTATCGGGGAGCAGCTTTGATGGTCCTGGATGAGCCAACTGCCGTGCTCACTCCCCAAGAAGTCGACGATTTGTTTGGCACATTTCGACAGATGGCCAGTGATGGTCACGGTCTGATTTTTATCTCGCATAAGCTGCACGAAGTGTTGGCGATCAGCAACCGGGTGACTGTCTTGCGAGATGGGCAGGTGGTGGGTGAGTGCAAAACCAGTGATGTAACCAAGCCTGAGCTAGCCCAAATGATGGTGGGACGTCCGATTATCCTGCAATATGAAATCCAGCCGCCCAAGAAGGGCGAATCCCGCCTGAAAATTCAGGACTTGCATGTAGTGGGTGACCAGGGCAGCGATGCCATACGAGGGCTCACATTAGATGTGTATTCTGGAGAAATCCTGGGTCTGGCAGGGGTATCTGGGAATGGGCAGCGCGAACTGGCAGAAGCTTTGGCGGGCCTACGACACGTTAAGGTAGGTAAAGTCTTGTTAGGAGGTAAGGATGTGACCCACGCTTCTCCAGCTGCCCGGATAGCAGCCGGACAATCCTATATTCCGGAAGAACGGATGCGCGAAGGGGTCATCAAAGATTTCAGCGTGGCTGATAATTTTATCCTCCAGGATCATGGTAAAGCCCCTTATTCTAAAGCCACCTTTTTCAACTTCAAGAATATTCAACTTGAAACCGATAAGATGGTGAAAGCTTTCAACGTCAAAACACCCAGTTTGGAAACCCCGATCAAGAATCTCTCTGGTGGAAATATTCAAAAACTGATTCTTGCCCGCGAGCTTTCGCGCAAACCAAAAGTCTTAATCGCCTCCCAACCCACGCGAGGTGTGGATATTGGTGCGAGCGAATACATTCACAAGTGCTTATTGGAACAGCGTGATACTGGGACAGCTACTGTCCTTATCTCCGAAGACCTAGATGAAATCCTGGCTTTATCCGACCGGATTGCGGTAATATATGAAGGTAAAATTGTGGGGATCGTGGATAGAAAAGCCGCCAAGGTAGAAGAATTAGGTCTGATGATGGCTGGTGTGACCCCAGAAGGTCAGTAAGTACCCTTTACATCCCCAAATACCACGGTAAGTGGTCGGTGGCCTCACCGGCGTCGGGTCTGCGAGCCCGTCGAAAAGTGCCGCTATCAGAAGGAGACACCGATCTTATGAATACTTGGTCCAAGTATCATATTGCTGAATCGATTGAAGATGCGCTGGCTGTTCTGGCCTCTTCGCCTCAGCCCGCATTGCCCATCGGGGGAGGGACCGATCTCTTGTTAGAAGTACAGCAAGGGTTGAAGCCTGCTGTTCATACGCTGGTGGATCTTACCCAAATCCCTGAGCTTACATTGATCGAAGAACGTGATGACCGCTTATTCATCGGGGCTGCAGTTCCTATCAATAAAATTGTGGAATCCCCCCTGGTAGGCTTTCATGCCCAGGCAGTGACCGAAGCATGCAATTTAATCGGAGGTCCTCAGGTACGGAACACGGCTACCTTGGGAGGAAATGTGGCCCATGCCTTGCCCGCCGCAGATGGGATGATTTCACTGGTCGCCATGGATGCAGTAGCTGAGATTGCTGGTAAGAATGGGCTTCGCCACGAGCCTTTATTGAATCTTTTTGTTGGCCCTGGCGTTTCCGTCCTCGAGTCAGGTAAGGAGATATTATGTGGTTTCTACCTGCCTGCTCGTAAAGACCACCAGGCCTCAGCTTTCAGCCGGGTAATGCGTCCTCAAGGCGTTGCCTTGCCGATCATCAATATGGCTGTATGGCTTGAGAGGGATGCTGTGGCAATCCAGGACATTCGAATTTCCATTGGCCCCTCAGGCCCCACTCCGCAAAGAGCCCCGGCGGTCGAAGAGTTTTTAAAAGGAAAATCCCTTTCTGAAGATCACCTCAACTGCGCAAAGCAAATCCTGGATGAAACAGTTCGTTTCAGAACGAGTCCCAGAAGGGCAACGGCAGAATATCGCTATCACCTGGCTGGGTTCTTATTGGTAGATGTAGTTCAAAAAGCCTGGAAACGGGCTGAATAGGTTGGTGAAAGATGAGTGATAAAAATATTGAATTTACTGTCAATGGGAAAGCCGTCAGTCTGCCCCCGCTGCCGGGCGAGATGCTTTCTTCTCTCCTAAGAGAACGGCTTAACTTAACCGGTACCAAAATCGGCTGTAATGAGGCCGAATGCGGTGCTTGTACGGTGATCCTGGATGGCGAACCGGTGCTTTCCTGCACCTATCCCGCCGTCAAAGCCCATGGGAAGACGATATTTACCATTGAGGGGTTGGCCGAGTCATCCAATGGGTCCATGAGGCTGCATCCCCTGCAAGAGGCTTTTGTCAAACATGGGGCGGTCCAGTGTGGCTTCTGTATTCCTGGGCAAATCATGACCTCCTACGCCTTACTGCAAAGGAATCCCAGCCCTTCCTCACAGGACATTAAACATGCTCTAAAGGATACTTTATGCCGCTGTGCAGGCTACCCAAGCATTATCAACGCCATTCAGGCAGCCGCAAAAGCCGTGCAGACCGGGGACCCTGTAGAAGACCCACACATCTCTGCTTCATCCAGGCCTTTGAAATCGGTTGGAAAAATTAAGCCCCGTGCAGACGCAGTATCAAAAGTGACCGGCAGCGCCATGTATACCGACGATCTGAAATTTGAAGGCATGCTCCATGCCCGGGTCAAACGGGCCATGCTGGCCTCAGCCATGGTTAAACGGATCGACACGAGCAAGGCCAGGGCGCTAGTCGGCGTAAGAGCCGTCTTGACCGCTGAGGACATCCCAGGAGAACACAATCACGGGCTGGTCATCCCAGATTGGCCGACCATGGTGGGCGTCAACGAACAAATCCGTTACGTTGGGGATGTGGTAGCGATTGTTGCCGCCGATACACGGGAGATTGCCAGCGAAGCTTTGGACCTGATTGACGTGGAATATGAGAAGCTGCCGGTTGTTAGTGATCCAGTCCAGGCCAAGCAACCAGATGCGGCGCTGGTGCACAAATCCGGCAATATGCTCAAGCATATCAAAGTCCAAAAAGGTAATGTCGAAGAGGGTTTTTCAGAAGCCGAGGTGATTCTTGAACATACCTATTACACCCCAATGCACGATCACGCCTTCCTGGAACCTGAATGCAGTATCACCCGCCTGACAACGGAAGGCCGGATAGAAGTCTATGTTGGTTCTCAAATTCCCTACTCGGATCGTAGTTCAGTAGCGAAAGCGCTGGCAGTGCCGGAGGACCAGGTGCATGTGATCGGGCAATTGATGGGGGGAGGCTTTGGTGGGAAGGAGGACATTGCCGGACAGATCCATGCTGCCTTGCTGACAAAGGCCACTGGAAAACCGGTCAAGTTGCTCTACGACCGGCATGAGAGTTTGATCGCTCATCCCAAACGGCATGCCACCCAGGTGCGGGTGAAAATTGGGGCGAAGAAGGATGGCGCCTTTACAGCTGTAGAGACCGAATTATTTGGGGACACCGGCGCTTATGCTTCTTTGGGTGAGAAGGTAATGACCCGTGCTACCACACACTCATCCGGTCCCTACGAAGCGCCCCATGTCAAAGCAGATTGCTATGCCATGTATACCAATAACCCACCTGCAGGAGCATTTCGCGGCTTTGGCGTCATGCAATCCGCTTTTGCAGTGGAGAGCCTTGTAGATGCGCTGGCGAAAAAAATAAATATGGACCCCGTCGAGCTGCGCAAGAAAAACGCTTTGAAAGTTGGCAGTGTCACAAATACCGGGCAGACCTTGACTCACAGCGTTGGCTTGCTGGAATGTATTGAGAAGGTGGATCACGAAATGCGGCGCTTGGCAGGTGGGGATCCATTCACACCTAAACCGGTTTTGGACAGCCCATATTTGATCAGGGCCTGGGGCTTTGCTGTGGGGTATAAAAACACTGGATTGGGAGGCGGTGCGCCAGATAAAGCGGGCGCAGAGGTAGAGCTTTACCCTGATGGAACCGTTCAAGTACGCACCTCCTCAGCCGAATTGGGCCAGGGGTTGCCTACTGTGCTGCAACTGATTGCTGCGGAGGAATTAGGAGTTGATCCAGATCGAGTCCACGTTTTGCTTTCCGATACCGACTTGACCCCTGATGGCGGACCGACCACAGCCTCTCGACAGACATACGTTACCGGTAACGCGGTCAGGCATGCGACCAAATCCTTAATGCACTTGATGACCAGTGAGCTGGCTGAGCATTACGATGTGCCCCCCGAATCGGTCGAATTCGTTGAAGGGTTGGCTCAGGTTCAGGATCGCAGAGTTCCCTTTGGAGAGGTTGCCGACCTGATCATTGCTCATGGGCGCACACCGAAGGTTGAGTACACTTACTGGGCGCCGGCTACGAAACCTCTCGGGCAGGGCGGTGATATGCATTTTGCCTTTTCTTTTGCTGCTCAAGCCGCTGAAATCGAAGTGAACACGTTAACGGGTGAGGTGAAAGTCTTGCGTCTGATCAGCGCGAACGATGTCGGCTACGCCATCAATCCATTGGGCTTGCAAGGCCAGGTGGAGGGGGGCGCGATTATGGGAATTGGGCAAGCGCTATCGGAGGATTTCCTGCTGCATGAAGGCATCGTGATCAGCGATCGCCTGGCGCGCTACCGTACCCCGTCGATCACCTTCACTCCTGAGATCACTACTTTCTTTGTTGAGCATCCAACACAGGATGGCCCATATGGCGCCAAGGGAGTAGGTGAGATCGTTTTGATCCCAACCGTGCCTGCTATCACGAATGCACTCTATAATGCCATCGGCGTGCGGGTGGACCGCATCCCGCTGGATCAAGAGCACGTGTTGAAATTGATGGGGGAAAAGAGGCGCGCAGAGGCCTCTGCTTGATTAAACTTTGCTGCCGGCTGTACCAGCGCTATGCATACGCTGGTACAGCCGGCTATTTATTTATTCTTCCAAAGTACTGATATCGCCATCTGGTTGTCCCAGCGCTCTGGCTCTCAACAGCCGGCGCATGATCTTGCCACTCCGGGTTTTGGGGAGCAGGTCCACAAAGGTTACATCTTCAGGCTTGGCAATTGGCCCGATCTCGTGACCGACATGTTTGCGTAGTTCATCCCGCAGTTTTTCGCTCTTTTCCACGCCGGATTTCAATAGCACGTATGCATGAATCGCATTCCCTTTGATTTCGTGGGGCAAACCGATAGCAGCAGCCTCAGCCACCGCGGGATGGCTAACCAGGGCGCTTTCTACTTCAGCAGTTCCCAAACGGTAACCACTGACCTTGATGACATCATCCATCCTCCCAATTATCCAAATATAGCCATCGTTATCTTTTCGAGCAGAGTCGCCGGTCTGGTACATATTTCCAAATTTCCCCCAATATTGTTGCTGGTACCGCTCTGGATCCCGGTAAATCGTGCGTAACATCCCTGGCCAGGGAGTCTTGATTACCAGATAACCTTCATCTCCGGCGGGTACAGGCTTCCCTTGCTCGTCAACCACGTCCACATCGATGCCAAAGAAGGGCAGGGTAGCAGAGCCTGGTTTAAGCGGAGTGATCGGTAAGGGGGTGATCATGAATCCTCCGGTTTCGGTTTGCCACCAGGTATCCATGATCGGGCAGCGTTCTTTGCCGATCACAGTGTAGTACCACTTCCAGGCTTCAGGGTTGATAGGTTCACCGACACTGCCGAGCAGGCGCAGGCTGCTCAGATCGTGGCGAGATGCCCAGGCATCCCCAAAACGCATGAGACCCCGGATTGCTGTTGGCGCAGTATAGAGGATGGTAATCCCATACTTTTCGACCATTTGCCACCAACGGTTGGGATAAGGATGATTAGGAGCACCTTCATACATAAAACTGGTCGCTCCGTTGAGCAATGGACCATAAACAATATAACTATGTCCAGTGACCCAGCCCGGATCAGCTGCACACCACCAGCGGTCCTCGTCTTTTATATCAAATACATATTTAAGGGTGGTATAGGTGTGGACCATATAACCGCCGTGGGTATGCAAAACACCTTTCGGTCGCCCCGTGGTGCCGGACGTGTAAAGGATGAATAATGGGTCCTCTGCATCAAGGGGCTCCGTATAGCATAAGGGACTGGAAATTGGCAGGCTCATTAGATCGTGGTACCAGTAATCTCGGCCTGGCTCCATGTATATCTCTTGACCGGTGCGTTTGACGACAATGCAACTTTCAATTGTGGGTTGCCGCGCCATGGCTTCATCTGCAATGTCCTTCAGGGGAACGATCTTTCCACGCAACCAACCGCCATCTGATGTGATCAGCACTCGACTTTGAGCATCCTCGATCCGCTCTGCCAGGGCCTCGACACTGAAGCCGCCATACACCACGCTGTGCGGTGCGCCGATCTTTGCACATGAAAGCATGGCGATGATTTGCTCTGGGATGCGAGGTAGATAAATTGTGACAATATCGCCTTTCTTCACCCCCATGCTGCGGAGTAGGTTGGAGAATTTGCAAACTTCCCGGTGCAAGGAGAAATAGGAATACGTCCTCATATCTCCCGGTTCTCCTTCCCAAATCAGAGCCAGCTTGTTTTTACGATAGGTCTTTACGTGGCGATCAAGGGCGTTATGGACGATATTCGTTACACCACCGGTGAACCATTTATAGAATGGGGGAGACTTTTCATCAAGCACTGCATCCCATTTCTTGAACCACTCTAACTCATCGGCACATTTTGCCCAAAAGTCCTGTGGGTTGGCCAGGGAATCTTGGTAGAGCTGATGGTATTCTTTTATATTAGCAGCTTCTATGATTTCTGTAGGGGGGCTGTAAAAGGGGCTTTCAATTTCTGGATACCCATTTTGAGCAACCTGTGAAGTTTTTTTCGGTGTGGAAATGGATGCATCGTCCATGATATGTATTCTCCCTTTCTATTTATGAACTTATATTGAACTTAAATAATTTCAGACTGAGCGTGTCTCCTATGATTTTACGTTTCCAAAGCCACCAAGTCAATATTAAAGGTCAAAATTGCCCAATTTAATCCTTGACAAAATAGAAATATCGCCTAAAATATAAATTAGTCTTTCCTAAATTTGGAGGTTGTATATGTTACGTACAATATTATTGCTGGTGGTTTTGGGGGTGTTCGGTCTGGTTGGTTGTAATCAAATGGCGATGGCTGATGCAGATATCTCTGAACGAACGATTAATGCTGTCACGACGACAGGAATGATCACTGATATCGTAGAAAATGTAGGTGGAGAGAGAATTCAGGTTACAGGGTTGATGGGTCCGGGTGTTGATCCTCATCTTTACAAGGCCACTGCAGGAAATGTTACGGAGCTGATGAATGCCGACATCATTTTTTATAACGGTTTACACCTGGAAGCCCAGCTCGGAGAAGTTCTGGAGCAAATGCACTCCAGGACAGTAATTGTGGCTGTCTCGGATGGCATCGATCGGGCTTACCTGCTGGCGCCGCTTGAGTTTGAAGGCGCTTACGACCCGCATATCTGGATGGATGTAAGCCTGTGGATGGAAGCCGTTCGGGCAGTGAGAGATAGTCTGGTTGAGCTTGACCCTGCTCACACAGAAATTTATCAGAGCAACGCCTCCAGGTACCTGGCAGAGCTGGAAGTTTTACATCAATACGTCCAGAGCCAGGCAGCCAAAGTAGCGCCTGACCAACGGATTCTGATCACGGCTCATGATGCTTTCAACTACTTTGGGCGGGCGTATGGATTTGAGGTCCGTGGATTGCAAGGTATCAGCACTGTCTCTGAAGCGAGCACTGCCGATGTCCAAGATCTGGCTGCTTTTATTGTAGAACGGCGTGTTCCAGCCTTATTTATAGAAACCTCTGTTCCAACTCGGACGATAGATGCCGTGCGAGCAGCCGTTCAAGCGCAAGGTTTCGCTGTACGCTTGGGGGGTGAGCTCTTCTCCGATGCCCTTGGAAATCCTGGGACACCAGAAGGGACATATATTGGCATGGTCCGGCACAACATCGATACCATTATCGATGCGCTTTCTACTGAATAAGTTGGGTCTACTGGGGAAAACCGCGCTGATCTCCCCCGATTAATATTCTAGCGCGGCAGCTCTCCTTATTGTTAGGTCGGGATAATGAAGACAAGGTTTAATTATTTGAGGTGGAGGGATAAATAATGATGAACGATACCAAAGCAATTGAGGTCTTTGATCTGACAGTTGCATATCGTGATACGCCGGTGCTGTGGGATATTGACCTGGAGGTTCCCAGCGGCACGCTGATGGCTATTATTGGTCCAAATGGCGCTGGCAAGACCACCCTGATCAAGGCAATCCTGGGTCTGATCCGTCCGGCAGCAGGTCAGGTGCTCATCCATGGGAAACCCTACCTGGAACAGCGCCGGTTGGTGGGATATGTCCCACAACGCGGCAGCGTGGATTGGGATTTCCCTACGGATGTCAAGGATGTTGTGATGATGGGTCGCTATGGGAGCATTGGGTGGCTGCGCCGGCCTGACCGCGCTCATGAAACCCAAGCGATGCAAGCCCTTGAAAAAGTTGGCATGAGTGAGTTTGCTGACCGGCAGATCAGCCAGCTCTCAGGAGGCCAGCAGCAGAGGGTATTCCTGGCGAGAGCGCTGGCACAGGATGCCCAGGTATATTTCATGGATGAGCCGTTCCAAGGCGTCGACGCTACCACTGAACGAGCCATTGTGTCATTGCTACAAGACCTGCGCCAAGTCGGCAAGACTGTCGTAGTGGTTCACCATGATCTGCAGACCGTGCCCGAGTATTTCGATTGGGTCACCCTCATGAATGTCAGGCGGATTGCCAGCGGTCCGGTCACACAGGTTTTCAACGAGCAAAACTTACGGATGACTTATGGAGGCAGAGTTGCTTTCCTAAACCAGGCCTCAGTTCCAGCCCCTCACCAGTATGAACTGGAGCAGGATTACCGGGACAAAACCACCTGGCAGGAAACCCGACCATGATTTCAATCTCAATATTTGATATCTTCTTGTTTGATTACACTTTCCGGGTAGTTGCTCTTGGTGCTGCAATTTTAGGCATTGTCAGCGGCGCGCTGGGCTGCTTTGCTGTCCTGCGAAAGCAATCGCTGATCGGGGACGCCATCTCGCACGCAGCGCTGCCGGGAATTGTACTGGCTTTCATCATCTTTCGCAGCAAAGCGCCTTTGTTCCTGATGATGGGCGCCATCCTGGCGGGGTGGGCAGGAACGATCGTTGTGATGGCTATTGTTCAAAATACCCGTATCAAGCAGGACAGCGCTTTAGGCTTTGTCCTTTCGGTATTTTTTGGCTTTGGGCTGGTCTTGCTGACCTTCGTGCAACGTCTGCCAGATGCCAGGCAGGCCGGGTTGGATCGCTTCCTCTTCGGTCAGGCAGCAACCATGTTAGAGGCGGATGTGATAACAATGGCGGCTTTAGGAGGAGTAGCCTTGCTGCTGATGGGATTGTTCTGGAAAGAATTTAAACTGCTCAGTTTCGATGTTGAGTTTGGCGCCAGTTTAGGTTTACCCATGCGTGCACTGGATGTCCTGTTGACTTCGCTACTGGTTGTGGCGATTGTGATCGGCCTTCAATCTGTGGGGGTAGTTCTGATGAGCGCGATGGTGGTTGCGCCTGCCGCCGCAGCTCGCCAATGGACGGATCGTTTAGGCTGGATGGTTCTCCTGTCCGCCACCTTCGGTGCATTGTCTGGGATCAGTGGGGTCTTGGTTAGCAGTCTGTTACCCAGGCTTTCCACAGGGCCGACAATCGTGCTTTCGATTAGCCTGATTGTGGTAGTCTCTCTATTATTGGCTCCCCAGCGGGGCTTGTTCTGGGGATGGGTGCGGCATAGACAAAACCGTGAGACTCTGTGGTTTGGAGATCTTAGGACTCGTAGTGGGGTGAATAAAAAATGACAACCGTCCAGATTGAACTGCAACTCATAGCAATTGTAGTTGCCTCTGCTTGTGCATTACCGGGAGTGTTCCTGGTGCTCCGGCGTTTGGCTATGATGAGCGATGCCATTACCCACACGGTCCTGCTTGGCATTGTGCTAGCCTTCTTCATCACTGAAGATTTGGCTTCTCCGCTGTTATTGCTGGGGGCTGCGCTGATGGGTGTGGTTACCGTTGCTCTGGTGGAGCTGCTCTTGAAAACCCGTCTGGTCAAAGAAGATGCCGCTGTTGGATTGGTGTTTCCAGCTTTGTTTAGCCTGGCAGTCATCCTGATCTCTCGTTATGCCAGTGGAGTACACCTGGATACCGACGCTGTTCTAATGGGTGAACTGGCTTTCGCCCCTTTTACTCGTTTCACCCCCTTTGGGTTTGATATTGGGCCTTTATCGCTCTATTTGATGGGAGGCATCCTGGTCCTTAACCTGGTCTTTATTGGGCTCTTTTATAAAGAACTAAAGCTGGCTACCTTTGATGCCGGTTTGGCAGCCAGTCTGGGTTTCGCTCCTGGTCTTCTCCATTATGCCCTGATGACGCTTGTATCAATTACAGCAGTGGGAGCCTTTGAAACGGTGGGTTCTATCCTGGTAGTTGCGTTAATGGTTGCCCCACCGATCACGGCCTATATGCTGACCGATCGATTGTCTCGTATGCTGGGTTTGAGCGTGCTCATTGGGGTGGGTAGCGCCATCAGCGGATATTGGTTGGCCTTTGCCTTGGATGCATCCATCGCTGGCTCAATGGCAACCATGGCTGGGGTCCTGTTCGGGTTGGCATTTCTGTTTGCTCCGGAGCGCGGTTTGTTGGCTAATGCCCGGCGGCGCACTCGCCAACGCTTTGAGTTTGCCCAAACGATGTTAGCCATCCATCTGTTTCATCATGAAGGTCAGCCTGAAGCAGAACAGGAAAATAGTCTCGTTCATTTGCACGAACACCTCCGTTGGGAGCCGGCCTTTGCAAGTACGCTCGTTCAACGAGCTGAGCAGCGGGGATTACTTTTAAACGTTAAAGGGAATCTGGTATTATCTGAGAAGGGGCGCGCTTTAGCCCAAGAAGTGATGATGAGGTGACCCATGCGTAGTGAGCATTCCCACGCGGTAGAAGATTATCTCAAAGCAATTTACGAGTTGGCGGCCATCCAGGAACGGGTTAGCACCACGCAATTAGCGGAACGATTAAATATAACGCCTGCTTCTGTTACGGGCATGATCCAACGGATGGCAGCCTTGGATCCGCCGCTGGTTGAGTATCAAAAACACCGGGGAGTGCTCTTAACTCAATCAGGTCAGACAGTAGCCTTGGAGATCATCCGCCATCACCGGTTGCTAGAACTCTTCCTGCAACGGACCTTGGGCTATTCCTGGGATGAGGTGCATGAAGAGGCAGATCGTCTGGAGCATGTCATCTCTGAGGACCTGGAAGAACGGATTGCCCAGGCTTTGGGTGACCCAAGTCATGATCCGCATGGCGAACCGATCCCGACCCGGGATCTGCGCTTGCCTCCTACCGCAGACACACGTTTGTGCGATTTGCGTCCCGGGCAAGTTGCTATCGTTTGTCGAGTGGACGCATCTGACCTGGTCTTATTGCGTTACCTGAGCGAGATTGGACTGGTCCCAGGTATACAGGTTACGATCATAAAATATTCTCCTTTTGACGGGAATTTGCATATGCAGATCGGTGATCAGACCAATAATGTTGTTTTAGGACCAGGTATTACAGAAAGGATTTTCGTCGAGGAAAGCAAACGGTAGGAAAAGATTAAGTTATACTTGCAGGGTAACCTGTTTTTCGATGATATTTTAGTAGGCCGATGAATTACCTCGCATGCATATCTGAACGGGAGGAACACAATGGAAATTCTAGGTATTGACATAGGTGGCTCAGGTATCAAAGGAGCTCCGGTGGATACACAATCTGGTGCATTGACCGCTTCCCGTTATCGTATCCCAACCCCAATTCCTGCCAAGCCACGCGCGGTGGCGGATGTGGTAGCAGAAATTGCCAAGCATTTTGAGTGGCATGGTGCGATCGGTTGCGGTTTTCCTGCTGTGGTGCGGGATGGAGTGACCTTTACAGCCGCGAATGTCCACCCACGCTGGATTGAGAAGAAAGCCTCGGCGCTCTTTGCTCAAAAGACCGGTTGTCCGGTTGTGGTGGTAAATGATGCTGATGCAGCCGGATTGGCAGAAATGGCTTTTGGTGCAGGTAAGGGACAAAGAGGAGTGGTTCTGATGATCACCATCGGCACCGGTTTAGGCAGCGCCCTCTTTATTGATGGAAAGCTTCTGCCCAATACCGAATTTGGCCATCTAAAAATTCGAGGCAAGGATGCTGAACTGCGCGCTTCAGACGCTGTGCGTCAGGAAAAGATGCTAACCTGGAAGGCCTGGGCCACGCGTTTTGATGAGTTCTTGGTGACGATGGAAAGTCTATTCTGGCCTGATCTGATCATCCTAGGCGGTGGTGTGAGCAAGAAAGCTGATAAATTTATCCCGTTGCTCACTGTACAAACAAAAGTTGTTCCTGCCCAGTTGTTAAACGATGCAGGTATTATTGGTGCAGCCATGGCTGCGATAAACATTGCCGAAGAATAGGCTGCGGCTTAGGAAAATCACACTTTAGCAAAAATTTGGGAATGAGACAGCCAACGGAAATACTTTATCGGACACTTTCGTACTGAAGGTGTTGCAAAAGCACAGGGTTTACCAACAATATTGCTTAATAGTCTGAGCGATCCCCATCCACCTTTGAATACCATTCTTCAATGGATGACGACCGGGTTTGGCGCTTGGAACACAGAATGGGGGCTGCGCTGGTTCCCTTTACTGATTGGGTCCTTGACAGTCCCTCTGGTATATCTCGTCGTTATTTTGATTTTCTTAGTAATTGTTGCCAGAAGTCTAAATGGTCTCTCCCGTTACTTGTCCATAATGAAAAACCCAGAAGGGTTAGCTGATTGCCAATAAAAGGAGTGACATTCAAGCACATCATCCTCCAACACTACCACCCACAATACCACCTTCAGTCAAACGCCGTAAGTCGCTGAGGGCTGCTCCAATTTCTTCCGTAGTCACTGGACGTTTTTGAATAATATGGACTAATTCGCCCCGGCTTGCTTTTTCCAATGCCAGCTCGCGAATGGTGAGACCGTGAGTAAGCGCCTCTTTTACCAAAGCTGCACCCGCCGAGTAGCCAATAATGGGATTCAGCGCGGTCACAACAATAGCATTTTTGGCTAACCATCCTTCAGCTTTCTCGCGATTTGCTTGCAGCCCACGCACTGCTTTTTCAGTAAAAGCCTTTACCGACCCGATGATGACTTGCATACTTTCAAAGAGGTTATGAGCAATGATGGGCATCATCACATTCAGCTCTAATTGACCCGCTTGGGTTGCCAGGGCAACCGTATGATCGCATCCCTGCACATGGAACATGGCCATATTCAGCATCTCTGCCATAACCGGGTTAACTTTTCCGGGCATAATGCTCGAACCTGGCTGAAGGGCTGGCAGGCGGATCTCGTCTAGCCCGGTGGCAGGACCGGAGGATAGCAGGCGGAAATCATTGGCAATACGGGTCAGGGTGATGGCTAAAGTGCGCAGTGAGGCTGAAAAATCGGCTGGATCGGCCATGGATTGCATTGATTCAATCAGGTCATTTGACTCGTATAAGGTCAGGCCAGTCAGCTCGCATAGGCGCACAATCATCCGCTGGTGATATTCTGGATGGGCGTTAAGTCCGGTCCCGGTAGCTGTCCCACCGATTCCCAGCCGGCGTAATCCTTCTGCGGAACGGCTGATGCGCTCAGAATCGCGGGCTACTGCCCTGGCATACGCACCGAATTCTTGCCCCAAGCGGATTGGAACTGCGTCTTGTAGGTGTGTGCGTCCTGATTTAACAATATCATCGAATTCGGAGGCTTTCTCTCGTAAAGCAGCCGCCAGACCTTCTACAGTTCCCAACAATTCGTTAAGCCGCCAAAGAACTCCCAGCCGGATAGCGGTTGGTATGGTGTCGTTGGTGGATTGAGCCATGTTGACATGGTCGTTGGGGTGGACCAGATACTCTCCGAGTTTCCCACCCAGAATCTGGGTGGCGCGGTTGGCAATAACTTCGTTAATGTTCATATTGTGACTTGTACCTGCCCCAGCCTGGAATGGGTCCACGACAAATTGGTCGTCCCAGCGCCCATCGATGACTTCCTGAGCAGCCTGCGCAATCGCGTTGGCTCGTTCAGCATCCAATAACCCTAGCTGCAGGTGGACTTCAGCGGCGGCGCGTTTGATTGTCGCCATAGACCAGATAAATGCGCTCCAGGGGCGTAATCCGGAGATCGGAAAATTTTCTTTAGCTCTGGCTGTCTGGGCCCCGTAAAGTGCGTTCACAGGGACCTGAATTTCGCCCAGCGAGTCGCGTTCAATCCTGTATGAGTTTTCCATTATGTTTCCTCCTATATCTCAATATTTTACCTGAGTAGCCGGCCTGATAGGCTGGCTTATTTGCTTCTAGCTGTATTTGCCAAACCGCTTCATCCATGGCATAATCGGGCGAGACCAACAACGGCGCCTGGGCAGCCGCTGCAGGTGAAAACCAAATCCAAATAGGTGCTGATACTCAATAAATCATATGATAATCCACTCCGCCAAACAACTCCTCACCCTCGCCGGCCCTCCCCAGCGTGGGAAAGATCTTGGCAATTTGCAACTCATCCCGGATGGGGCTGTTCTCATTGAGGATGGCATGATTGCCGCGGTTGGAACCAGCCAAGAATTACGATCAGCATATCCAGATGAACCTGGTCTGGATGCAACCGGGCGTGTGGTTATGCCGGGCTTTGTCGATCCCCACACCCATGCGTTGTGGTCCGGTGATCGCTCTGCGGAATTTGAAATGCGCCTGGAGGGGAAGACTTACCTGGAAATTCTAGCTGGGGGAGGCGGGATTCTATCAACTGTCCAGGCCACCCGAGACGCTGCGCTGGATAAACTGTTACAAGAGACCCGGCCGCGACTATTGGACATGTTTACTCATGGGACAACCACAGTCGAGATAAAAACTGGCTATGGCTTGCAAACTGCAGCTGAGCTGCGCATGTTAAAAGCTTTGCGCGTTCTTGACCAAGAAGGACCTCAAGATATCGCCATCACTTTTATGGGCGCTCATGCAATCCCTCCCGAGTATAAGGATAACTCGGAGGGATATACCGAATATATCTGCAGCCAAATGCTGCCAGCGGTATTTCAATGGTGGCAATCGCATGCTCCTGAAGAACAGTTGCCTTTTGTAGATGTGTTTTGTGAGACTGGAGCATTTAGCCTGGATCAATCTCGGCGGATATTGGATGTGGCTAAGCAATTAGGCTTCCCTCTGAAAATTCATGCAGATGAGTTTGATAACCTGGGTGGGGCCAGCCTGGCAGCTGAGTTTGGCGCAGCGTCCGCAGATCATCTGGTCAAGACTTCCAAAGACGATATCCAAGCCCTGGGGCAAAGTGAGACGGTGGCAGTTGGCTTGCCTTGTACACCCTTTGGATTGGCTGAAACAGAATATACTCCTGCAGGTCAAATTCTGGAGTCTGGCGGTATTCTGGCGCTGGCAACGGATATAAATCCTGGGACTGCCTGGTGCGGAAGTATGCAATTTGCAATTGCGTTGGCCTGCCGTTACATGAGAATCACCCCTGCCCAAGCCATTGCTGCTGCTACAATCAACGCTGCGGCTGCAATTCGCCGCTCCGATCGAGTTGGATCGATCGAGGTCGGTAAGCAGGCGGATCTATTGGTCCTCAAAGTTCCGGATTACCGGCATCTGGGTTATCGTTTCGGAACAAACCTGGTAGAAACGGTGATTAAGAAGGGACGGGTTTATCCAGTGAAAGGATGAGTATGTATTCTATTCTGGCGGTTACCTTCGATCAACTTCAGCAAATTGCCATCTATGTTGTAATTTTGCTGGCGGCATGGTTTGTTTTGCGTTTGATTTTAAGGATCACCACGCGAATATTTATGTTTGGTTGTGGAGCGATCCTATTTTTAGGGTTAGCGCTGGTATTTATGCAATGGATGGCTGGCTCTTGAATTAAAGGGATTAAGGAGAAACAGGCGAATATGCCGACAATTGACACTGCCCAAACCTGGTATGACAACTCTGACCCTGTTCATGGCTTCGACCACGTCTTGCGAGTGTATCGTCTTGCAGAAAAGATTGCTCTGGCCGAAGGCGCCGATGTAGAAATCGTCCGCGCGGCGGCTTTATTGCATGATGCAGAGGGCAGTGCAACGATGGGAGGAGACGAGGGACGTCTCGAGCACCACCAGGCCTCTGCCGAATTTGCCCGGCAGATCCTCCAGGCTGAGGGCTGGCAGGAAGAGCGCATTGCCCAGGTGGAGCACTGCATTAGAGCTCACCGGTTCCGAGACGAATCAGAGCAACCACAGACCTTGGAGGCCAAAGTTTTATTTGACTCAGACAAACTAGATGTGATCGGAGCGATTGGTATTGCTCGCACAATTGCATTCGATGTGGTTGTTGGACAACCGATTTACGCTGAACCGTCTGAGCAATTTTTGCAGACAGGTCAAAAAATTGACGGCGAAGCCCACAGCTCATACCACGAGTATCTTTTCAAGTTGCGCAAGATTAAAGATCGCTTGCATACAGCCACTGCTCGAGCGCTGGCAGAAGATCGTCACCGCTTCTTGGAGGAGTTTTTCACTCGCTTACCAGCAGAAATTCAAGGCGATATATAAACTCCTCTTACTTCAGATCCCTCTTACAATTTCGTGGCCTAGAATTCGGCAACAACCTTTGCGCGCTTCCTTACAATTCTGTGACTTGCTCTGTTCTGTCTTCGGGGCTAAAATTATCCTTATGGAAGCGACACTTGGTCCTCTACTTGTGGTTGAAGATATGCCGAACGTTTTGGAGCTCTTAGAAGTGACGCTGAGCTTTCATGGCTATTCAGTCCTTACTGCCCGGAATGGTCAGGAAGCCTTGGAATTGGTCTATACCCGCTACCCTTCCGTGGTGATCAGCGATATCTTGATGCCAAGGATGGATGGCTATACCATGGCTTATAAGCTTCGAACCCAACCAGCTACCCGGCATATTCCGATTGTATTTTTGTCGGCAACTTATGTCACACCAGAAGATAAAGCCTTTGCGCTCAGTCTTGGAGCAGTCCGCTTTTTGGAAAAGCCGGTTGATACAGAGGAATTCTTACTAACCATTGCGGAAATATTGACCTCTTTGCCTTTATCTCAACCCGATCCCTTGAGCGAACTCCAGTTTTACCATGGCTACCGAGAACGGTTGGAGGCGAAGCTGCGCCATAAAAATGCCCAAATTGCGCGCACGGAGAGGCTTCTGCTAACCGTACCAGCCTCTCAGAAGCCGGCCTTCGAAACGCTTTTAGAAGAAGCTTATCTGCACCAAAAAGAAATCCAATTAGAGCTCAGCGAGCTTTTCAAGCTATTGAATAAGAATTAACCTATTTAGCGGTGCAATTAACCGTGATTGGTCTGGGGATTAACAGTTTTAACTAAGAGTTTCACAGCTCAACCGGAGATGCCCGGGAACTGGGGGAATTACCCCTTTTTGCGCAGGCTTCATCCTTGAGGTAAAACATGGAACATACAATCTCATTTTTAGAATCCCTGGCACGAGAGGCCGGGGAAATTATTCGTTCTGGTTACAACCCACGACCAGGATACCGAAATGCCTTACAGGTTAAATATAAAGGAGCCATTGATCTGGTTTCTGAGATCGATTTGCGGGCTGAAAAATTGATATTGGACCGGATTCGATCCGAATTTCCCCAGGATAGTATCATCTCCGAGGAAAGTGGCGGGGAAAAACATAAGGATTGCTGCGTTTGGTATGTAGATCCCCTTGATGGTACGATCAACTATATCCACGGTCTGCCCCTGTTTTGTGTTTCACTGGCTTATGTTGAGGATGGGGAGACGAAATTGGGAGTAGTGTACGATCCGTTACGGGATGAGTGTTTTACAGCTGTGCAAGGGAAAGGTGCTTTCTTGAATGGCGATCCCATTCGAGTCTCATCTGCCGCAAACCTGAACGAAAGTTTGCTGGTGACAGGTTTTTCTTATGATATCCGGAAGATCGAAGCCAATAATATAGATAATTTTGCTAAGTTCTCTACCCGTGCTCGTGCAGTTCGCCGGCTTGGGTCGGCTGCATTAGATTTGTGTTTTGTTGCTGCTGGACGATTGGACGGGTATTGGGAGTTGGAGCTTTTTCCCTGGGATATTGCTGCAGGCGCCTTGATTGCCAAAGAAGCTGGGGCCCTGGTGACAAATTTGAGGGGAGATGCAAAGGTTCTCAACCCACCACACTCCATCCTTGCCTGTACCCCGGCTATTCAAAAAGAAATGCTGGATGTGATTTGGGGGAATGATAAAACGGTGGGTTAGCGCTCAACCCAATCAACAGCTTTGGAAAAAAGCTCATTCAATGGGCGCAGTTCAGATACCGGTAGGGATAAATACCGGTTGGATGGTGGGTCGGGCTGCCAACCAGTACGCTTGGGCTGGTTCGGAGAGGCGAGTCGACAGAATTCTTTCCGGGTGATCCAACCGGCAAGGTAAACCTGCATTCCGTAGACCCAGATATTTCCCCACTCATAAGGTCGGATGATGATCGTTTTGCCCAGTTTTGAACTGTGAATTCCCAGCCGAGCTGAAGGGATGTTGGTCAGATGAAGATATGTCAGGGAATAGAAGATGCTGGGGGCTTTGATTCTACAAAGAGGCGGCAAAACCATTTCTTCTGTATGGTAGGCACGGTCCTCAGCCTGACCAGCGATGGTTACGGTAAGCGGCAGATCTGCTTCTGACTTTAAGACCACTTGACCCAAATCTACCCAGCCTGAACGGCGCAACCAGATCGGTGGAAGCAGGTAGAGAAGGTACAGAGGTTGTCCAGCACAGGCAGCCCTTTTTATCTCGGTGAGATTAGGGGTGACCAAAGCTGTTACAAAGGAAAAAATTAACAGGTCTGAGCCAGAGCGTTGCTCAGAGGAGAGTTCATCAAGTGGAACCAGTGCTGAGGCTGAAAGGATAGGTGCAGGATTTTGGTTAAGCTGGTGGATAATCCCTTTCCGCAAAATTTCTGTACTGTGCACATCACAATATCGCCCACCGAAAACAGCACAGGCTCTGCCAGAACCAGTAGAAAACCTGCTGGTTGCCAAATGATGAGGAATATTCTGCTCTGAAAGGTGCCGCCTGAAAGCTAACTCGGCAGCTTGCTCTATTACAATCTGGCGCAGGCGAGGGAAGATGCCCGGTGAAGAATGCCCTGTAAGATCTGGCAATACCCGGCAAGCATAGGCAATTCCCGCTTGAGTCAGATCGGGAGTGTAGGGGAGAAGGATCAGATCATCTGCGGATAACATATCAACCGGGCTAACACGGAATCAGTAATTATTCATTTCGGAATTGGAGACAGTAGTGGTGAAAGGTATTACTGACCCAAGCGCTGCCCAGACCGTAGGGTGCTAGACGGATGTCATCCTGGCACCATATTTTCTCGTCTTTCATCCGGTATATCTGGCCAAGCTGCCTGCCCAAATCCCAGGCCAAGGGATAGACTACCCCGCCTTTTTTTACATTCTTTACAATAATCGTCAAGTAAGCTCGCGGCTGTAAGAATGGCTTCAAGCCTGCATAGATGCTCACCAAACGATCCAAGAATATCTCATAATCTGGGATGTTTCCGATGTCATTAGGGTCGTCTGAATAAAATACGTCCATCTCTGCCTCGCCCCGGCGCTTTTTTTGGGTTTGTGCCCCGCGAGACCGTAGCATATCCCAATATGGGGGAGAAGTGATCACATAATCGATGGGGGGAATATTCAGCTTGGAAGCATATTTTTCAAAATCAGCAGCGTCAGCCGTGATGACCTCTGCGACAAGGCTGGCTGCGTCTTGGCCAATAGATTGGCGTTCCTCCTCCACCACCTGGCGAGCGATGTTCGCATAGGCTGGATTGAGTTCGATGCCATAACTGTGACGACCGGCGCGTAAGGCAGCCACCAGTGTGCTGCCTGTGCCAACCATTGGGTCAAGCACGGTTTGGTCTCGTTTGGTAAAAAATTCGATAAATTCCTGAGCCAATGTCTCTGGAAATTTTGCCGGGTGGCGCAGAACTTCTTTTTGGCGAGGCGGTGGATTATGCATGAACCAGGACTTTTGAAATTTTAGCCAGTCCTTTGGAGTCAGGTCGTTAAGGCGATTGTGGTAGGTGCGTTTTTTCATCGATCAAAGGAGAATGGTGTCGTACAGAGGAGTTATTCTTCCAGGGCCCGAATGACCAGGTCTGAGAAGTTAATCGTCACGGCGTTCGATCCAGTTGAGCGAGCAAAGATCCCCAGGCGACCGTTGGCTAACATGGGATCAACAACGGTGAATTGGTGCTGTCCATTTACAAAGAAACGCATCTCGCTGCCCTGTGCGCGCACACCCAACCGCGATATGCTGGGCGCTCCAGGTGGGACGTCTCCACTTAACACCCAGGGCTGAGGTGAAGAAGCAATGGATCCGATGATGCGGTCCAGACGCACCTGCGAGTCGCAAGAAAGCGAGAAACGATAATAGTCCCCTGACTCCGAGACGCGCAGCAGTAAACCATATTCATCTGAACCCTTGCATAAATTTGGGCTGGCAGTGATTTCAGCATAAAAATCGCTTAAGACCGGTTCCTCTCTTACACTGAAAAAATACGCCTTGCCACCTTTGATGGCTATGGTCAGCTCATTCTTACTTAGCGCAATTCCTCCTTCGGGGTTGGAGGTCAACGACCACATTTCTGCGGTGGAGAAATCATCTTCTAGCAATGTCCTGCCAATTCCATCCAAAAGGTCTGGTGTCGGAGTAATTACCGGGGTTGGATAAGGTGTGAAGGTCGCAGTGGGAGGGAACCAAACAATTGTTGGCGTCGTGGTCGGCTCAGGTGTGAAAGTGACTGGGAACGGGGTGTCCGTGGGAATTATCCCTTCGCCGGAAGCTACTGTACAGGCGCTGGTAATCACCAATAATAACAAATAAGATGCTAATTTCATGATCTCAACTGATTTCCACGATTTGGTTCCGCTCTGGACCCACGGACACTAATCGCACCGGTATTCCACAAAGTTCCTCAATACGAAGAATATATGCTCGGGTCGTCTTGGGCAGGTCTTCCCAATGCCGCGCAGAGCGTAGATCTTCGCTCCAACCGGGCAGCTCTTCGTACACTGGTTCAAAACGGTCGAGGTTCCCGGGTCCGGAGGGTAAATCGCGAATCACCTTTTTCCCATCACCCGCATCTCCTTTGTACCGGTACTCATTGCACAGGCAGATGGTCTCCAATCCACTCAGAACATCCAGTTTGGTCAGCGCCAGCTCGGTCAGTCCGTTAATTCGGGCTGCATAACGCAATAGAACCAAATCCAACCAACCCACTCGTCGCGGCCGCCCGGTGGTTGTGCCAAATTCATCCCAGGGGTTTTCCCCACTGCCTCTCAATCGAGTGGCAAGTTCTCCAGAGAGCTCGGTTGGGAATGAGCCTTCTCCGACCCGGGTTTGAAAGGATTTAGTAACCGCAATAACCCGCTCCTCATATCCCAGACCCAGACCCAACCCAACCAAAGCGCCAGGCGCCGTGGGTGTTGAGCTGGTCACAAAGGGATACGTGCCGTGGTCCAGATCCAACAAGGTTCCTTGAGCGCCCTCTGCCAGCACGTGGCGACCGCTCTTTAACGCATCAGTCAGCAAGCTGGAAACATCACCAATATAAGGGGCTAGACGCCGGGTTTGTTCTGTTGCTTCCTGTAAGATTTTCGCAACATCCAGCGGCTCTGCTTCGTATAATCGGATCAATTGCTGATTAATATCCAAGACCAAATGCCTAAGAGCATCCAAAAACTGATCAGGGTAGAGCATGGTCTCCAAGCGCAACCCTCGCCGGGCGACTTTATCAACATAAACTGGGCCAATACCGCGTTGGGTGGTGCCAATTTTTGATTTTCCTCGGGCGGATTCTTGGGCTCTATCCAAAGCAAGGTGGGCGGGGGTAATCATATGGGATGCATGAGAAATCCGCAAGCGGTCCGGCTTTACATCAATGCCAGCTTCCGCCAGGGTGTCAATTTCCGCTAACAAGGTGTCAGGATTGACCACAACGCCATTCCCGATGACAGCGATTGGGTGAAGGTGGATAATTCCAGAAGGAATCAAGTGAAGTTTAAAGGTTTTCTTGCCAACCGTAACGGTGTGCCCAGCATTGTCCCCCCCATTATAGCGGGCCACATAATCAGCATTTGCAGCCAAGAGGTCTACAACGCGACCTTTGCCTTCGTCACCCCACTGTGCGCCAACAATGATGTTGAGGGGCATAGGGAGCCTCCTGTAAATAACCTTAAGGGTATTTTAGAATGGGTTCGTAAGCTAACCACCAAAAGAAATTGTTCAAAGCAATGAGTAATCCGGCGGTTTGCTTTAGTGATTGGCAACAAAACTGCCCTTTTACAACTATGCAGGTTTGAGATGGAGCAGTTCAATGGATAGATGGTAAGTGTTGTACAATATAATCTATCCTATGCTTAACTCCAGGGCGAAATCTTGCTGCATAATCATTCTAGCATAAAAGGAGCTAATGATGCGTAAAAAAGTGTCTCTCATAACCGGGGCAGCGGGTGAGATTGGAAATGCACTGATTCACCAATTGGCTGAGACCAGCTCAAACGATTTGGTTTCGCTAGATCTTCAACCTTTGCCTGAAGATCTTCAATCAAAAACCAATCATATCCAGGGAGATATACTCGATACGGGATTGCTTTCTAGATTGGTGAGTGAATATGAGATCGACACGATTTTCCATTTGGCCGCGTTGCTCTCGACTCGCAGTGAATTCAAACCAGAAGCTGCTCACCGCGTAAATGTGGAGGGAACACTTGCCTTGCTTCAACTTGCGGCAGAACAATCGGATTGGCGAGGGAAACCAGTCCGCTTTATTTTTCCAAGCTCGATCGCAGCCTACGGCATCCCTGATTTGGAGACCAAGAAAACCTATACCCGCGTTCGGGAATGGGAGTGGAATTATCCCCAGACCATGTACGGCTGTAATAAGTTGTATTGTGAGCGCTTGGGCATCTACTATAGCATGTATTACCGCCAGCTGGCGGTGGAGCGCCCGATCATGCTGGATTTTCGCAGCCTGCGTTTTCCAGGTTTGATCAGCGCCCACACAGCGCCCACCGGTGGCACGAGCGATTACGGCCCAGAAATGTTGCATGCGGCGGCCAAAGGCGAACCCTATGCTTGCTTTGTGCGTGAAGATGTGTGCATTCCCTTTATGGCTATGCCAGATGCGGTAAAATCCCTGCTTATGCTCACCGATGCGCCGAAAGAGGCTCTCGGCCGCCTGGTATACAATGTAACCAGTTTCAGCTTGACAGCCGGCCAGTTTAAAAACCTGGTGATCCGTTCTTTCCCTGATGCGGAAATCAGTTTTGTGCCTGACTTGGCCCGCCAGAACATTGTTGATTCCTGGCCTGCCGACCTGGATGATAGCGCTGCCAGAAGAGACTGGGGGTGGTTCCCTGATTACGACACCGACCTTTGTTTCCTGGATTACCTGGTTCCGAATATCCGCAACCGCTATAAATAACCCCCTATGACAGATAATATAACTCCAGGTCCGGTAGTTCTGTTTGGCTCTGGTGAAACTTCACCGAGCGGAAAAAGAATTTTTGACCATGCTCTTGCACAAATCGCACTAGGAGGGTCCCTGTCAGGTCCTCCCAACATTGCCCTGCTGGAAACACCGGCAGGGTTTGAACTTAACTCCACCCATGTAATCCAAAGGGTGGCTGATTTTCTCCAAATACATTTGCAAAATTACCAACCGCAAACTGTTATTGTGCCTGCCCGTAAAAAGGGCACCTCATATAGCCCAAATGATGCAGAGATCACGGCTCCTTTGCTAAGGGCTGACATGATCTTTATGGGGCCTGGGAGCCCATCCTATGCAGTGCGCCAGCTTAAGAATAGCCTGGCCTGGTATCGGATGATTGCCAGCCATCGTCTTGGGGCGACTCTGACACTTGCAAGTGCAGCAACGGTTGCAGTGAGCGCTTTTTCTTTACCGGTATATGAGATCTACAAAGTTGGAGAGGAACCGCATTGGAAAGTTGGCCTGGATCTTTTCGGTCCCTATGGTGTCCCGCTAGTCTTTATTCCCCATTGGAATAACCAGGATGGTGGGGAAGAATTGGATACCAGCCGTTGTTTTATGGGCAGATCAAGGTTTGATACATTAATGGATATGCTGCCACCTGGGATTCCGGTGATTGGTTTAGACGAGAAAACGGCGCTGCTGTTTGATTTCCGCGCTGGAGAAGGTCTCGTGCTCGGTTTGGGGGGGGTTGAAATTTTGACCGGTCCCAAACAACCCCACCAGACAGGCAAGGTTTTTAAAACCCGCACAAGTTTTCCTTTGAGTGAGATCGGCGATTTTCAAATTCCAAATGGATCGTTTGGTTTGCCTGATGAGGTGTGGCAATTTGCTCAGCAATTCCGTTCAGAAGCTCAGAATGGGCAAGCCTCACTGCCGCCACAAACGGTCATTGATTTGGTAGATCAGCGTGAGGCAGCTCGGAAGCGAAAAGACTGGAACAACGCTGATGCGTTGCGCCATGAAATCCTACAGCTAGGATGGAATGTCAAAGATACGCCAGAAGGGCCATTGGTAGAAAAAGCGAGTAAGTGAAAGAAAATCGGTGCGAAGTTATTCTGAATTGGAGAACAAGATGACCAGACAATTGAAAATTGGTTATATCGGGTTAGGATTGATGGGAAAGTCCATTGCCAGAAACATATTAAAAGCTGGGTTTCCTTTGGTTGTACACAATCGTAGCCGGGCCGCTGTCGAGGAATTGGTTGCAGAAGGAGCTGGCTCAGCTTCCTCTCCCGCAGAAACGGCGGCACAGGTAGATATTGTGTTTACAAATTTACCCGACACCCCCGATGTAGAAGCGGTGGCGCTGGGCGAGGCTGGGATACTGGCAGGGGCTCATCCGGGCTTGATTTTTGTGGATAATTCAACCATCAAGCCAGCCAGCACTCGGCAGATTGCTGCAGCAATGGCAGAAAAGGATGTGCTTTGCCTGGATGCCCCAGTCAGTGGTGGGGATATCGGCGCCCGAGATGGCACACTGGCAATCATGGTCGGCGGTCCGGAACAGGCCTTGGAGCGGGTCAGGCCTGTCTTTGAAGTCATCGGTAAATCCATAATTCATGTTGGAGGAGAGGGTGCGGGGCAGATCGCTAAAGCGGCCAACCAAATCATGGTTGCCGCGCAGATGGTGGCGATGGGCGAGCTGTTGATTTTTGCCCAGAAAGCCGGCGCAGATCCACAAAAGGTTGTCCAGGCAATCCGGGGTGGGGCAGCCCAGTGTTGGACTTTAGATGTCAAACCAGCGCGCTTGTTTACGGGTAATCGTGCGCCGGGTTTTAAGGCTTATATGCAGGCCAAAGACCTTGCTATTGTCCTGGATACTGCTCGACAATATGGAGTGCCCCTGCCATCAGCGGCGATAAGCGCCCAATTGTTCAATGCGATGCTGGATATGGGGATGGCAGAACTGGATAATTCCGCTGTGGTAGGGGTGATCGAAGCATTGGCAGGAACAAAATTGATCGAGAACAACCCACATTCAAACCCTGGAGCAGATTAAGCTGATATCAGAGGTAAGTCTATGCAGTCAAACTTAAAAAATTGGTTACCCTGGCCTGTACAATTCAGTTGGTCAGCAGCTAGGGATTTTGCTTTCATTCTGGCAGGAGCCTCTTTGCAAGCGCTCTCCCTGCGGTTATTCCTGGTGCCATCCCAATTGGTTATTGGAGGGGTAAGCGGGCTTTCACAAGTGATCAATTATCATACTGGCTGGCCAATCGGCTTGATGATATTCATCGGCAATATTCCCCTATTTATTTTAGGTTGGAAGTTTTTAGGAGGGCCGCGTTTTGCCCTGCGGACAGCCTTCGCAGTTGCCAGCATCTCTATCTTAACTGATTTGCTAGTTATGTTTCTACCGGCGGATGGTATCACCGATGATCTGGTCCTGAATGTGCTCTACGGCGCGGTAGTAAGTGGAACGGGTTATGGGTTGGTATACCGGGGGTATGGAACCAGCGGTGGAAGTGACATATTGGCGCGCATTCTCAATCATTGGCGCAGTGTGCCCATATCCCAAAGCTACCTCATGGTCGATTCGCTGGTGATTTTTTTGGCTGGTCTCTCCTTTGGTTGGGAGAAAGCCATGTATGCTTTGGTTTTACTCTATACGAGTGGCGTGGTGGCGGAGGTTGTCGTTGCCGGTTCGAATGTAACTCGTACCGCCATGATCGTGACTGATTTGCCTGAGCCGGTTTCTACAAAAATTTTGCACGACTTAAAACGTGGTGTAACCATGTTGTCTGGGACGGGCGCCTACACAGGAGCGCAGCGCTCCGTTTTATATTGTGTGGTCAGTCGTGGAGAGGTAAATCAATTAAAAACCTTGGTACGTGAGACAGACCCAAATGCATTCATGGTTATTGGCCAGGCTCAGGAAGCCTTGGGGGCCGGATTCTTGCCCTTATCAGCTAAATAGAGATTATCGATCTGCATCCATTGTTGTTAGATTCAGTATATAAACTGCTCGCAACCTGCAGTCAATTTTTACGTATATATATCAGAACCAAGACTACACAGGTAAAGGATTTCCCAAGGCAACATTATGGGAAAGCTGAGGAGTGACTTTGTGAATGAATTTGAGTCAGAGTGGCTCAGGAAAGCCCAACGGGGTGACCAAGCTGCTTTTGCTTGTTTGATTGAGGTTTACCAAACCCCCGTTTATAACCTGTGCTACCGGATGTTAAGCAGTGCGAATGATGCTGAGGATGCTGCCCAAGAGACTTTTCTACGCGCGTATCAAGGGCTCTCCCGCTATGACAATCGGCGCTCGTTTTCCACCTGGCTGTTATCGATCGCGGCTCATTATTGCATTGATCAAATTCGCCGCCGCCGTTTTACAGTGATGTCCTTTGAAGAACTTCCTTATTTTGATCCTCCCGATCTTGGACCGGGACCAGAACGATCCCTGGTTGCCAAAGAGAAACAGCAGCAAGTACAGGCACTGCTGGAAAGTCTTAACCCTCAGGATCGAGCTGCGGTAGTAATGCGCTATTGGTATGATTTTTCTTATGAGGAGATTGGAGAATCGCTTTCATTGACGATCAGTGCGGTTAAAAGCCGGCTGCATCGAGCCAGACGTGAACTGGCTTTATTGTGGGCCGAGCAAGTGCCCCTACCCCAAACTGTTGAGAGGACACGCAATGAATCACCAGCCTTTTGAATCCTGGCTACTTTCTGAGGATGCTCTAGACGAGGACCAAACCCACTTACTGCGAGAGCATCTTGAAATTTGTGACCGATGCTCAAACCTGGAAGAATCCTGGAACAATGTGCATCGGCTCTTTGATGCAACCCCTCGGTTAGCGCCAGCAATTGGTTTTGCTGACCGCTGGCAAGAGCGCTTAGTAGAGCACAATCGCAAGCGCAACTTTGTTCAGTCCTGGATCTTATTTGGCATCACCGCCGGTGGTGCGGCTATTCTGCTTATCCTCTTGGGTTTGCAGGCTATACCGCTGCTACGATCGCCAGAAAAATTTCTGTTATTTCTAATTTATCGACTGGTCGCTTTGGTTACCTATGTCCAAACTGCTCAAAATTTGGTTTTTTCCATACTAAAAACGGTTACCGATCTTGTTCCTCCACCGGTCTGGATCGGCTTGTTTGGTACATTCACGATGGTCTGTGTTCTTTGGTTTGTCCTGTTGAAGCAACTAACTTATTCGCGGAGAATGAATCTATGAAAACCATATCAAAGTTAATCTACCTGTTGGTAATAATTACCATTCTGGCTTTCCCTGTCACGACTTTAGCCTTCTCATCTGAGACTGGTTACCTCAGAGGCCGTCAGGATGAATTTGTCCTGGGGGGGACGTTCACTCTGGCAAGCGGAGAGACGCTCTCGGGCAATCTTTGGATCCTGGGCGGTAACGCGACACTTGAGCCTGGCTCGCGTGTCAATGGAGACATTATGGTGTTGGGGGGTAATGTCAGCTTGTCTGGTGAAGTGTCTGGGGACGTCAACGCCATGGGTGGAAATATCGATCTTAGAAGCCAGGCTGTTGTGCGCGGCGACCTTAATTTGGTCGGCGGCTCCTATGAACGCATGCCCGGTGCTCGAATTGAAGGACGAGTGAATACTGCACCAACAGGTCCTTTTCAATTTACCCTGCCAAGTGGAGGGAGGTTACCGGCGCTGGAAGTTCGGGCATATCCCTTGTGGGATTTTGTAGCCTTTTTCTTCCGGGCTTTTGTGATCGCAGCCCTGGCTGTGCTGGTGGTTATGTTTTGGCCTCGGAATGTCGAAAGGATTGGACAGACCGCTATCGCTCAACCCATTCCGGCAGGAGGTATTGGCTTGTTGAGTGCGGTGATTGCTCCTATTGTCTTGCTCATTATGACCATCACTATTATCTTGATACCGGTCACCTTGATTGGATTCGTGATTTTATCCTTGATGGTTTTGCTTGGTTGGATTTCCATCGGGATGGAAGTTGGGCAGCGGCTGTCGGTTTCTCTGAAGCAAGATTGGGCCACACCGGTCTCCGCCGGAGTAGGGACTTTGATTTTCACCATTGTGGCAGGTGGCGTTGGGGAGGTGGTACCTTGCGTGGGCTGGGTGGTGCCAACGCTGTTAGGAATGTTGGGGTTTGGGGCGGTGCTTTTGACTCGTTTTGGAACCCAACCCTACCCGGGCCCAGCTCTTCCCCCACTGCCGGTTGCACCGGTAGGGCCGCACCCACAGGTTCCCTCTGCGCCTGTACCTTCTGTCTCTCCAGTTGAAGAAACTCCTGTAACAGATCAATTAGAACCAGCTCCCTGGGAGACTGAGCCAGATGAAAATGAAGACGAAACATCCACAGGTGCAGAACCGGATATTGAGAAAGAAAGCTGACCGATAAGCTTTCCTGATAGCAGAGCAGAAACTTTGGCAGCTATGTACTCAACTATGGTTGGGCCAGAAATCGGGTGTTGCGCGGCTACACTGCCTGCGCAACACCCGATTTTTAGGATTTTCATGGTTCAAAAGAGTGCTACAAGGGTAAGTTCTGGGGGTAAATTATTAATAGCCGAACCACCTTAATATCTTCTCGTTGTTGCGCCAATTCTTGCGTACTTTGACTTTCAATTGTAAGAATACTTTACGCCCGCTCATTTTTTCGATTTCTGCACGGGCAGAAGATCCGATTTTTTTCAACATCCCCCCCGACTGACCGATCACGATGGGTTTGTGGCTTTCGCGCTCCACAAAAATCGTAGCGGCAATATAGGCGCCATGTTCATTTCGTTCTGTAAATTCATCAATTCGGACGGTTATTCCATGTGGAATTTCATCACGTAAGTTAATGAGCGCTGCTTCCCGGATAAGGTCGCTGGCTATATCTCGCTCGTAGAGATCAGTGACTTGCCCTTCTGGATATAAGGCCTGACTTTTTGGTAAGCGCATCCGAATTAAATCAATAAGGATGCCCAGATTATCGCCACGGGTTGCAGAGATGCGCAGTGGGATTACCTCGGGCATCTGGCTCAGAAATTCCTGTTCGTTCTGCCCCAAAATCTCCATTTCTACCTGGTCGATTTTATTGAAAGCCAAAATCGTGGGGACCTTACCTTTCATTTCGTGCAAAAGGTCGATAAGGATGCGATCTTCATCGGTAGGCCGCTGGCTTGCATCCACCAAGAACAGAATCAAATCGCTTGCTTCAAGCGCCTCCCGGGCTTGCTTGTTCATGCTTTCGCCAAGTTTATGGCGGGGTTGGTGGATGCCGGGTGTATCCACGAAAATGATTTGAGTGTCTGGTAGTGTCAGGATGCCGAGTTGGCGTTTCCGGGTCGTTTGTGGCTTGGGAGAGACAGCCGCGATCTTCTGGCCCATCAGTGAGTTAATCAGAGTTGATTTTCCAACATTGGGTCGTCCCATTACCGCTACAAAACCGGATGTGAAGGGTGACTTGGCTTGATTTTCCATGGCGATTAAAATTGGTGCTCAATTCATCTTTACAATTGATTAACTGGTTGTTATAATTATCTTTCGTGAATCAGGCGATATATACGGGTCACTTCATGAAAACCAACAGGCTTATCAAGGACCGGTCAGCTAAGGTCCTGGGTCTGGCAGATGTGCGCCAGGCCTTGTTGTCATTTGAATGCGATTAAAGTATATAGATAATTTTTCATATATAGATTTTACCCCAAACCTATTCGCGGGGATATCTATTGAAGGATTTAAGATAGACTCAACCAGACCGGTTTTTTTGTAATTACCGCCATAGATTAGGAGAGAAGTATGGCATCAGATGTTCCTAGCAAGTCTTACGCGCGTATCCAGGTTACCTTGCCATTGCCAGATTTGATTGAGGTTCAGCTAGAATCTTTCGAACGGCTTAAACAAGATGGGTTAGGAGACCTTTTTCATGAGTTATCCCCAATCGAGTCCTACAATAAGGGGATGAAATTGTACTTTCCCAGCCGGACCCCGGAGTCAGATCAATGGGGTCTGACGTATTGGTTTGGTGATCCAAAGCACACCCTCGACGAATGTGTAGAGCGTGACCTGACCTACGCCAGTCCTTTATATGTCTCGGTCCTGCTAGCTGGGCCAGATGTCGCGGAGCCCATCAAACAGGACATATTCCTGGGTGATTTCCCTGAGATGACAGAAAAAGGCACCTTTATCATCAATGGAACCGAGAGAGTCGTTGTCTCGCAATTGATCCGCTCGCCTGGCGTTTATTTTGAAGCGCCCATAGACCGGTCAACCGGGCGACCTTTAGCTATTGCCAAGTTGATCCCAGACCGGGGCGCATGGATGGAGTTTGAGACACGTAAAAGTGATTACCTTACGCTGCGTTTCAATCGCAAGCGCACTGTCCCGATCACAATTTTCCTGCGAGCTCTGGCTGCTGTTGACGATGGGCTTTCAGACTCTCCCCTCAACAATGGAACCGATGAAGAGCTCCTGGGGCTTTTTGGGGATGTGGATAATAACCCCGATCGAATGTACATTGCCTCAACCTTCTATCAGGAACCCGAGTGGGATCTGAGTGGAAACCTGACCATAGCTCAGGCTGCCTTGCTCGAGTTCTTCAAGCGCATGCGACCGGGCGACCCAGCAACGCTGGACAATGCCCGCGAATTCTTGGAGGAACAGCTTTTTGACCAACGTCATTATGACCTGGAGCGCGTTGGACGTTACAAGTTAAACCAAAAGCTAGATTTACAAAGCCGCGTCCCCATTACGCACCGGATGATCACTAAGTGGGATATTGTTCGCCTGGTACGGCGAATGATTGAGATTAACAACGGCATTCAGGCAGCGGATGATATTGACCACCTGGGGAACCGGCGCGCCAAAACAGTGGGTGAGTTGATCCAAAATAAGTTACGGATTGGCTTGCGCCGGATGGAGCGTGTAATCAAAGAGCGCATGTCGATTCGTGACCAGGATCAGCTTTCGCCAATAACGTTGATCAACATCCGTCCTGTTGTAGCGGCGTTACGGGAATTCTTTGGCTCTAGCCAGCTTTCACAATTCATGGATCAGACCAATCCACTGGCAGAATTGCGCCACAAACGCACTCTTTCAGCGCTGGGTCCTGGTGGTTTGCGTCGTGAACGCGCTGGCTTCGATGTCCGCGATGTCCATCACTCTCACTACGGTCGTATCTGCCCGATTGAAACACCTGAAGGCCCCAATATCGGTCTGATCGGTCGCCTGGCATCCTTTGCCAGGGTGAATGAGTATGGTTTCATTGAAACTCCTTACCGGCGAGTGCGACGCGTCCTGGCGGTTACGGATGACCGTTTGATCGGTCGTGAGCTATCCGAAGATCTGACTGACGCAAAGACGGGCAAGGTGATCGGCAAGGCAGAAGAGCGAGTGACCCCAGAGTTGTTCAAGAAAATCAGCAAGCTGGATATTGCCGAAGTCTTCATCGTTCCATTTGTAACGACGGAGATGGAATATCTCTCTGCAGACGTAGAAGATCGCTTTGTAATCGCTCAAGCAAATACACCACTGAATGAGCACAACGAGTTTGTCCGCCGCCGGATTTCCTCACGATATCATTCCACCTTTATCTTTAGCCTGCCTACTAATATTGATTACATGGATGTTGCCCCGCACCAGATTGTTGGCATTAGCGCTGCCTTGATCCCCTTCTTGGAACATGATGATGCTAACCGCGCTCTGATGGGGTCTAATATGCAGGCGCAGGCAGTTCCGTTATTAACCCCAGATGTCCCACGGGTTTCCACTGGAATGGAATACCATGCAGCCATGGATTCAGGTCAGGTCGTAATCGCTGAGGACGATGGCGAGGTGACTTCCGTTACTGGGAACCATATTACCATTCGAAGCGCCAGTGGGGAGCGGACCTACCAATTGCGTAAGTACCAACGCTCCAACCAGAGTACTTGCATCGATCAGCGCCCGGCGGTTGTTAAAGGCCAGAGGGTAAAAAAGAATGATGTGATCGCTGATTCATCCTCCACAGAAAGTGGTGAGTTAGCCCTGGGTCAGAATGTGACGGTTGCATTCCTTTCTTGGGAAGGCGCCAACTTCGAGGATGCAATCGTAATCTCTGAAAGATTGGTTCAAGAAGATCGTTTCACCTCTGTTCATATCGAGAAATACGAGGTGGAATCAAGAGACACCCGCCTGGGTCCGGAAGAGATCACCCGGGACATACCCAATGTTGGTGAAGAAGCAATTAAGGACCTGGACGAGCGTGGCATCATCCGGATTGGAGCGGAGGTTGGTCCAAT
>JAWOHN010000232.1:0-4162 GCA_046485135.1 Anaerolineales bacterium | reverse complement strand
GCTCTCTGGGAAACGCCGTGGTGGAACACCAGATTTGGGGGTGTGAGCGTGCAGCTGCACGCTCACACCCCCAAATCTGGTGTTCCACCACGGCGTTTCCCAGAGAGCCGAAATAATTTAGATTAATTTTGAGGTTATAATAGACCAAATATATCTTATTAAGTGATTTGTGAGCACAGTTAAATTGAATGCGATCCAGAAAATATTTACTTCTCTGAGTTTAGCAAACGTAACTCGCGGACCAATCCTAACCCAAAATTTGGTAACAGCATTTGAGTGTTCCCGTAAATATCCACAATCGGATTGGTGCCGGGTTTGTTGCGATTATCTCCACCGCGCCAGCGCTCTTCTTTCCCGGGTGACCTCCCCTTCCTCGGTTACTGCGAACCATCTAGGCGCAGCGGCGTGCTCTTCCGGCGAGTGAAGCAATCTTCCCTCTCGCTGGCCTCCGAACCGTCATTGCTTGCAGCAATCCTCTGTCATTAGGAGGAGCGCAACGACGAAGCATCTATGAAAGCGACAGCACCGTTTCACTCGCTGTGACAGTTTCTTAAGAGCAGAATAAATTGTTTGCGAGGGCTATATGATGAATAAATTGCCAATGGATTTACAAGAAAAGTATGAGAACTTACAAAATATCTTCCGAGAGATGGGAAGTGTCCTGGTGGCAATGTCTGGTGGTGTGGATAGCGTTCTCATGGCCAAGGTTGCCTGTGATGTGTTGGGTGACCGCACTTTGGCAGTTACCGCTGATTCAGCTTCTTTACCCCGGCATGAGCTAAATCTTACTTTGGAAATTGTCAGGGATTTTCATATCCATCATCGGATCATCCAAACCCAGGAATTTAAGGACGAGCGCTATGTTGCTAACCCGGTCAATCGCTGCTATTTCTGTAAAGATGAACTATTCAACCAATTAGACAAGATGCTAGTAGAGGGAGATTACCAATGGGTCTGCTATGGAGAGAATCTGGACGATCGCAACGATTACCGGCCAGGTAGTCTGGCTGCTCAAAAACATAAGGTGCGCGCGCCGTTAAGAGAAGCGGGTTTGGTGAAGAAAGATGTGCGCGTATTAGCGCGGTTTTTGGGGTTACCGATCTGGGATAAACCTGCCAGTGCCTGTCTGGCATCCCGCATTCCTTACGGAGAAAAAGTCACTACAGAAAAATTGGCTCAGGTGGAAGCTGCTGAAAATCACTTGGGGGAGATGGGTTTTCGTCAGTATCGGGTGCGCCATCACGGCGAGATTGCTCGCATTGAAGTTGATCCAGATCAGATGCTACAACTGCTCGAAAATGCATCCCAGGTCAACGCACGTTTAAAAAAATTGGGGTTTAAATACGTAGTCATGGACCTAACTGGCTATCGGCAAGGCAGTCTGAATGAAGGCTTCGTACCCACCTTGGAGATTTCTTAAACGCGGCACTCTTTTTGGGTTATTTTGCTGATATCACCAGTGACATGCACCTTCGTGCTCTGCTTTATCCATGCCTTGAATTGAATATGCCCTGAAATCACCTAGCAGTCATTCCAGGGCATATCCATATACATTTTGAAAGCTAATAGCTCTCTTAATGTTTTTTGCCCAGCGGGGAGGGCGGGATTCGAACCCGCGGTCGAGGTTTTTGCCCCGACAATCGCTTAGCAGGCGACCCCAATCGGCCTCTCTGGCACCTCCCCAATATCGGATTTCTATTGATTAATGCAGCGATGTCAAACCAATTACCGGCGCGGTCGTTGTTCCAGGCGGAGGGAGAGGGATTCGAACCCCCGGTGGGCGTGAACCCACAGCTGTTTTCAAGACAGCCGCCTTAGACCGCTCGGCCATCCCTCCATATATTTTATCCCATTATCCTTTTCCGAGCGGCGCATATTCTACCACATCTGGGGGGGCGGCGCAATATTCGCACATCCATGCTATACTTGCCCCCATGTCCCATATCGCCCGCTCTTCTTTGATCATCGCCTTCTTCTTTGGGGTCGATAAGGTCCTGGCGTTCGTGCGCCAGATTTTCATTGCCAGACAGTTTGGCCTGGGCGTAGAAATCGATGCCTTCAATGCAGCCAACAATATCCCCGACCTGCTGTCTGCGCTCATCTCTGGGGGGGCATTGGGAATGGCCTTGCTGCCAGTCCTGTCAGAATACCTGACCAAGGGTGGTCGCGGCGAGGCCTGGCAACTGTTCTCAAAAATCCTGAACCTGGCATTCCTGGCTACCGCTGCCTTATCGATTCTGATCGCGGTCTTTGCCCGTCCCTTTATGGCGTATATTATTGCTCCCGGATTCGTTGGCGCCCAACAGGACCTGGCGGTTGAGCTGATGCGATTGGACCTGATTGCCATCCTGATTTTCTCCATCAGCGGTCTGGTAATGGCTGGATTGCAAGCCAACCAGCATTTCCTGCTGCCCGCCATGGCTCCTGCCTTTTACAATCTGGGACAGATCTTTGGGGTAGTGATCCTGGCGCCGCAGGCTGGCTATGTCTTTGGACCGCTCTCCCTGCCGGGCTTTGGCTTGGGTATCTACGGTCTGGTCTATGGCGTCATCTTGGGAGCTTTATTGCATTTGGGCATCCAGGTACCCGGCCTGATCCGCTTTGGTTTCCGCTGGATCCCCGCCATCGACCTTTATCATCCTGGAATGGTCAAACTCTTGCGCCTGGTAGGGCCGCGCGTCCTGACCATGTTCTTCCTGCAGGTCTTTTTCATCTACCGCGACCATTTGGCCTCTCATCTTGAAGTAGGCGCGGTTACCGCCCTGAACTATGGCTGGTTTTTCATGCAAGTCCCTGAGACATTGATCGGCTCGGCCATTGCCATCGCTTTGTTGCCAACCCTGTCGGAACAGATGGCGCGCGCCGATCGCGAAGCCTTCCTCAGCACAGTCAACCGGGCGGTGCGCGTCCTGCTGACCCTGACCATTCCGTCGGCAGCCCTGCTCATCGTGGGCATCCGCCCGCTGGTGCAGACCTTGTTGGGTTTCGACGACACCGGCACCGAGATGGTGGTATGGGCCACCCGCATGTATCTGCTCGGCTTGATGGGTCATTCCTTGCTCGAGGTCGGCGCCCGCTCCTTCTATGCCCAGCAAGACGCCCGCACCCCCCTGTTCGCCGCGGCTTTGAATGCCCTGGCTTATATTGTCCTGGCTACCTACCTGGTGACCGTGTTGGGCCATGCTGGCATTGCCCTGGCAAATACCCTGGCCTTTACCAGCGAGGCGGTGTTATTACTGTTCTTGCTCAACCGGCGCTTTCCGGGCGTCTGGAAAGCCGGCAACACGCTTATGCGCGTCAGTTTGGGGGCGGTAGGGAGTGCGCTGCTGGTCTACTTACTGATGCGCTACCTGCCCCTGCCGCTTTTCCCTCTCACCCTGGGCGCCCTGGCTCTGGGCCTCTTGGTCATGCTGCCGGTAGCCTGGCCTGAGCTGAAGTCACTGGTGAAGCTTTGATCTCGGAGAGGCATGACCTACGCTTGTGGAGTCGTTGGTCTGGGCAGCCGTCCAGGATTTATGATTCATCTGATCCGATAACAATCTAAGCCCATGAAAACAATTTCCCGGCTTCCCATCTTACTGTTGGTCTTTATTCTTGTTTTTACTTCAAGCCCGATCCCGCCTGCTGCGGCTGCCCCCTGGCAGGACAAAGTGGATCAGTGGGTCCTGCAGTCTGCCCAGGCTGCTCCAGATGGTCAAATTGAATTTCTGATCTACCTGGCTGAACAGGCCGATCTCAACCAGGCCGCCTCCCTGACCAGTAAACAGGAAAAAGGCGCCTTTGTGTTCCAAACGCTGACCGAGACTGCCCGGCGTACGCAGACCTCCCTCCTGGAAGAATTGCAGCGCCAGGACATCCCCCACCGTTCTTACTGGATTGCCAATATGATCTGGGCCAAGGGTGACCTGCAACTGGTCCAACACCTGGCCCAACGCAAGGAGGTTGCTCGCATTCACGCCAACCCGCAGGTTTATTCTGTGACGGCGGAGAAAGCCGCCGCTCACTGTTGTCTACGGGTTGGTCATAGTAGCGGGCGTGGACCAGTTGCCACACCTCCCAAAAAGGGGCAAACGACTCTTTGACTTCGTCCGGCGTACTGCTGGACGGGCCAAACAGAGCGTAGGGCGCCCAGGGCGACTGCCCGGCGATGTAGCCCCCGCCA
>JAWOHN010000193.1:0-4294 GCA_046485135.1 Anaerolineales bacterium | reverse complement strand
CCTGAATTGCGACGTTAAGGATCCCAACCAGAAAAATCCGTATCGGGAGCGCGATCTCTGGCGGGGGGATTGCGTGTATTTCAGTCTGGATCTTCGCGGTGACACGGTCGGGGAGGCCTTGACCCGGGCCGGAGCCTTTCAAGCGGATGACGCCGTGTTCACCGCCGGCATCGGAGCGGATGGCCCGGAACTTCGTGTTTCTCAACCCGGGAACGCGGCCAAGGCGGGGACAAGCGCCTCCGCCCTTATCCGGGAATTCAAGCGGATCGAAGACCGGCAAACGACCCGCTATTCGATTCTTATCCCTTGGGAGGAGTTGTCCAGCGGGATTGGGCAGTCGGATTTCATGGGTCAGATTCTTTTCCAGCAGCTTGTTGATCTTATAATTGGCGTGGTGCACCACCGCCAAGGCGATGGATTTGTCGAAGCGGCCCAATTCGGCCATGCGGCGTTGGTAGGCGGTATAGGCCTCCTGCAGCACCTGTACCCCCGTCCGCACGAACAGTTTAACCATGCCCATTGGCCCGGCCATCACCACCGGCCACTCGTTATCCGGCTCGTGCATCAACCCGGCTACGCGGATATGGTTTTCTCCGGTCTGGCTCACTTCGATCATCGATTGGCCCACTGCGCGCTGGCGTGAGTGCGGGTAGGCCATGCGCACAGCCAGCACACCTTCCTCGTCATAGACTTCGTGGGTAACCCCTACCAGGAATTTCATCGTCTCCCCTGGTATCATCCCAAACACCCCCGCGCCATTGCCGAACAGTTGCAAGGCGTGGGTGTCGCGGGCTTCCTGCATAAAGCGGCTCAACCCTTCGATCCCGCCCACTAACACCTTTTTCCCATATAGCCGCCCGGCTAAGTCTTGACCCAGACGCTCAGCCAGCGCCTCATCCGGGTTCAGCGCCAGCTGCAACCCGCCCACCGAGCTGTCGCAAGCCTTGTGCACGCTCACTTTAATAGCTTTAGCGGGGATTCCGGCCCTCTCTGCAATGCGCTCGCAAAAATCCGTCGTGGCAGGCGCCGTCATCCCGATCAGCACACCCTCGACTTCAGCCGGCTGCCAGCCGCAGGCCTGGGTAGCTGCCTGCAAAAAACGCGTCCCCACCTCCAGTTCCAGCTCGATCTGCTCAGCCGGGCTTAAACCCTGCAGGTGGTGGCGGTAGAGAAAGCCCAGCTCAGACAGGTTCATTTTTGTGTGTTGCTCGAGCGGTTGCCCGATCAATTGCTCGATCAGGGCTGGCAAATGCTCGTTATCGATCCCCTCGCCCCAGGTCCCATAAGCCCCACCTATGCCTACCAGCGGGTTGCTGACCACCTCGATGCCCAGCGGCACCCCCTTACCAACCGCTATTTGCTGCACCTGTACCTGTGGTTGGTCAAAAAATGATCTTGTACCTGTAAGCTCGTTCATGAGTACCTCCCAAAAGTTCAATCTTGTTTTCAGTAGTAAATCCGGTAAAGTTCTTTAATAACAAATGATTGTCACTGCGAGTAACTCCACAGCACCAGCGCTTTTCATCAGTGAATGACCATCCCATCATTGGTCATTGCGAGCAGCCTGTGGTCTTCAGGGCGGCTGTAAGCGAAGCGGCGCAATCTATCCTTCTAGCGATCCCTGGAGACAGATTGCTTCGTCGGGCACAGAACGCCCTCCTCGCAATGACCCCTCGCTTTTGTCATTAAGAGGCAGCGAAGGGGTCTACCCATTGTGGACAGATTGCGCCGCTCTGCTTATCATCGGGCTAGCGCCTTCATCGCAATGACTGGATTATTAAGTTTTATTATCGGATTCACTATTGTCCCGAACTTATGATAATTAATAACCCCACACTTGCCCAAGAGTTATGCCGGGTTTCGGCGCTGCTCAGGTGTTCCGTTCTGCGCCTGGAAAGGGATTTTTAGATTTAATGGGAGTGTACTTGCCCAAAATGACCCTCCGATTATTGACATTCTCAACCTAACTACCTGTAGAAAATCACTTGTCGCCCCATTCAAACCGTTGTAAACTGACATTGGTTCATTGGGAATCGTAGGGCCAAAGACCCTCACCCGCCCTGTTCGCTGGAATGGAGGAATCTATGAACGTTGGGAAGCTTGTTGCCTATATTGCCGCCGGCATCTTCATCTTTTTCGGCGTCCTGTTCATCTGGGCGACCTTTAGCCCGGAGGGCCAGATCGGCTGGCTGATCGTTGGGGTCATCAGCGTCGTGATCGGGCTGGGCCTGATTTGGCTGGTTGGGCGGCGCCCCCAGGGCGAGATGGTTCAAAATGTGACCTTGAACGTCGAAATGCCCGCCAATGTCAACCTGGATACCCTCAAATGCAAGTCTTGCGGCGGCGCCCTGGCTCCCGAGCATGTCAGCATGGTGGCTGGCGCTCCGGTCGTCAAATGCCCTTATTGCGGCACAACCTACCAGCTTACCGAAGATCCCAAGTGGTGAGATATGATGAAACGCATTATCCCGTTAATGGTCCTGATTTCCCTCTTGCTGGCGCCTATCTCTGCCCTGGCGCAGAATTACTATTTTGCCCTGCCGGAGCTGGCTGTAGACGTATACTGGAACTCGGACGGCTCGATCAGCCTGGACTACCTGTACGCCTTTCAAAACCAGCCAAGCGGCCACATCATTGATTATGTGGATGTGCCTCTGCCCACCAACGACTTTGATACCTCCTCCATCCAGGCCTGGGCGAACGGTCAAGCGCTCAGCGACATTTCCCGCAGTGGCTACCAGGGCGATGGCGTTGGCGTGGCGGTTGGCTTGGGCCAGTATGCTATCCAACCCGGCAGCTATGGAGAACTACGCGTCTTCATCGGCCAGGTTAGGAACATGCTTTTCCTGGACCCGGGTGAAGACGAGTATGCCAGCGCGGTCTTTGCCCCGGCCCGTTTCCAGCGCAGTATCACCACCGGCACGACCGACCTGACCGTCACCTTCCACCTGCCCCCCGGCGTCCTACCGGAAGAGCCCCGCTGGCACCAATCCCCTTCTGGCTTCCCCAGTGAGCCGGAAACCTGGCTGGACGAAGAAGGCCGGGTGGTGTATTCCTGGAACAACCCCCAGGCTCGCCCCTACGAGGAATATCGCCTGGGCGCCTCCTTCCCCCTGCAGTATGTGCCTGACCAGGCTGTGCAGCGCCAGGACCCTGCCGGCGCGACTTCCATCGACGCTGAAGCCATTCTGGCCTGCCTGGTTCCTTTAGGATTCGTGGGCTTCTTTGTCTTTGTCATCGTTATGAGCGTGGTGGCAGACCGCAAGCGCCGCTTGCAGTACCTGCCCCCCAAGATTTCCATTGAAGGGCATGGCATCAAACGCGGCCTGACCGCCGTCGAAGCCGCCATCTTGCTCGAACAGCCCATGGACAAGATCATGACCATGATCTTGTTTGCTACCATCAAAAAGGAAGCTGCAGAGGTCAAGAGCCGCGAGCCGCTGGAACTGACCCTGTCAACTCCCCTTCCCGAAGACCTGCGACCTTATGAGAAAGGCTTCCTGGAAGCCTTCGGCCTGCCTAAAGGTAAACAACGCCAAAAAGCCCTGGAAGAATCCATGGTCAGCCTGGTGAAGAGCGTGGCCCAAAAGATGAAGGGCTTCAGCCGCCGTGAAACGGTTGAATACTACCGCGATATCATGAAACGCGCCTGGGCAGAAGTGGAGGCTGCTGAAACTCCCGAAGTCAAGAGCGCCAAGTACGAAGAAGTCATGGAATGGACCATGCTGGATCGGGACTATGATCGCCGCACTCGCGATGTTTTTCGCACCGGACCCGTTTTCGTGCCGGTCTGGTGGGGGCGCTTTGACCCAGGCTTTGGGCGTTCTGCGGCAGGTTCCGCACCCGTCAGCACTTCTGCGCCCAGCCTTCCGCGCGGTGGGCCGACGGGCGGACCCTCCATGCCCACCTTGCCCGGCGGCGCCTTTGCCGCCTCTGTTGTTGGTGGGGTGCAGAATCTTTCCTCGCAGGTGGTGGGCAGCGTGGGTGATTTTACCAGCCGGGTCACCAACCGCACCAACCCGGTGCCCAAGACCCCTACTCGCAGCGGCGGTGGTAGCCGGGGCGGAGGAGGCGGCTGCGCTTGCGCCTGCGCTTGCGCGGGCTGCGCCTGTGCTTGCGCTGGAGGGGGTCGCTGAGCATGTCCTCAGCCGGGCCTCCGCTCAGCCGGTTCCGTTGCGCCTGGCATGGCTTGCAGGCTGCTCTGCACCCTTCTTCTCCGGTTAGACCTGAAGCGGGGCTGTACAAATATGACTACCAGGAGGGGGCCGAACGGGCGCGCGTGCATTTGCGCATC
>JAWOHN010000176.1:0-8712 GCA_046485135.1 Anaerolineales bacterium | reverse complement strand
CGTGTCACGGATGAGCGCGTCCTTGAATACATAACCCGCCAGGGACACTTCGCTGGTTTGGTGCCCTGCCACCGGCAACAAGATGATTAAAGCCACCCCTGCTCCCAGCCTGAGGATAAAGGCGCTCAGGGCAATTTTGGAGACCAGCGAGCTTACCTGCAGTCCTTTGTTTGCCCACAGCATTACCACGGCAGCCAAACACAGCAGGAGGGTATAGGCGATCCAACCGGTTAGCAGTTGGCTGCTGCTGTCCAACGCGGACAGAATCAAGCCAGCCAGGAGGACTGCAACAGCAGCAATGATGAGAGTCCTTTTTGGGGCCAGTTTTATATTGGGGTCAGAAAGCATCTTGTTTGGATCCGGATGCCCCTCTTCAGCAGCTATCTTCCCAAGGCTTGCTTTGGTAAAACATGGGACCATCCTGACCCACCGCAGGTCTTGCAACGGTCTTCCATCTCACCGACTACGCCCTTCCCCTCACACCAAGGACATTGTCTGGCAGGCTGCGCCACGAGCATGCTGCCTTGGCCCCCGCAAATCAGGCAGGCATCTCCGTATTCTCCCCACTTGCCTTCGCCTCTGCACCAGGCGCAAGTCTCAGGTGCATATTGAATCACTGGCATTACCATAGCCGGTACCTCCTGCTGTTTTATTGACCAGATCGCACGCTTTGGTGCGCTGAAAGCATAGCCATTATATTCTGAAGCACCTTTCCGAACAAGCGTATGCTGGGAATTGGGTCACAGCGGGGATTACCACAGGCCTCGCACCATGATCATGATGCCAAACATTGCCAGTGGTATCCCAATGACGGCCCCAATAACCGTTACGGTCAGGATGGTACCCGTAATGAATAAAACCAGCCCCAACAGGACTGCGATAAGCCGACCGGTCAGGCTCACGATACCCACGACCAGCTTTATAATCGCTACAAATGGCCATAGCAAGCAAGGGGTCCGGCGTTCAGGCTTGGTCATTTTTTGAATTCTCCTATCACTTATCAGTACCCACCAAATTCAGGGATTTACCATCATACTATATTTACGCAAATCCGGACGCCTGGTCGCGTTAGAGTGAGGAAAAACCGAAAATGGCATGCCAATTTTTTCGTTTTACTTTCGCTGGTTGACATGGGTATTCTCAAACGGTAGAATGATGGGCGATGTATCGCCTGTCTGAGCTCAATATCCAACAACAACAAGCCGTTACGGCTGGCTTAGGGCCGGTGCTGGTCATGGCGGGCCCCGGTTCCGGTAAGACGCGGGTCCTGACTCAGCGCATCGCCCATCTGATCGATACGCTAGCTGTATCCCCTTACAATATCCTGGCAGTCACCTTCACCAATAAAGCTGCCCGGGAGATGGAAACAAGAGTTGTCAATATGCTGGGTGATCAGGCGCGCGGTCTCAGCCTGGGCACATTTCACGCCACCTGCGCCCGGATTTTGCGCCGGGAAGCAGAGCACCTGCCATTGAATGCCAACTTTGTGATCTTTGATGCGGATGACCAGGTCCGTTTGGTAAAAAGAGTCCTGGCCGATCTGGATCTGGATGAGAAGAAATTCCGCGCACCTGGGATATTAGGATCGATCTCCAGAGCCAAAAATGAGCTGCTCGTGCCGGAAGATTATCCGCTCCAAACCTACCGCGATGAGGTAGTGAAACGCGTTTACATGCGTTACCAGGAGATGCTGACGGCCAACAATGCAGTGGATTTCGATGACCTGTTATTATGGGTGGCCTGGTTGTTGGAGGGGAAAGCAGCGGTGCGGGATAAATATGCCCGCCGCTTTGAGCACGTCCTGGTGGATGAGTTCCAGGACACCAACATGGCCCAATATGTCTTGCTGAAGCATCTGGCATCATTCCATGGGAATATCTTTGTCGTGGGGGACACCGACCAATCCATCTACCGCTGGAGAGGCGCGGATTACCGCAACGTGCTGCGCTTTGAAAAGGATTTCCCTGCCACCCAGGTGATCCTGTTGGAGCAGAATTACCGCTCAACTCAGGCTATCCTGGACGCGGCCATGGCGGTTATCGATCAAAACCCGCAGCGCACGCGCAAAGAATTGGTGACCGAGCGCGGCGCTGGGGCAAAAGTGATCTATTACGAAGCCTATGACGAACGCGTCGAAGCATCTTTCATTATAGAAGAAATCGCTAAACGCGTCAGGCAGAAGGTAGCCAAGCCAGGCGATTTTGCGATCATGTACCGTACCAATGCCCAATCGCGAGTCCTGGAGGAAGCCTTCCTGCAGGCGGGTCTGCCATACAAGCTGGTTGGCGCGCAACGTTTCTATGGGCGCAGGGAGATTAAAGACGTGGTCGCTTTCCTGCGCCTGGTTCACAACCCGCAGGATGAGATCAGCCTGGCGCGGGTCATAAACGTCCCCCCCCGAAAGATTGGCGACAAAACCTGGCAATCCTTGCAGATTCAAGCCCACCAGTCTGGAATTTCTCCTGGAGAACTATTGCTCCACCTGGGCAATGATAGGTCGGATCACAGGCAGGCTTTCTCAGGCAGAGCTGCCGAGACTTTGGCCGGCTTTGGGCGATTGTTGTCAGAATGGCGTGGGTTGGCGTCCGGTATGCCTCCCTTGAAATTACTGGATCGCATTCTGGAGGATGTTGATTATTCTAGCTATATCAACGATGGTACGGATGAAGGTCAGGAACGGTGGGAGAACGTGCTTGAATTGCGCCGTCTGGCGGCGGAGTTTTCCGAGCAGCCCTTGGAGTCGTTTTTAGAGCGAGTGGCGCTGGTTTCGGATCAGGATACGATCGAGGCGACTGCCAGCGTCCCCACGCTGCTGACCCTGCATGCAGCCAAGGGGCTGGAATTTCCGGTGGTCTTTATCGCCGGTCTGGACGATGGAACGTTACCACATTCCCGGTCCTTTGAAGAGCCTGAAGAGATGATGGAAGAATGCCGTTTGTTATACGTAGGCATGACACGGGCCAAAGATCTCCTTTACCTAGTGTACCCGCTGCATCGAAACACCTTCGGTTACTCCGAGCCAACCATCCCTTCTCGCTTCCTGGAGGAAATCCCCCCGGATATCCTGGAAGACCGGACGGTTGGCAGGGTCGGGTACAGCTCAGGACGCTCAAGGGGCAGCTTGCCAGCTGCGGAGCGCTGGCCCAAGCGTGCGGCTGCCCACGCCCGTATTCTGGAACAGCGCTATCCCCCTGGGTCCAGGGTGGTGCATTCTGTTTGGGGCGAGGGTTTGGTATTGAACAGTAAGATCGAAGACGATGACGAGGTGGTGGATATATTTTTTGAAGATATTGGGTTAAAAAGGGTGGCTGCTTCGCTTGCCAAATTAGAATTAAAAGCTTAATATAATAAGAACTGGCTGCTCAGGCGAAAACCTGTGCAGGTGGGAAATCTTTTTCGATGATATTCTTTGTCAATTGGCTATCCGCCAATTGCATCCAGGCTTATAATTCTTTTAACATGCCAATTCTCTCTGCCCATTCTCTGGAAATCATCAGCCGCAGTCCCGAGCAAACACGTCGGGTGGGGATGCGATTGGGGGCGCTGCTCAAACCAGGGGATGTGGTTTGCCTGGTGGGGGACCTGGGAGCGGGCAAGACCACTCTCGTCCAAGGCATCGCGGCAGGCTGGGGTTCATTGGACCCGGTTTGCAGCCCTACCTTTGTCCTGCTGAATGTCTATCGCCGGGCGAATGGAGGGCGACTGTACCATCTGGATGCTTACCGGATCAGCGGCGCTCCTGAAGCTGAGGAATTGGACCTGGATGTCTTCCTGGAGAAAGGCCCCCTGGTGGTGGAATGGGCAGAGCGAATCCGGCCGGCGCTGCCCTCTGACCACCTTTGGACGACGCTTACCTGGGTGGACGACTCTCAGCGTGATCTGATCTTTGCTGCGCATGGTTTGCGCTTCCAGAAAATGTTGGCCGGTTTCCGGAAGCGGGTATATGGAGGTTAAGTGCTGCTGGCGGTAGATACATCTTCCCGAATTATAGGCGTTGCGTTGTATGACGGCCTGCGAGTTCTCGGGGAGACGGTATGGGCAAGCGATGATTACCATACGGTAGAGCTTGCCCCTGCTGTTGCCGAAACGGTGGCGCGCGCTGGTTACCAAATTAAAGATCTGCAGGCTGTGGCGGTGGCAACCGGGCCAGGATCATTTACTGGTTTGCGCATCGGTCTGGCCCTGGCCAAGGGCCTTGCGCTGGCCCGGCACCTGCCCATGATCGGCGTTCGCTCGCTGGATGTTTTAGCAGCAGCCCAACCCGTTCGAGATATGCCTCTTGTGGCAACCTTACAGATCGGACGCGGTCGCCTGGCCGCAGGTTGGTACGAAGCGCGATCTGGGACCTGGAGACCAACCGGTGAGATTAGCGTTGTGACGGCTGAAGCTCTGGCAGAGGCGATCAACCATCCCACTATGGTAAGCGGAGAGATGACATCTGAGGAACGCCGCATCCTGTCCCGTAAGAAGAAAAATGTCATCCTGGCTTCCCCGGCTCACAGTATGCGACGTCCTTCATTTTTGGCTGAACTGGCCTGGCAGCGCTGGCAAGCTGGTCAAATTGATGATCCGGTTACCCTTTCTCCCTTTTACCTTCAGCTCAAAGACCCAATACCGGGATAAAGCGAGTCTTTCGTGACTTACCGGCATATGGAATTAGATGACCTGGAGCAAGTCCAGGAGATTGACCATCTTTCTTTCAGCACTCCTTGGCCTGCTAGTTCTTACCGTTTTGAGCTTACAGAGAATCCGGGGTCAATCCTGTGGGTGGCGGAACATCGTTCGGAGGAGGGGAGCAGCAAGATCATTGGGATGATCGTGGTGTGGATGATCCTGGATGAAGCGCATATAGCTACGATTGCTGTCCACCCTGAGCACCGTGGTCAAGGAATTGGACGTGAGCTACTTACGTTAGCTTTGCGGGAGGCTATCCAGCAAGGCGCGCTCGAGTCGATGTTAGAAGTGCGGGCCGGCAACCAGGTTGCGCAAGCCCTCTACCGGGATTTTGGCTTTGTCATTGTTGGTCGCCGCCCCCGTTATTACCAGGACAACCAGGAAGACGCCGTCTTGATGGGCAAAAAAAATCTTGACCGTGATTACCTGGAATGGCTGAATGGCGGCAAGGTGAATTCCGATTATGGAGGTGATGGGTGAATCCTGAGCAGGTTTTGGAACAGGTAGCGCAAGCAGTTAGTGTTTGCCACAAATGCGATCTGCATTACTCGCGCAAGAAAGCTGTGCCGGGCGAAGGCCGTCCAGACGCAGAGATCATGTTCATAGGCGAGGGTCCTGGATTTCATGAGAACGAGCAGGGCCGTCCCTTTGTTGGCGCGGCTGGGAAGTTCTTGGATGAGCTTTTGGAAAGCATTGGATTGAAACGCGCCGATGTCTTCATAACCAATATCGTAAAATGCCGGCCGCCCAATAATCGCGACCCGCGTCCGGAAGAGATTGAGGCTTGCGCTGGAGACTATCTGGAGCAGCAGATCCAGGCGATCAACCCCAAGGTGATCGTTACTTTGGGACGATTTTCCATGGCCCGTTATTTACCGGATGTGAAGATCAGCAATGTGCATGGCCGCCCCATGTGGATCAAGGGACGCTTGATCGTTCCTATGTTCCACCCGGCAGCCGCCCTGCACCAGCCTTCCCTCAAGCCAGCGCTGATGGCAGATTTTGCCAACCTGCCGGAGTTTATCAGTAAGGCAACTTCTTCAATAGGAGTAACCGAAAACAGCCCTGATCTGCCGGAAGAGAAGCCAGCGGAGAATCCAAAACAGTTGTCCCTTTTTTAGCTCGTTCCACTATAATTATCAGATTGGATTTCCTAATGCATATCCACGCGGGATACACCGCGTTGCCAAAGAGGTCATATGACAAACTTGATGAAAGAAAGCCTGCTTGAGAAAATCCGCCAGCGAACGGCGCACGTGGCCGTTTTAGGCTTGGGCTATGTGGGACTGCCCCTGGCAACCGTCTTTGCCGAAGCGGGTTTTCAGGTGACTGGGATCGACCCAGACAGTGAGAAAGTGCAGGCGTTGAACAGAGGAGAAAGTTATATCAAAGATGTTTCCACTGAAGAAGTCGCGCGCCTGGTTTCTGCGGGGAAATTGTCGGGTTCGACCGATTTTGCTGTACTGGCAGGTGTGGATGCGGTTAGCATCTGCGTGCCCACCCCTCTGCGCAAGACCGGCGACCCGGATCTTTCATTTATCATTTCGGCTGCTGAGCAGTTGGCGCGCTTCTTACACCCGGGTATGATCATCGTATTGGAATCGACCACCTATCCGGGCACCACCCGCGAGATCTTGCTGCCCCGCTTGAGCGAGATTTCTGGCTTAACCGTCGGGCAGGATTTCTTTCTGGCTTTCTCTCCTGAGCGGGTCGACCCAGGTCGTACGGATTGGACTACCATCAACACCCCCAAGGTAATCGGCGGGATCACGCAAGATTGTTGCGAGGTCTCTTCCACCTGGTATTGCCAGGCCTTGCAGACTGTTGTCCAGGTTTCATCCACCGAGGTAGCCGAAATGGCAAAACTCCTGGAGAATACCTTCAGGATGATCAATATCGGCCTGGTCAACGAAATGGCGTTGATGTGCGACCGTCTGGATATCGATGTTTGGGAGGTGATCGACGCTGCCGCTACCAAGCCGTTTGGCTTTATGAAATTCACCCCGGGTCCGGGGCTGGGCGGTCATTGCATCCCCATCGATCCGCTCTATTTATCCTGGAAGCTGCGTGCATTGAAGTACACCGCCCATTTTATCGAGCTGGCCTCTGAAATCAACACCAGCATGCCCCGGCATGTGGTTGGCAAAGTCCAGGATGCACTAAACTTGCATGGGAAAGCCTTCAACGGTAGTCAGGTATTGGTCCTGGGAGTGGCATACAAACCGGATATCGATGATCTGCGCGAATCTCCTGCCCTGGACGTGATCGGGTTGATACAGCAAAAGGGAGCCAAGGTGCTTTATCACGATCCGTTTGTCCCCCGCCTGGTAGAGGAGGGGGTTGTCATGGAGAGCGTTCCAGATTTGATGGAAGCCGTCCGGACAGTCGATTGTGTGGTCATTATCACCAATCACAGCCAGTATGATTACTCCGCAATCCTTGCAGAATCCAGCATGGTAGTGGACACGCGTAATGCCCTTGGGTCACTGGGGAAAAATAATCCAAAGGTGGTCCGGTTGTAGCGTCGCACACTTTTCAGCGGGGCAATCGGAACCAGCTATGGCTGTATGGTCCGTTGTGTTTGGTTGACAGAGGAAACGGAGAGACTGAATGGGACACTATCTGGTAACCGGCGCGGCTGGCTTTATTGCCGCCCGAGTGGCAGAGATGCTATTAGATGCCGGTCATACGGTCGTTGGGGTTGATAACCTGAACGACGCCTATGACGTGCGTATGAAGACCTATCGCTTGAAAAGCCTGAATAGTAGAGCTGGTTTCCAGTTCACAAAACTGGATATCTCTCACCAAGATGGCCTGGAAGAGCTGTTCCGGCAATCCTCGCTGGGGAAGAAGACTCCCCCCTATGATGCGGTAATCAACCTGGCTGCCCGGGCAGGGGTACGGCAGTCGCTCGAAGATCCATGGGTATATGTGGATACAAATGTGACCGGCACGCTGAACTTGCTGGAGCTTTCACGCACCTACCAGGTCCCGAAATTTATCCTGGCCTCTACTTCCAGTGTGTATGGAGCCAACGCGCCCCTACCCACGCCGGAGGATGCAGATAGTAGCCAACCGCTCCAGGCCTACGCGGCCAGCAAAAAAGGGGCTGAGGTCCTGTGCCATGCTTACCACTATTTATACGGTCTGGATGTGACCGTTTTCCGTTATTTCACAGTGTATGGTCCGGCTGGAAGACCGGATATGGTCATGTTCCGTTTTACCAAGTGGATTGACAGCGGGCAGCCGCTGCAATTGAACGGTGACGGTGAACAGTCACGCGGTTTCACTTATGTGGACGATATTGCTCGCGGCACAATCATGGGATTGGCGCCGTTGGGTTACGAGATTATCAACCTGGGTGGGCATGAATCGATCAAGATCAACCAGCTTATCCGCATCCTGGAGGAGCTGATCGGTAAAAAAGCACAGGTTGAATATCTGCCCTTCCACCCGGCCGATATGATGGCCAACTGGGCTGATGTGGAAAAAGCTAAAAAACTGCTGGGTTGGGAACCACGCGTATCCTTGCACGAGGGCATCGCCAACCTGGTAGCGTGGTATCATGCCGAAAAAGATTGGGTGGGCCAGGTGAAAACTTAGGTCCAGGGAAGCCGGTTTGCACACAATACGTTCCTGGTGGCAGGACCAACTGTTCAGGGGGATTGTAAAGAACAGCGGCTATTTGTTCAGCAGTAATTCTGCAGCAATGGCCCTGAGCATGTTGCAGAGCATTCTGGCTGCCCGGCTGCTGGGTATTGAGCGCTTTGGGATAATCTCGGCTACTGTAATCCCTTTCGTTTCAAACGTCCACCGCTTGCTTTCATTCCGCATGAGCGAGCTGGTCGTCAAATATATGGGCCAGTACCTGGTGCAGGAGAAAAATGAGCGCGCTGCAGCGATTGTAAAGGCAGCTGCGCTGGTGGAAGCTGTGACAGCATTGGTGGGGTACCTGGTCTTGCTGGCATTGACCCCTTTGGCAGCTGAACATCTGGCCAAAGACTCTGCCACCCAGCCCCTATTTATTCTGTATGGCTT
>JAWOHN010000117.1:0-9319 GCA_046485135.1 Anaerolineales bacterium | reverse complement strand
GATCGCGATCACGAGGACGCTGCGCGAAATCGCGCGGCCGGCACCCTCGAATATCTCATGGATTGATTTGCGATAATCGCCGGTCTCCCTATGAATCGAGCGCAGGCGCTGGATGAAGTGGATGGCGAAGTCGACCGAGAGCCCGAGGGTCAGCGACGAGAGCACCGCCACCGGCATGTCGTAGGGCTTGCCGATATAGCCGATGAAGCCGTAGATCGCCATAATGGTGATGGTCAACGGTAGCATCGACATCAGCCCCCACCGGAGCGAGCGGAAGAGGATGATCATCATGATGAGTACGACGGCGTAGGCCGAGAGCAGCGACCAACCCATGCCGGAGACCATCTTCTGCTGCCAGACGATATTGATGTACGGCTTGCCCGCCCACTCGGCGGTCACGCCGACCGGGAGCGGGTGCTCGGCGATGTAGGCGGAGGCGTACTCGATGGTCGACTGGACCTCCATGTTGTCGCCGGTGTTGAGCTGGACCCAGAGATTCGCTTTATCGTAGTCCGGCGTCACGAACTTGAACAGGTCGTCCGGGTCGCCGCCGGACATTTCAAACAGGAACAGCATCTGGGCGACTTCGTCCTGATTGGTCGGAATGAACACCTGCGATGAATCGGCCTCGAACAGTTCGTAGCGGACTTTCTTGACGACGTCGGGCAGGCCAGTGGTCGCGCCGACTATCTCGTGCTTGACCAGGTGCTGCTGCAATCCCTGCATATATGTGAGCACTTCCGGGCTCTTCATCGCATCCGGTTCCTCGCCCGCGAAGACGAGGTAGTTCATGTAGGTGCCGGCGAGGTGCTCGTTCATGACCATATCCGCCTGGCGGATCGGGTGCGATTGCTTGAACCATTTCACCGGGTTGTCGTTGACCACGATCATACTCAAACCGACTGCGGCGAGGACAATCACCACCGAAGCGCCGGCGATAATGGCTTTGTTATTTTTCCAGGCGAAGTCGCGGAACGCATGCATGATTTTTGACAACACGCCGTGCTCATCATCGGCCTTGCCGAAGTTGCGCAGGGCCTTGTCGGAAATGAGGATTCCGATCGCCGGATTGAGAGTGATCGAAAGGAACCAGGCGACGAGCACGCCGAACGCGACGAAGATACCGAACACCTGCACCGGTGGAATAGGGGTGGTCGCGAGCGAAGCAAACCCGGCTATCGTCGTCGCCGAAGTGAACAGCATGGGGAGGAAGAGCGTCTGGATCGAGTGCTTGATCGTACTCGCTTTGTGTTTGTAGCGGCCGTAGTGGTCGTGGAACTCCGATATAATGTGAATCGAGTTCAGTACCGAGATCGGTATGAGGAAGATCGGTATCATCGATGACATGATGTGGACGGTGTGGCCGGTGGCGATCAAGAGCCCCATCGCCCAGATCACCGACATCATCGCCACGATCATCGGCGCGAGAATAATCTTCACCTGCCGGAAAAACACGAGCAGCAGAAGGAATATGATAGCCATTGCCGCCGGGGCGGAGAAAACCATCTGCGAGAACATCTCCGCGCCGAACGAGTCTTCGGCGACCGGCAGCCCGGCGATATGGTACTGCTCTGTTCCCTTGTACTTGTCGATTATGGCCTGCATCTCGCCGGCGATCCGATGCGACATGTCTTTGGATTCGATCGGGATGAATACGGCAATCGCTCTGCCGTCGTCCGAGGCAAGCTTGCCGCGCAGGATCGGGTTCTCCTTGATGCGGCTGAGGATGTATGCTCCCTCATCCTTCGTTTCGATCGGCTCTTCCAGGTCCATATTGCGACCGGCCTGGTAGAACTGGTGCGTGATGGTGCGCTTGGTGGGGGCGGGTAGGTCGGTATGACCCATCAACTGGCGCACGAAATAGCGGTAACCCTCCTCGCTAGGCACGCGGCCGGCCGAGGTATGCGGCTGGCGCAGGTAACCGGCTTCTGTCAGGCTGCTTAATTCGTTGCGTACGGTGGCCGGGCTGATATCCAGGTTGTAACGCTCCACCAGGTGCGCTGAACCCACCGGCTGGGCGGTTTCAATGTACTCGTGGATCACCAGAGCCAGGACCAGTTTTCGACGTTCGGTCAGTTGAGCCATCACTCTTCTTCAGGAAATCCAAGAAACGGTGTGCGTGGGGGTATGCACCCCCACGCACACCGTTTCTTGGCAGAATTTGTCTCAGACAGTTGTTATTTCCAAATTTTAGCACTCTCGACCAGAGAGTGCTAAAATTAACCTATTTATAATACCACGCAGGAGAGAGATCGTCAAGTTAGCTTGGGATTAAGGGTTTGAACCCCAACTTTAATAAATTCGGCGGTTAAATGCTACAATATCGTGAATTCGGGATAAGAAAAACCAGGTGAATTATTGGATGGGAGACGACGATGGATGACCACATATTACGTAAGCTTCTTGATAGCGTCCAACTTGGTACGGTTGAAGTGGATGAGGCCATCTCGCAACTACGCAGCCTGCCCTACGAACAGGTGGGAGATTTCGCCCGAGTCGATCACCACCGCAACTTACGCTGTGGCTTCCCGGAGGTTATTTTTGGGAGCGGCAAAAGCTCTGAGCAAATCATCAAGATATTACATAGTTTGATAGACAAGAGTGGGCGCGCCCTAGTTACACGTGTGGATGGGGAGGTGTATGAGGCTGTGCGGGTAGAATTTCCAGAAGCAGTCTATCACGCAAAAGCGCGGGCGATCACCCTGGTCCAGATGCAGGAGCGTGATCTACAACCCGGCGTGCTGGTCATCACCGCAGGGACAGCCGATATCCCGGTAGCCGAGGAGGCGGCCTTGACCGCCCAGATGACCGGCAGCCAGGTCGAGCGGCTGTACGATGTTGGCGTGGCAGGGCTACATCGCCTGTTGGATCAAGCACAATTGCTGCAGCAAGCCAACGTCCTGGTAGTGGCGGCTGGCATGGAGGGGGCTCTGGCGAGTGTGGTAGGGGGATTAGTAAGCGCCCCAGTGATCGCCGTGCCAACCAGCGTTGGTTATGGGGCCAGCTTTCAAGGGCTGGCAGCCTTGCTTTCTATGTTGAACACCTGTGCTCCAGGTGTGGCAGTGGTGAATATCGATAACGGATTTGGGGCAGGGTACATGGCGGGGATGATCAACCGGATGGTTACCCAGGTGCAGAAGCCTGACCGTGAAAGGAATTGTAATGACGAAACAGGCTAGCTGCGAGATGCTGCTGCTTTCACCACGGGACCTCGAACCCTGCCTGGCGGAGAAATGGCACAGGCTACTGGATATCCTAAATGAGATACGATCGGCGGCAGTAGCTTATTCGGGTGGTGTAGACAGCGCCCTGCTGGCAACAGCCACCTACCTGGCGCTGGGCGAGCGGATGGCAGCCTACACGATCCGCTCGGTGTTAGAGTCACCTGAGACCATACAAGCGGCGGCAGAGCTGGCGGCCCAGGTCGGTTTCCGGCACTACTGTATAGATTTTGACGACCTGGCCCAGCCGGCCTTCCGCGCCAACCCACCCGAGCGATGCTATTACTGTAAGCTGGAACGATTGAGAGCAGTGGGCAAGCTGGCTGCACAGAACGATCTGGAAAATTTGCTGGAGGGCTCGAACGCTGACGACGAAGGCCAGCGCCGCCCGGGCCGGCGGGCCTTAAAGGAGCTGGGCGTACAAAGCCCACTGGCACAAGCCGGTTTGGGGAAAACGGAGATCCGTGCGCTGGCGCGGGCTCTGGGATTGCCGGTGTGGGATACGCCAAGCTCGCCTTGCCTGGCGACGCGCTTCCCGTACGGGATGCAGATCACGCTTGCTGGTCTTGAACGAGTGGCGGCGGCAGAGGCAATTTTACACGAACGCGGCTACCGGCTGGTGCGGGTGCGCGATTACGGCAGCATGGCGCGCATTGAGGTGGACCCACAAATGCTCGAGCGATTGGCAACCGACCATCAAGAAGTGACTGAAAAACTGCTCGAGCTGGGCTATAAGCATGTCGCGTTGGACCTGATGGGCTACCGCTCCGGCAGCCTGGATGAGGTGTTGGAAGAATGAAAATCGCATATTGCGACTGTTATTCTGGAATCTCGGGGGATATGTTCCTGGGCGCGCTGATCGATGCGGGCCTACCCCTGGATGACTTGCGTGCAGGGCTGGCGGAGCTGGGCTTAAATCAGGCCTTTCGCCTGGAGGCGCAGGAGACGCGCAAGGGCAGCCTGCGAGCTACCCAATTCAAGGTGGTCCTAACAGAAGAAGAACCTGCTTATGAACGTAACCTGAGGGCTATAACGAGAATGATTCAGAGCAGCCGCCTGCCGCAAAAGGTCGTTGAGCAAAGCCTGGCGGTCTTTCAGCGCCTGGCTGAAGCGGAAGCGCGCGTCCATGGTATGTCTGTAGAGCAGGTTCATTTCCACGAGGTGGGGGCAATCGATGCAATTGTGGATATCTGCGGAGCGGCCCTGGGCCTGCAGCAGCTGGGGATCGATAAGCTGTACGCTGCCGCGCTCCCGCTAGGCCGCGGCCAGGTAAAAAGCGCCCACGGGGAGTTGCCCCTGCCAGCGCCGGCGACCCTGGAGCTGCTGGCCTGCGCCAAGGCCCCAACCTACTACCGCCAGACAGAGATGGAGCTGGTGACCCCCACCGGAGCAGCCATCCTGGCCTCACTGGCTGAATTTACCCAGCCGGAGATGCTCTTACAGCAAATTGGCACCGGCGCTGGTGAACGAGAGCTGCCCTGGCCGAATGTGTTGCGGTTATGGATCGGGGAGAGCGGGGCTGAAGCACAGAATGGCTTGAGACTGCTCGAAACCAATATCGATGACATGAACCCAGAATTCTACGGGCATACGATGGCTCTCCTGTTCGAAGCCGGCGCGCTGGATGTTTATCTGACGCCAGTCTACATGAAGAAGAACCGACCTGGGACGATGATCAGCGTAATCGCTCGCCAGCAAGATGAGCAACAACTGGCCCAACTCATCCTGCGTCAAACCAGCACCTTTGGCGTACGGGTGCAGCCGCTTCGCCGCTATGAGGCGGGGCGGTCCATAGCAATGGTCAGCACCATTTACGGAGAGATACCGGTAAAGCTAAAGATCGTAGAGGGGGAAATTATCTCAGCAACACCGGAGTATGATGTTTGCAGTCAACTGGCGCTACAGCACCAAACACCCCTGGCGACGGTGTTCAACGCCGCTTTGGAGGCGGGCAGGGCTTATGTATTGGGGCATTGATTTATAGCTGGAGCTTGGTTTTACAGTATAAGACCGTGTCAGGACAGAAATATAATCAGCACCCTGCTCCATCAAAAACTAGCCTAAATATTTGGGTTCCGGTAGACCTGGATGAACCAGTTTTAGCTGAAAGACATCACCGGCCATGGGTTGGTCAGCACGCTCTACATCACTCAGAGCAACCCATGCAGATGTGATATATAGATCTCTTAAATCCTTACCTCCAAAAGTACAACTGGTAGGGCATGCCACTGGAAGATTAACCTTCAGGTCCTCTTCCCCATTTGGCGTATAGCGAACCAATTCCCATCCAGACCAGCGAGCACTCCACAAATATCCCTGACCATCGATCGTCAGTCCGTCCGGGTAACCTTGTTCTTCTGGAACGGTGGCAAATACCTGACGATTGCTGATTGTTCCCGGACCTGGATCAAAGTCATACACATAAATCACCCGGCGGGGGCTATCCGTCAAATACATTTTTCGGTTATCCGGACTCCATGCTATTCCGTTGGAAATTGTTAAACCCGATTCCATCAGGTGTACACCCCCATCGGGGTCCAAGCGGAAGAGGAGACCCTCTGGAGGCGAAACAGTTTGCGGGCCATCATACATTGATCCCGCCCAAAAACGCCCCTGTCGATCTACTGCCCCATCGTTGAAGCGGGTAAAGGGTTTATCGGCGATTGGATTGGAAAGCATTTCCAGTTTTTCAGAGACGCCATCCCAGAGCGCAAAGCCCTGAGTTGTGGCAGTGATAAATCCCCCGCGAGCTCGAATGCCCAAAACCGTAATGCCTACATCAAATTGAAAAGTCCGCTTCTGTTGAGATTGCAGGTGATAACGTTCCACGCGAGCTTGGAGAATGTCCACCCAGTAAATGGCGCCCTCTTCCGAATGCCAAAGAGGGCCTTCGCCTAATTTATTTTGTGAGGAAATTAAGTGTTCAGCTTTTAGGTCCACAATACGCCTCTCATCATCTGGTCTGGTGTAGCTAATCGTAAGTTATCCTTTACGCGCTTCGAATTACCAGGTCTTACTTCCGCCCGCATCAAAAGCCAAATTGCCTCCATCCACTGGCAAATTAATTCCGGTAACAAACCAAGCAGCATCCGACGGAAGAAACATCACCGGGCCAACCACATCATTAGCTTTCCGGCCAAGACTGGATACCTGATCTTCCGTTCCCGCTAACCGATTTTGGCCATTCACCGGCAAAGCCAAGGTGACCAATTAGTCGATGACCCGAGGGATTCCGATCGAGGCCGCCAGCGCCTGCCTCACCGGATCCGGAGCGCTAGCGGCGAAACTTGCGCAGATTGCGCAAGGTGTTTTCGAAATCTTTCGGGTAAGGCGCTTCCAGGTTGATGAGATCACCTGTGTCGGGATGCTGGATCTTCAACGCGCAGGCGTGTAAGCCCAGGCGCCCTAACAGCGGCGCTGCCTGTGTCCTGGAAGGCTTATAGCGCGGCTTGATTTGGGATAAATATACCCCCGCGCCGCTCCCATACAGTCCATCTGCAACGACTGCCAGCCCCAGGGAGGCCAGGTGCACGCGGATCTGGTGAGCGCGCCCGGTTTCAGGCCGGGCCTCCACCAGGGTGAACAAACCAAAGCGCTCCAACACGCGCAGATTGGTGACAGCCGGCTTACCCTGGCGGGCGTCGACCAGTGTGCGGTGCTGCCGGTCGGCGTCCGGGCGTAGCGGCAGGGCCACACGTCGCTCTTCCCAGGGCGGGTTGCCGCTCACCAGGGCATGGTAAATCTTGGCAGCCGTGCGATTCTGAAATTGCAGGCTCAGGTCACGGTGGGCAGCAGGGTTACGCGCCAGTACCAAGACACCGCTGGTAGCGCGGTCCAAGCGGTGCACGATCCATAACGACCCGAAATGCCCCTCCAAGTAACTCTTGATGTGGGGCGCGGTTTGGTCATATCCATCTGGTAAGGTCGGCAACCCAGCTGGTTTGTTGATCGCCAGGAGGTCATCGTCGATCCACAGGAGCAGCTCGTCCGGATCGACCTTCAGGTTAACGGCAGATTTCATCTGGCGACCGATCTAACCTACCGCTTGATCCGGCAGAGGAGCTTTGCGGATGACTTTCACGCGCGTCATGGTCAGGTAAGCCAGGGCCATGAAGACCATGCTGAACAGCCACATGAAGCGATATTGCGAGCCCATCGCTTCCACAAAACCACCCCCCAGGGTAGGCCCCAGGATGGCGGCCGACTGAGAGGCAAAGTAATACAGGCCGGTATAAGCCCCGATACGGGCTTCGTCGCCATAGTCATATACCAAGGGCAGGCTGTTCACGTTCACCATGGCCCAGCAGGCGCCAGCCAAGACCAGCACAACCACAAACACGACCGCGCCCTGGATAAAGAAATAGCCGAAGACCATCAAGAGGGTCAAACCAGCCAGGCCTAGCATGATGGGCAGCCGGCGACCCATTTTCGTCCCCAACAAGCCGGCCGGGACGGCGAAGAGGATGAAGGACACCGTGACCGAGCCGGAATAGATGGAGGCCGTGCCCGGGCTGATGCCCAGTGTGAAGACGGCAAAGGAGGACAGGGCCGTCTCCAGGGCGTTGAAAGCCATGAACCAGAACAGGATGCTGATCAGGACGAACAGGCCGCTCTTGTCCGATTTGCGGAAAACAGTGGTCAGATTGGCAAGCACCCCCACGCTGGCTGTGTTCTCTGAGGCGATATTGCGCGGCTCTTTAACATAGACCAGCACCACCACCAGCGCCACCGTCATGGCAATGGCGCCGGCGGCAAAGGGGGCTTCTCGGCCCAAGGAATTGAACAGCATGCCACCGCCGAAGAAAGCCAGCAAGCCGCCCACCCCGCCCATCAAATTGATTACGCCATTGGCTTTGCTGCGATCATCCGGCTCAAACAGGTCTCCCAACCAGGCGATGGTCGGGGAGCGGAAGAGGGCCATGCCGATGTTGGTGATCAGGATGAAGACCGCGATAGCCAGAATGGATTGAGCCACCGGGATGAGCACAAACCCCAGCAGGGCGATGGGCGCTCCCAGGATGATCCAGGGTTTGCGCCGGCCCAAACGGGTCCAGGTGCGGTCACTGCGCTCACCCACCAGGGGCGAGACAAACACGTTGATGATATTGTCCCAGGTCATGATGAACATGGCCAGGGCCGGAGCCAGGCCAAAGCCGACTATCTTTGGCACTTCCTGCCCGGCCTCCAGCAGCTGGCGCTCGAATTCCGGGTTTCCGGCCTGCAGGAAAATGGGGATAAACTGGTTGAAGATCGGCCAGACAATACTGATGCCCAGAAAACCGAAACCAAGCAGGAACGTCTTTCTGTAGGGAAAACTTTTCTTCATTGGGTCCTCCTCATCAGCTCCGTATCTAATTATGAACGATCTTGAGTAGTACGATTTCGGGAAATCCTACCGGCAGTTACACAGGACCGGCATCTGTCTCGGCCTCCAGCCTGGCCAGGAAGGCCAGGTCTGCGGGGGTCAGGGCAGCAGAGGCCAGCAGGTCGGGCCGGCGCTGCCAGGTGCGCAGCAAGGATTGCTCCCGCCGCCAGCGCTCAATACGGGCGTGGTCGCCGGAGAGCAACACCTCCGGCGCCTTCCAGCCGCGGAACTCGGGCGGGCGGGTGTAATGCGGGTATTCCAGCAAGCCGGAGGCGTAAGAGTCGTTCTGCGCCCCGCCCGGGTCGCCCAGCACACCGGGGACCAGGCGCGTGACGGCATCGATGACCACCAGCGCCGGCAGCTCGCCGCCGCTCAGTACATAGTCGCCGACAGAGATTTCTCCGGTCACCAGGTGCTGGCGCACCCGCTCATCCACGCCTTCGTAACGCCCGCACAGCAGGGCCAGGCGCGGTCCGTCGCCGCCGGGCAGAGCAGGTAAATCGGCCAGCTCTTGGGCCACCGACTGGTTGAAAGTGCGTCCTTGGGGTGACAACAAAAATACCGGACAGGCCGGGGGTGAGCCTAAAAGCCCCTCCACCGCAGCGAAGATCGGCTCGGGCTTCATAACCATACCCCCACCCCCGCCATAGGGGGTGTCATCCGTCACATGGTGACGGTCGGAGGTCCAGGCGCGGATATCATGCAGGTGGACCTGCACCAGTCCACGCTGGCG
>JAWOHN010000093.1:0-3930 GCA_046485135.1 Anaerolineales bacterium | reverse complement strand
TCAATGAGCAGATCGAGAACACGCTTTTAAGTCAGGAATTGACTCGCATGTTAGGGGCAATCCAACGGCGCCTGGGAGAATCTGTAGAGCTCACACCGTCTCAATTGCCCAGCGGGGATTGGGACGAGTTGGCTGAACAAGTTCTGGCTGTTTGCCAGTCGATCATGGAGCGCCGCCGCGAGCGTCTGTTGGGAAACGGTCAAGTAGATGGCCAGATCGTCAGAGATCTAGAAGCGCATTTTGCCAGGGAAAAAGCTCCCTTCACAGTCAAAGATAAGGAGCAAATCAGGCAGGCTCTGGATAGCGCTCTGGCAGATTTGAATGGGCAGGTTGGCGAGCAGGGCTTCGATCAAGGATTGCAAGAAATTAAAGCAGTTCTGATGCGGATGGACGGTTCTGCCAGTGAAGAGCAGAAAGAGCAGATCTTGGAAGATATAGCGGTTGCTTTGCAAGAGATCCAGCCAAACGGACAAGCGCTTAATGATGACCAGGAGCAACTGGTCAAACAGGCTCTAGAGCGATCTCTGAGCAAGGTGGAAGAAGAAGATGCAGTTAAGCGCCAGCTGCGCATGCTTATGGTTATGCCGATGGGTACCCAGGCAGCCTATGACCGGAAAACGCACCGTCGTATCAGTCAGCGCACGATACGCCTGATATACACGTATTATGCAGCCCGCTTTTTGGATGGTCGCGAACCGGATGAGATCGCCGGAGATGTGCTTGAGCATCTGGAAGCTGCCCAGATTGCCATGGGGATTGCCTGGGGACGCAATGAATGGAAGCGCATGGCTGGCGCCCGTCTGTCTGAGCTGGATGAGATGGCCTTGAAAGGTCTACATAGCGCTTTAGGAGACGAGACCTTTGAGCAGATACAGGACCAGCAACTGAGCATGCTGCCGGTGGGTGAGAAAAGGATTGTCACCAAAGAATTGGGACGGCGGGCGTTGACAGAGCTCTATCGCCAGCTCCTGCTGAGCGTTATTACTGAGTTGTGGGTCGATTACCTGACGCAAATGGAAGCCCTGCGCGTGTCTATCGGCCTGGAGGCTTACGGGCAGCGAGACCCGTTGGTGCAGTACAAGAGCAAGGCCTCGGAGCTATTCCAGGATCTCTTCCGCAATATGCGCCTGGGCGTGCTCACGCGCATGTTTACCTACCGGCCGCGTGATATGGGTAGTATGCAGGTCACAAGCCTGCGCAGTAAGGAAATTCAAGGGCTTCGCCAATTGGACGAGGGTCAAGCGGAGGAGTTAGAAGCACAGGTAGAAGCGGGCGACGTTGAAGGGGTGCTTGTCGAAGTCGAGCAGCAAGTGGAGCGAAAACCACAGGCTGGCCGGCCTCAAGATCATACTGAACCTTCCAGGGCGGGCAAGTCCAAGAAGATGAGCAAAAGCCAGCGTCGCCGCCGGGGGCGGAAATAAGATAAGTGACGGTGTTGTTATTCCAAGGCCCGCTTACCCCACTCTGCCACCGCCTCACGGATGATAGCCTGGATTTCGGGGTCTGGGACAGCCTCGATCCCATCGTATTTGCTCAGGCCCACCATCACAACCAGATCGGCGCTGGGGGTATCCATGATGCGGATGCCCCGACCGGCCATATTTGAGTCTGCTAGCTTTTCTTGCAGGATCTCATCCACCTGAGCTGCCAGACTCTTGGGGGCGCTCTTTATCGTTGAACGGACATCTGCCTCCAGCGAGTTCTTTAAGATGTCCAGTGGCCTTCGCCGGACAGGTTTTACAGCTGTTGTTGGCAGGGGAAGCTCGCCGGTCAAAAAAGCAGGCGCTTCATCAGTTGGCGGGTGGGTAGGGGCAGGTTGCCCTAACCAGCCGCAAAGCTCTGTAATTGTCGCGTTGAATTTCTCAAGTTGAGCCGGGTGGATGTCCTCTGCTTTTCGGTAAATGTCTCCTTCCATTTCCAAAACCGGCTGCAGCGAGGATTTATCCTTCCAAATTCGGGCGACTTCAATCATGCTAGAGGGGATGGCAGGCGGCGCGTCAGAGACCGGTTCTTGCTCCACAATTGGGGGTGTCTCCTGTTCGGCAGGCTTTTTTTCATCTCGCAGGCTTTGGATTAAGTAAGCGACAATGATCCCGATAAAAAAACAAACAACAGCCAGGATTAGAACGAAAGATGTGTTCATAGGAGTCTCCTGGAATTAATATTGAACCCTCTCCTGAGGATTGGGCTGGCAGTTGGGACAGTAGTGGGTTCCCCTTTGCCCAACAAAAATCTTTCGAATGCTTGTCCCGCAGGTAGGACAAGCCTCGCCGGTGCGTTTGTAGACGCGGAAATGGTTCTGAAATTCTCCTCCCCGGTAAACCCAATCTATGCTGGCGCCGGAGAGCCGGATACCTTCTTGGAGTACATGGCGGATGCTTTGCCACAGGCGGGTGGCCTCTGCAAAGGTCAGGGTATCAGAATGTCTCAGGGGGTGGATGCTGGCTATGTGCAGAGCTTCATCGGTGTAAATATTCCCTAAGCCAGCCAGGAAGGTCTGATCCATTAATAGAGGTTTGAGTTGGCGGTGGAAGGTTTGTAAGCGGCTAAATAGATCTTCAGCAGAAAAGGATGGGTCAAGCGGTTCTGGACCCAGGCTGTCCAGGATGGGACCAGTATCGGATACCAGCCAGGCCCGGCCAAACTTGCGGGTATCGTTAAATGAAAGGCGCAGATTGCCATCCAAGAGCAGAATGATCCGGTCGTGAGGGGCGGGTGGTCCCTCAACCTGCCCCAGGATCAGGTCCCCGCTCATTCGCAGGTGGAAGAGAAGGTGTTGATCTGGTGAAAGCTGGATGATCAGAAACTTTCCACGCCGGCCAATATCCTGGATTACTTGTCCTATCAGCCTGGCTTTGAACTCCTCGGGGTCCGGCGTAGCCAGCGTACGTTCCCACAACAGGTATACATCTGTAATGCGCCGTTCCAGGATGGAAGGCTCGTTTAGGCGACCTTCACGCAACGACCTGGCGATGGTTTCGACTTCTGGAAGCTCAGGCATAGGTTAAGTATAGGATAAAAGTGAAAATATGTCATAAGAATTGATAGGCCCAGTTGAATCTGATGTTGCTACTCGTTAAACATCTCCCCTACACTGCGGCCTTCATGCGCCCGCAGGATGACTTCCCCAATCAAAGGAGCGATAGACAATACGGTCAGCTTATCAGACAGGCGGGCTTTATCTTCTTTGGGAATCTGGATGGTATCCGTGGTGATGATCCGCTTTACCGGCAAGGCCTCTAACCGGTCTACTGCGGGCGATGAAAATACCGGATGGACGAAAACGACGTAAACATCATGAGCGCCTTTAGCCTTGACAAGTTCTGCGGCCTGGCAGATTGAACCGCCGGTGTCAACCTCATCGTCCACAATGATCACATCGCGGCCTTCGACGCTTCCGATCAATGTCAGAGCCTGCGCACTATTGGCGGAGCCGCTACGGCGTTTTTCGACAAAAGCGATGGGAGCGTTAATGCCAGCTGCAAAGTTGCGCGCCTTTTTGGCAAAACCCAAATCAGCACTGACCACCACAGGGTCCTTCATTTTGGGCTGGAGTTGCTCAACGTGATCTTTAAGGATATGGAATGCGGTTAGCACATCTCCGGGTATAGAGAAGAAACCCTGAATTTGCCCGGCGTGCAGGTCGAGGGTCATATAGCGATTCGCGCCCGCAATCACGATCATATCTGCCACCAGGCGGGCTGTGATTGGAACACGGGGTTTGTCCGTTTTATCCGAGCGGGAATAACACATATAGGGAAACACAGCCGTTACCCGCCCAGCCGAGTCCAGTCGCAGTGTTTGCAGTATGATCAAGAGCTCCATTAAATTGCGGTGCACAGGTCGTGAGGTGGTCTGGATCACATACACATCCTGCCCGCGCACACTGCTGTGAAGCCTTACAAACAGGTTGTCGTTTGGGAACAGAGT
>JAWOHN010000149.1:0-5299 GCA_046485135.1 Anaerolineales bacterium | reverse complement strand
CCTTGGCTGGGCTGGCGGATGCAGGTGAAAACGCGCTTCCCTAGTTGAGCGCCTAAAGCCTGGCTCAAACCAACCATGGTAGTACTTTTGCCCTCACCAAGTGGGGTCGGTGTGATGGCAGTTACATCGATATATTTTCCATCCGGGACATCTTTCAGCCGGTCTAATACACTCAACCGTACTTTAGCTTTGAAGTCTCCGTGTAGCTCAAGCTCTTCAGGCAGCAGTCCGACTTCTTCAGCGATGACTTGAACCTTTTTCAAGTCCACAGCCTGGGCTATTTCGATATCTGATGGTACAGGGAATTTCCGGTCAACTTTGGTGGGGGTAAAGCGACGGAGGCCAGGAAAATCTTTAGTAGCGGTCATAGTTTTAATCCCTTTCCTTTAGCTAGTTTTTGAGTACAGAAGGCCGACAATACCCATTGTTACAAATTACACTACAACTGGCAAGGGACTGATGTCCTATCTCTGAATGCAGAGTGTCACTTTTTATTCAACCAGCCTTTTAACTAGATACAATTCCCCCCGTTCAAAGCCTCGCTTAATATAGTAACAGCGAGTGCCCACCGCTGCAATGACTGCCAAGCGCCGGTAGCCTTGAGCGCGGGCAATCCTCTCTGCTTCCTCGAGCAAGCTACTGCCCAAACCCGAATGCTGTGCGACTCCTTGCTCAGTTTGTCCAACTTCCAAAGATTGCCCGTACACGTGCACTTCGCGTATGATGCCGGCGCCCTGCAAATCAGCCAGCCCAGTTAGGGGAGAGCCTTCTAAAGGCAAGGCCAGCCGCAGAAAGCCTGCCAGCCTGTCCTCAGCAGTCACCAGCGACAGGAAATGTTCCTCCATCCCACCGGCTGGAAAGATCAAATGCTCCAGTTGCAGTATATCTCGCTTAACCTTGTGCACCCGCACTTCCCGGCAGCGGATGCACTGGCAGCGCGTCCCCCGGCGTTTCATTTCTGCATGCACATCCTGTCGTAGGCTGGTACGCTTATTCCCTTCCACAACGTGCGTGGACGGGATATCACGGATCACCCGGTTCACCCGGCAGTAGCGTGGGATGGAAGGCTTGATATCCGCGATCAGGTCGACCAATTCCTCAGTTGTATAAGGCTGAAACTCCCCACGCAGCCAATAATCGTGCAGCTCGGCGTTTTCCAGCAACTGGTTTGGGTATATCTTGATCTCATCGGGGCACAGGTCTTCCCACAAGCGATTGAAATCGGCCCGGTCGGAGGTTGGAGTGGCGCCCAACAGGTTCGGCATCCAATGCAACACGATCTTGAAGCCCGCCGCCCGCAGCAGGGACACGGCGCGGTGAGACTCCTCCACGCTGTGGCCGCGTTTGTTCAAATCCAAGATACGGTCATCTAACGATTGCACCCCCATCTGAACCTTGGTGACGCCCAGGCGGCGCAGCCGTTCGATTTCGCGCAAGTTGACATGATCCGGACGGGTTTCAATGACCAGACCAACATTCCGGTGAAGGGCGGTTTCGTTATAAGAATGAGCTTTTTCGAGCGAGTCTATCTCAACACCGTTCATGGCGTCAAAACAGCGCCGGATAAACCATTCCTGGTAATCGTCCCGGTAAGAGCTCCAGGTGCCTCCCAGGATCAGCAGCTCGATCTTTTCGGTGGGATGGCCAACCGCTTCCAATGCCTGAATGCGCGCGCTGACCTGGTCGTAGGGATCAAAATCATGATCCAGAGCTCGCCGGGCGCCGGGCTCATCTGGCAGATAGCTCTTCGGCATACGTACATCTGTAGGGCAGAAAATGCACTTTCCAGGGCAAGGGTAAGGTTTGGTCAAGACCGTGACGGTCGTTACCCCGGAAAGGGTGCGCATGGGCTTCATGCGAATTTTCTCTAATAAAGCACGGTCCTCGCTCCACTCCCCACTTTCGATTAGAGAACGATAGGCAGCTACCAGAACATGCTTGCCCAAATACCCCCCACCAGGGAGTGGGTAGCGCCGGATAGACTCGAAGACAGGCGCGCCCGCGCGCACCTCATCCAGTACTTTTTCAGCCATTTCCAACATCTCGGGGGTATAGCGCCTAGCCTGCCACCAGGCCTCTCGCCGATCCTGCAAATGTTTATCCATTCTGTTCTATAATACCCTTGTGAACCCAAATACCGTTCGTAAACTGATCCAACTCAATCACCAATTTTACCAGACCTTCGCGCTCCAATTTTCAACCACCCGCCAGCGGCTGCAGCCGGGCGTGCGCAAGATCCTCGAGCAGGGCTTCCAGGCTGATCCAGATGCCTTACCGCGCCACGCCGACATCCTGGAGCTGGGTTGCGGCAACGGAGAGCTGGCCCGAGAGTTAGCCCGCCGCGGGCATTATGGGGACTATTTTGGCATTGACTCGAATGTCAAGCTGCTGGAAGAAGCCCGCCAAAACCTGCCAGATGACTTTCGAGGGAACCTTCTCCAGATCGACCTGGCTTCAGCAGATTGGCACCAGTGTATACCTAACGCTCCCTTTGACGTGGTCCTGGCCTTTGCGGTGCTGCATCACCTACCTGGAGAAGAGCTGCGCAACCAGGTTATGCAAAAAGTGCGCGAGCTGATCAAACCACAGGGTAGCTTTATCCATTCGGAGTGGCAGTTTCTTAACAGCCCCCGCTTGCAGGAACGAATCCAACCCTGGGAGCGAGCCGGCTTAAACGCGGATGAAGTGGATCCGGGCGACTACTTGCTGGATTGGCGCAGTGGAGGACAGGGCTTGCGCTATGCCCACCATTTTTCGGAAACCGAGCTGGAAGACCTTGCCAAGAGCTGCGGCTTCCAGATCATTGAGACTTTCCATTCGGATGGAGAGGGGGGCAAATTGGGTTTATACCAGTTGTGGACACCACTCAAGCTGGTTGAAGCAACCGGATAGGGCAAGTGCGGGACTGGCTAAAAAATTTTTTTTATTTTTAATGCAGCCTTCACCTGCCCATCCGGGTCTTTTGTTTTGTGAGTAAAAATATCAGCAAACGTATTCGATCAATACCACCACACCCAGTTATAACTGATGATCGACCCCGGGAGTAGGGCTGGGAGAACACCCCCATGACCTGGTAGAGCAAAGTTCACCGGGTTGAAACTACTGCCGCGGGCATACAGATAGGCCGGCTTGCCTGCGTTCATCTGGAAAGCGGTCAATACCCAGGCCTCTCGGATGGGACGACCAGGGACCATGTTGTACACGAAGCGCGGGCCAAAAGCCACATCGGCCATATTACTGTGGAAGCCCAGCAACATATAGGAGCCCCGGAAGGAATTGAACCAGTAGGTAAGGGGCGGGTTGCCAGGGCCCACATAAGGTCCGGCCCGCAGAGTCTGGCAGGTGGCGAAGCCAGCCCAGCGTAAGTTCTGGTACCGGGCATTTGAGGCGAAGAAATTGTAGGCATCTTTGCTCACCCCAAAGTAGATGCGGGCTGGGCTACCGTGACCTGCAAAATAAGCAAAATCCACCCTGTCCACCCCCCATGTACAATCGAGGCCACCCAAAGCACAATCACGCCAGTCCTTCTCCCAGGCATTATCGTTGTACCAGTGAAATCTGCCAATCCAGCCTCTGCTAATCAAGCTGTTATAGAAACCAACTCCATCTGGCTGGGTCCCAGGCAGGTCTGCGCCATGACCATGATAGTAACGTATCCATTCAGCGCCCATCGTGCGAGTATCCAGAGTGCTTGTTGGAGCGACTTCAGAGGGAAATGCAACCGAGGTGCTTGACTGGGGAAGCTGCTCTACCAATCTCATCAAAATAGGTGCAAATAACCGCTCCGGGGCTCTTAGGAGGAGAGAATCAGAAGCAGATGCCCCATTGTCATCTATCGCTACCAGCTCCAAGAATAGACCCTCGTCCGGCCTGTCGCTTATCGGCAATTCTGGTGTAGTGAGGGCTACCGCTCCGCCGGCCGATGCGCCGGAAGCCAGGGGAGTCCCGTCTTCGAGTTGCAAGGTATAGGTATAGGGCGGCTGGCCTGAACTGATTTGCGCGGTGAACTCCACCTGATCACCCGGCCAGTAAACATATCCGTCGAGTGGGGCTGTGATCTCCACTTCCGGAAGGAATCCCTCTACAGCCGGGACGGTATAGACCCTCAGATTGACCTCCTCACCGCCTACCATAGCCGTAGCGTCAGGGAATTGCCAGACGGGTATCATGTTTTTCTGCTCGACAGCCGGATCTTCTACATAATAAATAAGCTCCGGCTCTCCCAGATCCAGCCGTGCTTCGGGCATGGCAACTTGCAGATGCTCTCTCAGCTCTGCTGCGGCCACCTCCATTGGGATGACCTTGTACAGGCCGATCACTTCCCGCTGCAAGCCCCAGCTGGGGATGGCCAACGCCTGCAACCCAGGCAGGTCTGAGTCAAGTGGTTCTCGGTTGTCGACACCGGTCAGCAACAACGATAGGTGCCCGCCGGGCCCGCCCAGGGGTATATAGTTGGCGGCCAGTATACCAACATCAATCGCCATCGGGATCTTCCACAGCTCGCCGATCACTTCCTGGGTTGCTGTGGCCCCCTCATAGTTTCCGGCTTCTAACAGGCCAGCAGCACTTTGCTCCAGAGTGGACAGGTAAATAAGCGTGTTTATGTAGGGTAAGGGCAAATTGCTGCCGCAGTCGTCGGCCGCGGGAAGCACATCAGCCGGGAACAGCTCGTGCCTCAGCAAGAAATAGCAGATATCGCGGTCCTTAGAAAACAGAGACGCAGGTGTCTCCTGGAACGCCCGCGATGAATTGAAGGCGAAGAAACCTCCCGAGATATACTGCTCCAGAATCCCTCCGCTTTCGGTGTCCTCTACAAGATAGCGTTCCGTGCCGGTGTGAGAAACGCCCGTCATCACCTCCGTAAAGGACAATCCATCCAGACGGCTCGCCAGGTCTCCCGCCGTGTTCTCGCTGACCAGCGGGGGAACCAACGAGAAGACCGGCAACTGGTCAGGAATAATCTGATTTTGTTCAGGGGTTTGGTAGGCCGGTTGAAAGCCAGGTGGCAACCCGGCCAACCCGGCCCCAGCAGCCGGAAGCAGCAGAGAAAGTAACAATACCAGCGATAGAATTTGCTTTAATATTTGGTGTTTGGGTAGGTTATCCATCTGTCCATCTCCTTTTCAAAAAGTTCATCGAAATACTGAAATCAACGGTTGGGAGTTCCATCCCTTGGAATCCCGTTCTCACCAATCCGATCTGGGAAAACCAAACCACAGCCAATATGTGTCCGCGGTTAAGTGGCCTGGGTGTGGGCATGGTGGTGAGTGAAGAAAATTCTCCCAGTCGAGAAAGCCAG
>JAWOHN010000129.1:0-26203 GCA_046485135.1 Anaerolineales bacterium | reverse complement strand
GCCGTCAGGCCCTGCCCGTTGGGGGGGCATTCCCATACGCGCACGTTTCGGTAAGCTGTGCTGACCGGTCTCTCCCAGCTGCTGTGGTGGTTGGCCAGGTCATCGACGGCCAGGCACCCTCCAGCCTCCTGCACCACCCGGGCGATGGCTTCCGCAATCTCACCCTGGTAAAAGGCAGGCTTGCCCCCCTGCGCCAGGCGTACCAAGGTGCGTCCCAGCCCAGGGTTGCGGAAGATTTCTCCAGCCCGAGGGGCGCGCCCTGCAATGGTCAACTCCTGCCCCCCCGGCGCAGTCTTAAGCTGCTTTTCAGCGCCCCGTTGCCAAAAATACGCTGTGATGGGGGCCACCGGAAAGCCCTGTTGGGCCAGGCGGATAGCAGGGGCCAGGACTTTGCCCAAAGGCAGACGCCCGAAGTGCTCAACCAGATCACACCACCCTGCCGCGGCGCCGGGAACAGTGATGGTATAAGGATGATAAGGGGGCAACTCAGCTCCAGCGGGTGAATCAAGGAAACCCTCTTGGCGCAAGCGTTCCAGCGTCAGGCCAGCTGGCGCCCGCCCTGAACCGTTCAAGGCTGTAACCTGCCTGGTGGCGGCTTCATAGTGCAGCGCAAAACAGTCACCGCCCAGGCCGGTGGAGGTCGGTTCGGTTACGTTGAGCGCTGCCGCTGTAGCAATGGCTGCATCGGCCGCGCTGCCCCCTTGAGCGAGGATTTCCAGCCCTGCTGCTACCGCCAGTGGTTGCGAGGTCGCCACCATGCCGCGCAAGCCGAAGACCGGCGAACGGCGTGAGTTGAATTCTAATTTATTGGACATCTTCTTCTGGATAAGGTGGTAAAGGCTTCTCTAGCGCAGTTTCTCCTGCCTCCGGGATTGAAAATATGGACCGTACTGCCTCAATCGATTCCTGATCAGCCAGCACCATCATCCGGTCTCCGGCTTCCAAAACCGTCCCTCCGCTGGGGATGACAAACTTATCTTTCTTGTTCACCAGCATTACCAGTGCGGTTTCGGGCAGGTGCAGGTCGACGATCTTCTTTCCGGCTATGCCTGATTTGGCTGAGATCTCTAGGTTGACCAAGCCGCTATCTGGGCTGGCAGTTGGGATGAATTCAAGCGGATAGCGCGGCCGAGCTGGTTGGGTGCGTCCATATACCTGGAAAAGCCGGGCAACTGGAATGATCAGAGTTCCCTGGATGATGACTGAGGTCAGAACGATGAAGAACACCAGGTTAAAAATGGTATCTGAGTGGCTGACGCCGGCGACCAATGGAAAGGTTGCCAGAACAATGGGAGCCGCGCCTCTCAGCCCAACCCACGAGATCATCAATTTCTCTCTCAGGTTGAGCTTTGCTAGCGCAAGAGATAAAAAGACACTGATGGGACGCGCCGCCAAGATCAGGAAGGCCGACAGCAAAAGCCCTGTTCCAATGACCGGAACCAGCTCGGAGGGGAAGACCAGCAACCCCAGCACCAGGAACATGCCGATCTGCATCAACCAGGCTAAACCGTCGTGGAAGCGCATAATGCTGCGCCGGTGCAGGAAATCCTTCTTGCGCATGATCAAACCAGCCAGGTAGACCGCCAGGAAGCCATTGCCGCCCAGTGAAGCCGTCGCTCCATACGTTAACATCACCAGGGCAATGGTCAATACCGGGTAAAGTCCCTGGTAATCCAGGTTGATCTTGCTTATAAAAATTTCAGCCAGCCGTCCGATCACATAACCCATGATCATCCCCAGCAGCATCTGCCGGATGAACAGCGGGATCAAATCAAGCAGCGAGCCATCTGGTGAAATGATCAATTGGGTCAATCCAATGGTCAAGAAGACCGCCATGGGATCGTTAGAGCCCGACTCAAGCTCAAGCAGTGGCTCTAGCTCTCCTTGTAACTGGACATCACGCGAACGCAATATCGAGAAGACGGCTGCTGCATCGGTCGAGGAGACAATCGAGCCAAGTAGCATCCCCTCCAGCATCGAGAAACCCAATACCAGCGTAGCGAATAGGCCCACCGAGACGGCTGTGATCAGGACCCCCAAGGTGGAAAGCGCAATCCCTTTTGAGAAGACTGGGCGGATCACATGCCATTCAGTGGAAAGACCTCCATCGAAGAGAATGTAAGCCAGGGCAACAATCCCAACCAACTGGGTCAAGCGCGGGTCGTCAAAATAGATCTTGCCCGGCCCTTCGGAGCCGGCCAACATGCCGATGATCAGGAACAACAACAGGGCCGGTATCCCCAGCCTTCCGGAGGCCTTGCTGGCTATGATGCTCAGTAGTAAAAGGATCGCAGCGATCAGTAAGAGGTTTTCAGTAGGAAACACAAATCTGACCTCTAATCAGCCTGGTAAATGAATTCGTTGAAAAACAGGTGTGCACAAGATGCACATGCCACCGGTGCACACCTGTTTTTCAGGTTCTACGCCTATGGTGCAAACGATCAAGTTGATGAGTTTTTATCCAATTCATCTTCCTTGGACAGCAGTTTTTCGATGTTGTTAACTTTGCTGTAGATCAAAAATAGCACGATCAGCACTACCATCGGCAGCACAATAGATACCAGTCCGATCAGCAGTATAGCCAGAATTTCAATAAATCCAAACATCTTCCATCCTCTCGTTTATGGAGATACCTCGATGCCCTCGCCTTCCAACACCTCCCCCACCGGCCACAGCGCCAGCCCTAGCTGAGCCGCACTCGCCAGCAGCGCTTCCAGCGCTTGGGGGGGAACTGCCATGAGCAGGCCGCCGCTGGTTTGGGGATCGAACAAAAGCATTTGGGATGCCTCCGATATCCCCTCCGCAAAGCGGACATGGGCTCCATAGTACAGCCTGTTGTCAGAAGCCCCACCTGGGAAGAACCAGCTCTCAGCATAGCCATGTGCGCCGCGCGTAAAGGGGATGCGTTCAAAAGACAAGCGTAGCCCCACACCGGACGCTTGTGCGATTTCCCAACCATGCCCCAGCAGGCTGTACCCGGTGATATCGGTGCCACCGCGCACCCCAAACTGCAAGGCCAGCTCAGAGGCAGCCTTGTTCAACTGTTTCATCCACCCCACCACTTCTGCGACATCGCTGGGGCTGGCTTGCTCTGCCTTCAGTGCTGTGGTGGTGACTCCAAAGCCAAGCGGTTTGCTCAGGACCAATATATCGCCTGGGCGAGCCCCACCTTTGGTAATCATGGCTTTGGGGTCGACGAAACCCAGGACAATCAGGCCATATTTGGGCTCTTTATCTTGAATGGTATGCCCGCCGGCAATGACCACGTTCGCCTGGCGGCTGGTTTCGGCGCCTCCGCGCAGGATCTCACTAATCATCTCGCCGGGCAAATCTGGTGGGAAAGCAGCCACGTTGAGAGCCAGAAATGGTCGTCCACCCATGGCATAGACATCCGATAGGGAGTTGGCCGCCGCTATGGCGCCATAATCATAAGGATCGTCAACCACGGGGGTAAAGAAGTCTGTGGTTGCCACCAGGGCGCGATCTTCATCCAGCCGCCATACAGCCGCGTCATCCGGGTCCCCCAGACCGACCAGCAAATCGGGGTGATCAGCTGGGTTGAAAATCCCTTGCAGTGGGCGCAGAACCTGCGCCAGCGTTTCCGCGCTTAATTTCGATGCTCAACCTGCGCAGTTCGATAAACTGGTCAGGCGGATCTGGCGATTGGAGGGGGGCAGGGCAGTGTCACTCATGGTCGGTTATCTATGATGTGGGTTTTGGGTTGTTGTATTGATTTTAGCTGCTGTAACTGTGATTATACCCGCCTTGTTGGGGGAAATCTACTGGTTGGTCAAAAATCTAGAACAATGAATAAAAGGTGTGCATGGGAATAGAGTCCATCCACATCCATGCCCATGTTTTCTTCTTTATGGGTTTGCAGAGACAAAGTTGATGGCGTACTGGGCGTCCTGGTAATACGGGTTGGCTTCCAGGGCTGCGTTGAAGTCCTCCAGCGCTCCAGCTCTGTTCCCAGAGCGATAGCGGCCCCAGCCGCGCCATAACAAGGCCTCTTCGGAGTTTGGCGTGCGCTGCAGAGCGTATTCTGTCAGCGCGAGCAGATCATCCGTGCGAAATGTGTGGAAGTAAGCAAAGAAAGGCCCAAACTGGTAGCGCAGCATTCTCTGTGGCAAGCCCAGGTTACGCGCCTGGTCAAAGGCATTGGCCGCTTCTGTGTATTGCTCGAAGTAGACCCAATTAGTGCCCAGGTTGAACCAGGCAAAAGCATCTTCAGGATTTGCCTCGATCTCTGCCTGGGCCACGTCTAAGGCGTGTTGGCGATTTACCCGCACGTCCCAGTGTTCCCCCAGGATCGATTTGACGGTCTCTTCCTGCGCTGGCGGGTAGACCAGGATAAACACCCGGTTGAAGATCTTCCATTGTTCGTCTAGGGTGTCGTAAGAGATAGCCTGGTCAGGTCCGTGGTAGCTATCCTGCCCGGTGAAGGTGTGGGAGGCGTCATCATAGCCTGTGACCAGGTAATAGTGGGCTGCCCACAAATCGTCGTTCGGCCAGTAGGGGGTCTCTACATCGAAGCTCTCTTCGATCAGCACCGGGATACCCGCGGCAATGAATTGTTTCAGCAGCTCCAGGTTGCCCCCAACTCGAAACTCCGCGTTCAGCCATCCCGCCCGCGTGCGCACATAGTACACCAGCTCTTCCACGTTTACATTGCGGTCTTCTCGTTTCGGCTTGAGCAGGTCCGAGATGGTGAATTGGTCGCCCTCCCAGCCGTAATAGCGTAGGTACAGCGCCAGGCTGGCCGGTCCACAATTGTTGATGTCCTGTTTTTCCCACAGGGGCGGCCCCAGCGAAACAGATGCTGGAATCGGCGTGGGCGTTGGGATGGGCGTGGCGGTCGGCCCTGGCTGTGTTGCCGTTGGGCTGGGTTGCGCGGTGGGGGTCGCCATTGGCGGCGCAGGCGTGTCCGTTGGATAGGCCAGTGCTGTGGGCACCGGCCCGGCTGGGTAAATCACCCCGCGCAGGTAAGTGCGCGCCAGGTCCAGGCGCAATGCTGCCCGTTGTTGAATAGAGGGGAATTGAAAAGCGGCGATCGTTAGCAGAGCCAGAACCAGCGCCAGGATGGCCACGAATTTTATCATCGGTAACTTAAACATGGCGTCAATTGTACCATCAGAGAGTAGAGTGCTATCTGGGGTATCACCATGCTATAATTGCGGACATGAAATATCATATTTGGACTGAAGGATGCCAGATGAATGTGGCCGATTCCCAGCGGGTGGCGTCGGCTTTAGAACGGTTAGGGTACCAGGGGACTCGCCAGGCAGACGAGGCTGATGTGATTGTGCTGAATACCTGTGTCGTCCGCCAGAGCGCAGAGGACAAAGCCTATGGTCGTTTGCATTCTTTGCGCCCGCTAAAAGAGCGGCGACCGGATATGGTGATCAACCTGATGGGATGCCTGGTGGGTGTGCGCAGCAGTGCTTTGCTTCAAGAGCGTTTCCCATTTGTAGACGTTTTTTCGCCTCCATCTGATCCAGGGCCATTGATCTCTTACTTGACCCAGGCAGAAACCCAGCGCCTGGAAGAGCAGGATACCCAACTACGTTATGCTGTAATGGACGGAGACCTGCTCCTGCCGGAGGGCGAGCAGGGCAAGCTGGTTTCTGCATTTGTGCCGGTGGTGCTGGGCTGCTCGCATGCCTGCACTTTTTGCGTTATCCCTTACCGGCGCGGACCAGAGCATAGCCGGCATGTCGGTGATATTGTGGCGGAAGTGCGTTCACTGGTCTCTCAGGGGGTTAAAGAGGTGACACTTTTGGGTCAAATTGTTGACCGTTATGGCAAAGACGTACCGGATGGGCCAACCCTGGCCGGCTTATTGCGCTTGATCAACGATATCGATGGATTGGAGCGGATTCGCTTTTTAACCTCTCACCCCAATTACATGACGGACGAGTTGTTGGATGCCGTGGCAGAGCTTCCTAAGGTTATGCCGCATATCGAAGTCCCTGTTCAGGCCGGAGATGACCTGGTTTTACAAAATATGAAGCGCGGTTATAAAGTAGAAGACTACCGCCAATTGGTAGCAAAAATCCGCCAACGGTTGGATGGTCATATCCAAAAGGGAGAGATTGCGCGGGTATCGATTGCAACCGATATCATCGTCGGTTTTTCTGGGGAGACGGACGAGCAATACCAGCGTACCTACGATCTATTGGCTGAACTCAAATTAGATGTAGCCCATCTGGCGCGCTATTCAACCCGTCCGGGCACCGTTGCCGAGCGGCGGATGCCAGATGATGTGCCCGAAGCAGAGAAGTGGCGGCGTTTCCGCCAGCTTGAAGCGCTTCAAGAAGACATTTCTGCACAGATTAACGCAGGTTACTTAGGTCAAACCGTTGAGGTCCTGTTTGAAGAGAAAGTTAGAGGCCGTTGGAGAGGGCGCACACAAACCAACAAATTGGTATTTGTGGAAACGGAAGAGGAATTGAGGGGAAAACTTCTCCCTGTAAAAATCACCTGGACAGGGCCGTGGTCGATGCAGGCCGTTTTGCCGGGCAGACCGCCTTTGACACCGGTTACACCTGGCCTCCTTTCGTAACTTTGCGGGATGTTTTAAACAGATAACACTAGGCCGCCAGCGCTTGTTTGCGCCGGTCGCGCAGTGCATACGGCAAGTAAAGCAACAGGAACAGGACCAGTGCAATCGCCTGCATGACCAGGATATACCAGGGCCATGGACCCAGCATATCGATCAGACTGGGTGTGTCTGGCGGTCGCATGATGAACAGGTAATTGCTTCCCAGCGCCAGATTGATCCCAAACACCACCAGTGCGTAGACGTTGCCGTATATGATCACCTTGCCCAGCGAGCGCCAGGTGGGCCGGTAGCCTTCCACAAAGGTCATATAGATCGCTGCCGTGAATATTGATCCATGGGAAAGGATCACCTGGAAAAAGCGGAAATGGGGGTACCCATAGATGCCAGCATCAGGCGTGATCAGCGCCTGCACCGCGCCTGCCAGTCCCAAAAAATAAGCAAACTCATATACCGCGTAAGAGCGTGTTACCATCATGTAAGCGCTGGCCCATACCAGTGCGCTGCACAGGTGCAACGGTAGCATGGTCTGCACCGTCCATTGACCGGTGTAATAATTCCAAACATGCCATGAAGTTTCCACCACGACCAGCGTTGCTGCCAGTGCGTAGCGAAAGACCCGGCGGTGCTGTTCCGTGAATGCATTTCGCCTGGCGATGATCAGGATGCTGACCAGCGCCACACACGCCAGCGCCACCAGATGAGCTGTACCGAAGAGTTCAAAAGGTGCTCCGAGGTAGTCTTTGGTGAAATATTGTTCCATGGCCTATCCCAAAGTCAGTGAGTTTGTTGGCGTATCTAGGATTATTTGCCCAAATTGTAGCCGATTGCCGCACCTCTGTCAAAGCTATGCGCCTTGGGATTTTGTTCTCTTATTGTGGTGAGAGCTGAAGCTTAACAGAGTGATCTGAGCAAGCTTAAGAACGCCCTGGGACAATGATCGAACCCCATTGCTTTTTACCTTTTGTTATTGTAGACTAAATAAAATTGTTCAGGCTAAAATCTTGGCAGGGTAAATTCACTATCGGTTGGCGGAACATTTATCCAATCTTCAGCGTCTAGGTCCGTAAGCCTGGTATGTCAGGAGCTGGTTTGATGCGCCCTTGGGTAGGGCTGGTATGTCAGATTTGTAACACCGAATTACACAGCCGTGATACCTGTGCCATGCTCGCGTAACAGCCAGCGGTTAGAATTACAATGTGTTTATGGCTGGATTCATTTGAAGGAGAAGAAGAAATGTACACCCTTTGGAAGCGCCTTGTTATTGGGTTTATCGTTGGCCTGTTCTTGTTGACGGCGTGCAATTTGCCGTCCAACACAACAGCAGAGCCGCAGGATGATCCAAATCTGATTTACACTGCCGCAGCGCAAACAGTTTCAGCTCAACTTACCCAGGCAGCCTCCGGGGGCTTAGCCACTCCAACCGGGCAATCTCAGGATGGTGGATTGGTAGCCACAGCGACATTACCGGCTCAAGCCTCTACCGCCACCCAGGCAGCCACCTCCATCTCGCAACCCACAGCCACATCCACCCAGGAGTCGATTCCCTGCGACCGGGCATCTTTTGTGGAAGATATAACCTACAAGGATGGCTCTGAAGTGGCTCCCGGCGCGACTTTTGTAAAGACCTGGAAACTTAAGAATACCGGTTCTTGCACCTGGAATTCGAGTTACGCGGTCGTTTTTGTCAGCGGTGATTCGATGGGGGCTCCAGCCAGCGTACAACTGACAACGGGTACGGTTGCCCCAGGTCAGGAGGTCGAGGTCTCAGTTGCCATGAAGGCCCCAGAAACACCCAAGGAATATGAAGGTCGCTGGAAATTGCGTAATGGCGCCAACGTGATCTTTGGGGTTGGCTCTAGAGGCGATGCGGATTTTTGGGTGAAAGTGAAGGTAGCGGTCCCAGTGACAGCCACGCCAACCGTCACATCTACTCCGGTTGCCACAGTGTACTTCAATTTTATTGACAAAGCTCCTGATGCTGAATGGCGAAATGCAACCCAACTGCTGCCGTGGGGCGACCCGTATGATGATTCACCTGGTGTAGCTGTGACTGTGGAAAATGTCAAATTGAACGACGGAAGGACCTACGCCAAAGCGCTGGCGACTTATCCACCCTTTATTACTGATGGAGTGATATTTGGGAAATTCCCATCCTACACCATTCAGAACGGGGACCGTTTCAGGGTCAACCTGGGTTTCCGTTCTCCGTGCGGCGAGGGGAGGGTCAAGTTCCAGTTCAGTTACCAGGAAGGGGATGGCCCAGTTGTGCCGTACCGTGAGTGGAGTAAATCATGCGATACAAGCCTGTTGTTTGTGGAAGTGGATCTATCTACCCTGGCAGGTAAGACGGTGAACTTCATCCTGGGAGTGAATGCTGACGGCTCCCACCGGGATGACCGAGCCATATGGGTCGACCCGCAAATCGTCAGGTAATCTACGATCCAGCAGGATGAAGGATAAACCAGTTTGGTGGGTGCAGGAGAAGCACACCTCCTACACCCACCATTTATGGGGTAATACCACTCTGTGACAGCTTTTGCCAGTGCACGTACGAGTCGAGTTATAATGACCCAAGAAGGCTAATAGGTTTACCTTTACAATAACCGGTGAAAGCCGGGGAAATTTTATTCAGGAGAAAATAAGTTGAAAAACTTACACAAATTCATCTTAATCCTGGGGGCAATTTCTATCATTCTATCGGCTTGCAGATCAGCCGCCCCGGTAGAACCGACACCGACGCAATTGGACCCCAACCTGGTCTACACCGCGGCAGCCGAAACCGCTCAAGCTCGCCTGACAGAAAACGCATTACTTGTCCCCACTGCCACTCCTACGTTTACGCCAGAGCCTTCCCCTACGGCCTCTCCTACACCCGTGGTGACCAAAGTGACCCCTGAGGCCAGCTTGACTTCTACCTCAGCGCCCATTACCACAACAGCTGACAACGCTGTCTATGTGTCTGACGTTACCATTCCGGACGGCACGGTGATGGCGCCGGGCACTTCCTTCGTCAAGACCTGGAAGATCATGAACAGTGGCTCGACCACCTGGCAGACCACTTATGCTCTGGTGCATATCAGCGATAACTTGTTAGGCGCGACGAGTCCGGTCCCGCTGACGGTTCAAGTCTCACCTAACCAAAATATTGATATCTCTGTGGAAATGGTTGCCCCCACCGCAAATGGCAGTTATCGCGGTTTTTGGCGCATGCGCAACGCGCAGGGGCAATTTTTTGGTGATGCAATTTACGTGGATATCGTGGTTGGCACAGCGGGGAGCAGCACCCAGGCCCCAACGGTTGTTAGCCCCACCGCCACAACGGCCCCTTCGACCAATGGCACGGTAAGCAATCTCAACACACGCATCGATAATTCAACTGTGACAGCTGCCTGCCCATATAGCTACCGGGTTGATGCCAGCTTCAACCTGAACGCGCCGGCTGCAGTTACCTATCGTTGGGAAGCTGGTTCCGATACGCCCGGGTTCACGTTTACCCTTCCGGATGCGCAGACCATCAACTTACCGTCTGGCGCCCACGCTCTATTTTTTGATTTGCAGCTCACCAATTCAGGAAGCGGTTGGGTACAGTTACACGTCTTGTCTCCCAATGATGTTGTCTCAAATCAGGCGACTTTTGCTTTGACTTGTGAATAAATTTGACAATCTCCCATTCTAAAGAGTTACCCAATGATAGGAATGAGTGGCGCGCAAATGCCCGCCACTCATTCCCATCATTAAATTTCCAATAAATGATGTGACATGATCGAGATAAATAATAGGGATGACCTTAACGCAAGAAATTAAGGCAGAAGCAAAACGGCTTGGCTTTGAACTGGTTGGTATCACTACTCCCGACCCACCCCCACACGTGGATGTGTTCAAAAGCTGGTTGGCGGCGGGCAGACACGGCGAAATGGGATATCTGGCAACTGAGCGGTCCTGCTTACGCCGCTCTAACCCTCGCGCGATTCTGCCTGAATGCCGTTCCATCCTGGTTTTGGGTGTGCGTTATCCCACACCGGGAGCAGCATCTGTAGCAGAAAGTGGGCAAGCTGGCGCCCGTCTAAATGGACGGGTGGCCTCCTACGCCTGGGGAGATGACTACCATGACGTCCTGCCAGTGCGCCTGCGAGCTCTGGTAAGCTTCATTGAAAAATTGTATGGGGGACCTGTTCCCAATCGCTGGTACACCGACACAGGACCACTTTTAGAGCGAGATTTGGCGCAACGAGCCGGGTTGGGGTGGATCGGAAAGAACACTTGCCTGATCCATCCCAGTCTGGGCTCTTATTACCTGCTGGCCGAAATCCTGCTGGGAATTGAGCTGGAAATCGACCAGCCCATCACAACGGATCATTGTGGGAGCTGTGTGCGCTGCCTGGAGGCCTGCCCAACCGCTTGCATTCTGCCGGACCGCACGCTCAATGCGCAGCGGTGCATCTCTTACCTGACCATTGAGCTGAAAGGATCTATTCCGCACGAGCTGCGAGATCAGATGGGCGAGTGGATTTTTGGCTGCGATGTTTGCCAGGAGGTGTGTCCCTGGAACCAACGATTTGCAAAGGATGATGGGCAGGCTGTTTTTTCGCCGCGTGCGGGTCTTCCAACGCCAGACTTGCTCGAAGAGCTGGCTCTGTCAGCAGATGCCTTTAAGCACAAGTTCAAAGGGAGCCCGGTCAAGCGGGCCAAGCGGCGGGGATACCTGGACAACGTTGCCATCTCCATCGGAAACCAGGCCAGGCTTGGACACCAGCGGGCAGAAGCGGTGGAGGCCTTGCAGCAAGCCCTCCTTCATGATGAGGAGGCGCTGGTGAGAGGCCATGCCGCCTGGGCTTTGGGTCAGATTGGTGGGCCAGATGCGCTCCAAGCCCTGGAGAAAGCGTTGGAGTATGAGAAGGATGCAGAGACGTCTGCTGAGATTTGCACAGCGCTGCAAGATCGATCTGGTTGAGGTGAGATTTCTTTGAAGCTGATATCCTGCTCTATCCTGCTATCCTTGCTCATGGCTGTATCGGCCTGCCAGTCGCCGGTAGCCACTCCGGTTGGCGCGGCGGTCATTTCCAGCACTACCCTGGCTGCAAATGCGTCTTCGGAAGAACTTGACGGGACGCCCGGCCCAGATCCACAAGCTTTACCAACGGCTACCCATACTCCAGCTCCCACCATCACCCACACCCCAACCGCCACCTTTACTGCCTCTCCTACCCACCCGCCTAAGATCAGCCTCCTGTTCACGGGCATCATTGTCCCAGCCCGCTGTGTGCAGGCGGGTATCGATAAACGGGATGACCCCGGTTACCCCTATGCCGAGGTGCGCCATTTGATCCAGGAGGCCGATCTGGCTGTGGGGACGCTGAATGCTACTATCAGTGATTACCCACCTCCCACCGGTTGTGTGCCCACATTTGTCTTGGTTGGGGATTCCAGGAACGCGGCGGCTCTGGCTGAAGCCGGTTTCGACGTGATGAGTGTTGCCACCAACCACATCAAGAACTGCGGATTGTCGAACTGCGGCGACCGGGCTTTCCTGGATACCTTGGAGAACCTGCACCAGGCCGGTGTGATACCGGTGGGGGCGGGTAACAACCTGGCAGAGGCTTTGGAGCCAGTCGTTGTGAATGTGATGGGGGTGCGCTTTGGTATAGTTTCTTTGGGGCAGATCGAGCCAATGGCATTTGCGGGTGCTGATAAACCCGGGATCGCGGTGTTGGATGACGATAATCTACGGGCTTCCATTGCCGCTGCCAGGCAGGTCTCGGATGTGGTCATTGCTATGCCGCATTGGGGCCCGGAATACAGCCCAAACCCCAACTATTACCAACTTCATTTCGCCCAGGTTGCGGTAGAGGCGGGAGCAGACCTGGTGGTGGGCAATCACACTCATGTAGTGCAGGCTGTGCAAGAGATCGACGGCGTGCAGGTTTTTTACGGGCTGGGGAATTTCGTCTTCGACCAAAACTGGTCCCGGGAGACGCAGCAGGGGCTGATCTTGCGAGTTGAATATGAGGGGGATCGCTACATGGGCTACGAGCTGATCCCTACCCATGTAGATAGAGAAGGGCGGGTACGCTTGGCGGATGAAGCAGAAGCGGCAGAAATATTGGAACGGATCGAGGCAGCCAGCCGAAAATTGCCCTAGCTGCGTTTACTGGCAGTCGGAACAGACTCCAAAGAGCTGGAACCAGTGGTCGTGCACCTTGAAGCCGCTTTCATTTTCAACATTAGCCATTAAAGCATCGATCTTGTCACCCTCAAAGTAAACTGCCCGCCCACATTTTTCGCAGATGAGCAAATGCTCGTGACCGGAGAACCCAGCAATGAAAGCGTGACAACCGGACGGCTGGTGCACTCGCTGGATCAAGTTTAGCTCCTCTAACTTCTCGACAGTCCGGTAAACGGTTACCAGGCCGATCTTTGGATAGGAGCTGCGGGCTTTTTCATAAACATCCAAGGGGCTCAAAATGTGCTGGCTGGAAGCAATAATCTCGACGACTGTTTGGCGAGGGTCTGTCAGGCGATAGCCGTTCTCTTGCAAGCATTTCAGCCATTCTGAAGCGGTTTTTGATGAAGAATTGGGCGAGACTTCCATGATTATGCCTAAGAGAGAGAGCGTCCGGATCGCACATGCTGCCAGATAACGCCACGCTGCGGTGCAATCATAAAAACAAGCAAGAATATCGCTGTTGCGGTCAAGACAATGGCTGCGCCTGAGGCTACGTTGGCATAGTAGCTGAAGTACAGACCAGCAAGGCTGGAAATGATACCAAAACCGGCAGAAACGAGCATCATGCTGGGCAGGCGGCGGGTGAGCAGGTAGGCAGTAGCGCCTGGCGTTACTAACATGGCCACTACCAAGCCTACGCCAACCGTTTGTAACGAAACCACCACAGTGAAGGACAGCAGGATTAACATCAGGTTGCGCAGAAGTTGGGCAGGCAGGCGCATGGTGGCTGCCAGCACCGGGTCAAAGGTGATCACCAGAAACTCTTTGTAGAGCAGGAAGATGGTACCTAGCACAACCAAGCTCAATATTCCGGTTAGCCAGAGATCGGCAACGCTGACCCCCAGGATATTCCCGAATAAGATATGGGTCAGATCGACAGCGTAAGTTTTTATACTGCTGATCAGGACAACCCCCAGGGACAGGGCGGCTGCGAACAGAATACCGATGGCTGTATCCTCGCGTAGAGCGCCCTGGTTTGAGAAAAAACCGATCCCCAAAGCGACCAAGATGGCTGCAATTAAGGCTCCGATCAGCAGGTTGCCTCCTAATAAATAGGCGATGGCAACTCCAGGGAGGATTGCATGCGCCAGGGCATCCCCCAGGAAGGCCATCGAGCGTAAAACGACATAGCAACCAATCACTGAGCACAGGATGCCAACGATCAAAGAAGCCATCAGCCCGCGCTGCATAAAACCGTAGGTCAGGGGATCAATCAGCCATTCCAGCATGGGTGCACTCCTGCGATTCGAGATGTCACGGGTTGTATCATCATAAGATTGTTTCCTCAGGAGGGCAGCATTCATCTACAACCACACCTCCCCCTGGCAGAAAGAGGATCTTCCCACCAAAAGCTTGATTTAGAGACATGGGTGTGAAGACTTCTTCCGGAGTTCCATAGGAGATCAGGCGACGGTTAAGCAGCAGGACCTGTTTGAAGCGTTCGGCTGCCAGTTTCAGATCATGGGTAGAGACCAGGATGGTCACCTGTTGAACCTCAAGTTGCTCGAGGAGGGATAAGGTGATTTCTTGGGTGGCAGCGTCGACCCCGGTAAAGGGCTCATCCATAAGAAGGATATGAGGTTGCTGAGCCAGGGCGCGTGCCAGGAAAACCCGTTGCTGTTGTCCTCCAGAAAGATCGCCAATGGCGGTATTTGCCAGATGGACAATACCCATCTGCTCCAGGCTTTGTGCAGCCAGTTGGCGATCACGCTCTGTGGGGCGCTTGAACCAGCCCAACTGGCCGAATCGTCCCATCAAAACCACGTCTTGGACGGTAGCAGGAAAGCGCCAGTCGACCTCTTCCCTTTGAGGTACATAAGCGACGCAATCCTGGTGGTCTCCTAAGGGTAAGCCGTGCACCAAAATATGCCCTTTTTGAATGGGCAACAGGCCAACCAGGGCTTTAAAGAGGGTTGACTTGCCTGCTCCATTCGGCCCAACCACCGCAACCCGTGCCCCGTGCGGAATCTGAAGGGATACGTCCTTAAGGGCCGGTGCGCCATTGTACCCGACGGTAACATGCTCTAATTCCAGGCGCGCCGGTTCAACATGAGTTAATGATTTAACTGTAAGTTGCTGAGTACTCTTTTTCTTAAACAAGGTATCGATTACCTCACTTCAGCGCTTCCACAATTACAGTAGTGTTGTATCTCATCATTTCCAGGTAAGTAGAGGCGGGCCCTTCCCCAGCGGTTGTAGAGTGACTGTAGATCCCCGGAGCGATTTTAATGCCCGTTTCTGCAACCAGTTGTTCAGCCAGGCGAGGGTTTGTGCCGGTTTCCAGGAAGATGGCCGGGGCGCCGCTTTCCAGTATTTGCCTGGTTAATGCCGCTAGATCCTGCGCGCTTGGCGTTGCTCCGGTGGTAACGCTGGGGATGATGGCGCCAACGACTTTGAAGCCATACCGGTCTGCAAAATATCCCAGACTTTCGTGATTGGTGACCAAAAGCCGGCGCTGTGTGGGGATCTGGTCAACCTGCTCAACGATCCAGGCATCCAGGTCCTTTAGTTTGACGATATAAGCGTCGGCATTGCCAGTATAATCTTGCCTTCCATCAGGATCTACCTGGATCAGGCCGTCGCGGATATTTTCTACGTAGGTAATCACGTTGAGCGGGTTTAGCCAGAAGTGGGGATCACCGTCATGATGATGACCGGCATCTTCACCGTGCTGCTCTTCTTCCTGCAGATGGGTTTCATCTTCGTCGTGCTCGTCCTTCTCGGCGCGGTCGACCAAACCGGCGGATGCTTCCACCAGGATAAAATCTCCGCCGGCATTTAGGAGCACATTTTCCAAAGCCTCTTCCATACCGAGCTTGTTGAGGATCAGCAAATCGCTTTCAGCGATGCGAGCCACATCCTGCGGAGTGGGTTGGTAACTGTGTGGGTCGACGCCGCCAGGGATTAACGATTGAACGGTAAGGCGCTCTCCGGCGACGTTTTGCACGATATCTGCCAGGAAGTTTTCTACGACCAGCACGCGGGGCGTTGTGATCTGGTCTGCCTGTGACGGCGCCTGGCTTGTACATGCTACCGCAGCCAACATCAGCAAGATAAGTATGAGAGGGGGTGTAAATCTGTGCATAACCGGTAATTCTCCTGTTATTGATATTGAAAATCATTTTCAATTATAGCCTTGATCATTCATCTGTCAAGGTTTCAACTTTATTAGGAACATCATTTGAGTGCTTACTAATCTTTGTTATCCCGAATTCAAGATATTAACAAAAAATATGGCGGCAGGCATATTTGCCCGCCGCCTACTCGATTTGATGTATTTCTATCTTACCGGCTGCTCACTAATCGGTGGGTGTGGCGGTATTGGTCGGTTGCACCGTAGATGTTGGCGCTTGGGGTAATGTGGCGCCCTCGGTTCGGGTGGGCACCGGTGTGACAAGATTCACCGGGATCTTCAGTATCATTCCCTCAAACAACTCATTCTGATTGGTGAGATTGTTTTCTCGGACGATTGCATCGACGGTGCTATTAAATCTCTCGGCAAGCTCACCCAATGTCTCACCGCTTTCAACGCGGTATTCAATGGTACCCCTCCATCCAGCTGGGATGGGGGTGGCGGTGGGTAGTTGCGTGTCTGGTGCAGGGATGATAATCTCTTGTCCCACATAGATGATCAATGTGGCCGGGTCGATGGACGGGTTGAGCGCCAACAGGGTCGGAATATCCGTGTTGAATTTGGTGGCGATGGTGCTAAGTCCTAAATCGGTCTCTTCAACGGTGTAGACAAAGGGTCCTGATGCAGTCGGCGTAAGCGTTGGGGTAGGGGTCTCGGTTGGTTCAGGTGTATCCGTTACCGTTGGGGTGAACGTAGGCGTGTTGGTAGGGGTCTGCGTGGGAGTGTCAGTGGGCGTTGGGGTCTCAGTGGCAAATAAGGAAACTCCCGGAATATCGGGCCCTGTCAGCCAAAATATCAAGGCGCCAGCTCCAATGATCAGTAATAAAGCTGCGATGCCAAAGATCAAAGGCGCCTTTTGCGCCATATTCTGGCGCTTCCGGTAACTTTGGATTACATTTTGGGCACTATCTTTATCATTCATGTTTTTTCCTCAGTTCTTCGGACGGGTTAGGTGATAACGCATCCTATAACTTAGAATCGACTCCAGCAAACTGGCAGATACTGATTGCCATTTTACTCGATTTTTGCCCAGTTTGTAGCTTCTCGTCACGGTTATGCAGTCACTATCGGACTTCTCATGATAAACATGACATTGTCAAGGTAGTTACTTTGGAATTGGAAGATATAATTTCTGAAAAACAAGTAATGATGGAAAGGAAGAGGTGGGACAATGCGAATTGCTGTATTTGGGACAGGGGCAGTCGGCGGTTACTTTGGTGGGCGCCTGGCGCTGAGCGGGCAGGAGCTTGTCTTCATTGCCCGGGGAGATCATTTGCGCGCTTTGCAAACCCAGGGCTTACGCGTGGAGAGCCTGGCAGGGGATTTTATCGTCAATCCAGTCCAGGCCACGGATGATCCGTCTCGGGTGGGAGTGGTGGACGCAGTTTTGGTTGGGGTCAAAGCCTGGCAAGTTCCAGAAGCCGCGCTGGCAATGCGATTTCTTGTGGGAGAGGGAACTTGCGTTGTACCGCTCCAAAATGGCGTAGATGCTCCCACACAGATCGCGGCAGTGTTGGGAAAACAGGCCGTCTTGGGCGGCTTGTGTCGGATCGCCAGCCACCTGGCCGCTCCGGGTTATATCCGCCATACCGGTATTGAGCCTTATATCGCCTTTGGTGAGCTTAACAACCAGTTAAGTGAGCGTGTTTTACGCTTGAAAGCAGCCATTGAGCAAGCCGGGGTACGGGTTGATGTCCCTGATAATATCCAGGCTGCTATGTGGGAGAAATTCATATTTATTGCCTCAATCAGTGGGATTGGGGCGATAACCGGAGCCCCTGTGGGAATCTTTCGTCAATTGCCCGAGACCCGCCAGGTGTTGAAACAAGTCCTGCAAGAGATTGCAGCAGTTTCAAGGGGGCATAAAGTCAGTTTGGAAGAGGCTGTGGCAGATAGGATCCTGGCTATGATTGATGGGATGCCGGCTGGCACCATGGCATCCATGCAACGAGATATCCTGGAGGGGCGACCTTCTGAGCTGGGCTCGCAGACTGGTGCAGTGGTCAGGCTTGGTTTAGAAAGCGGAGTAGCTACCCCAACCAACGCTATGATCTATGCCAGCTTGCTGCCCAAAGAGCTCAGAGCCAGAGGAGAGCTGAATTATTAAGCCTCTGAGCAATCTGATTCCGGATTTATCTTACTTATGCAAAGCGGACGATGGAACAGCCATAAGGTGGGGTTTGCTCGAGCTCCGGTAGCTCGCCAGCCAGGAGAGCCTCGACTGCTTCTGTCAAGTAATGCCTGGATGGCACCCGTTTGCGAAAGGTCAGATCGTTATAGCCTCCCTGGTAGCGCAGGATTCCCTGCCGGTCAATGACAAATACATGAGGCGTGGTTTGAGCGCCGTACAGACCAGCAACCAAATGATGCTGGTCGTGCAGAAGTTGGGGCAGGTGTCGTTCCCGAGAAACACGCCGGAGGAGCTCAACGGCTTCATTGACATTCGAGGCAATTGACAGCAACACGACTGTCTCGCCCCACACAGTCAGCTGAGAATTTAACTCGCGGTCGCTACGTTCCACCCAAGGGCATTCTGCCGACCAAAAATTTAAGATGGTAATGCGGCCGCGGAAATCCCTTAACCGGTGCAGAATACCATCCAAATCAGGCAAGGCAAAATCTGGGGCTGCTTGTCCACATAATACTTGTAGATCCATGGGCTCAATTATACCTGTCCCAAATCTGGGATTTCACTACGTTAATCCCAAAGATCCTAATTCTCGCCGCCCTGTTGCCCTTGAAGCATCTTCATCAGCGGGCATGCTCACGTGGTAGAATGACGCGATGAGAAGATGGCAATTCTGGTTGGGAGTACTGATCAGCATTGTTTTTATGTATATCGCGTTGCGCGGCCTGCACCTGGAAGATCTTGGGGAAGCCATCCGGGGCGCCAACTATTGGTGGCTGTTGCCGGGCGTTGCGGTTTACTTTGTTGGGGTGTGGGCGCGGGCCTGGCGCTGGCATTACCTGTTGCGACCCGTTAAGGCCATCTCCACCCGTTCTATGTTCCCGGTGGTTGCCATTGGCTATATGGGCAACAACATCTATCCTGTCCGGGCTGGTGAGGTGCTGCGGGCAGTGGTGCTAAAACGGCGGGAAGGGGTGTCCATTTCAGCTTCGCTGGCGACGATTATTGTAGAGCGTGTCTTTGACGGCGTGGTCATGCTGGCGTTTGTGTTCCTCAACCTGCCGGAGCTGGCCCGGCTGACGGCCGATTCGGGTTTTATCGGCAATATCCAGATGGCCGCTTTATTTGGGACTGCTGCTTTCACCGGCGCTTTGCTGGTGTTCCTGACCGGAGCCATGTTTCCCGAGAAGGCAGAATCAATCGTCAGAGCTGTTGTGTTACGCTTTGTTCCACAGCGGCTGCAGGAGAAGGTGCTTGGATTATCCGGGCGCTTTTTAGGTGGGCTTGAATCTCTGCGCTCACCACGCGAGGCCTTGATGGTCTTTGTTACCTCGGTCGTCATATGGTTGCTGGAGACGGGTAAATATTGGTTCGTTATGCATGCCTTTCCCGGTATTGATGTTAGCTTTTTTGCACTGATGCTGATGAACGGTATCGTAAACCTGGCGACCACCATTCCGTCTGCACCGGGTTATGTGGGTACCTTTGATGCACCCGGTATTGCTGTTTTGGCGGCTTACGGAGTCGAGCGGGCCTTAGCTGCAGGATACACTTTGGTATTACATATTGCGCTGTGGCTGCCGATCACTGCATTGGGGGCTTACTATCTGGCCCGAGAGGGGATCAAGTGGAGAGAGGGCATGCAAGGGGTGGAAAGGATGGAGCCCAAGTTTGAGTGAGATGCAGGCAAGTGTTGCGGGACGCTCCTCGCAGCAGGTGGCTGTGATTGGAGCTGGGATTGGCGGCATGGCGGCTGCCTATGACCTGGCCCGCCAGGGGCGACAGGTATCTGTCTTTGAAGCTGCTGACTACGTCGGCGGTCTGGCTGCCGGCTTTAAAGAACCCCACTGGGATTGGTCGGTGGAGAAGTTTTACCACCATTGGTTTCAAAAGGACGGGCATATCCTGGGCTTGATCCATGAGCTGGGTTGGAGCGACCAGGTCATCTTCCCCCGACCTTATACCGTCATGTACCACCAGGGCAAGTTCTTCCCTTTTGACGCAATCCCACAAATGGCGCTGTTTCCCGGGCTGGGCTGGGGACTGAATAAAATTCGTTTTGGACTGGTAGGTCTATTTCTGAAGCTGACGAACGATTGGCGCGCTCTGGAAAAAACCACTGTCGATGCCTGGATGCGTAAATGGGCTGGAAACCGGGTCTACGAAATGATGTGGGAGCCGATGATGGTGGGTAAGTTTGGTGAGCGCTACTCGAAGGTCGTTAATATGGCCTGGTTGTGGGCGCGCATCAAGGCCAGGACGACCCGGCTGGGTACCTTTCAGGGCGGTTTTCAGGAATTTTCGGACCGTTTTGCGGCCCACCTGCGCGAAATGGGCGTTGAGATTCATCTTTCCACACCCGTGCGCTCCATATCTGCTGAGCCAAGCGGGGGTCTACGCCTGGATTTCGAGGCTGGCGGACGGGTATTTGACCAATGCCTGGTGACGACCTCCCCGGCCTTACTGGCCCGCATGGCCCCAACCCTTCCGCCAGATTACCTGAAAGGCTTGCTCGATCTTAAGAGTATGGGGGCTGTGGTCATGGTTCTGGCATTGAAGAAACGACTGTCCGAGCAGGGTTATTATTGGTACAACATTCCCAAATCGGCGGGTTTTCCTTTCCTGGCCTTAGTGGAACACACCAACTTCCTCTCCACTGAGCGCTTTGGGGGGGAGCATATCGTCTATATCGGCGATTACCTGGAGCCCGATCACGAATATTTCCGCATGAGCGAAGCAGAGCTTCTGGCCAAGTTTTTACCCAGTCTGCCGCGCATCAACCCGCAATTCCAGCCAGATTGGGTTCGCAAGACCTGGCTTTTCCGCACTTCCTATGCACAACCGATACCCGAGGTGAACCATTCTCGAAATATCCCTGCTATTCAAACACCGCTGGCGGGATTGTATTTTGCCAGCATGAGCCAGGTCTATCCCTGGGACCGGGGGACAAATTTTGCAGTGGAGATCGGCCGCAAAGCTGCCGGGATGATGATCAAAGGCGGCTAGGTGTGGACCTGCCTGCGTTTCGCGCCCTGCTGACCGCCATTGGACAAGAAGCCATCCAGGCTGCAATGGCCCTGGAGCCACGCGAAGCGGATTTTCTAACCCATTTCACTATTCTCAGCCGGCAGTTCCCGGTCGAGCTGGCTCGCAGCGCCCTGACAATTGCCATCCTGCGCCGTGAGGCTGCTGGAAAATTCCCCTTTGCCGAGCGCATGTACCTGACCCGCGAAAGCCTGGAGCAGTCCACGCCTTACGAGGTTTCCTCGTACCGGGCTGAGCGCTACCGATCCTTCCAGGAGCTGGCTGATTTAGGCTGTTCGGTAGGGGGCGATACCCTGGCGCTGGCCAGCGTGGCGCCTTGTGTGGGGCTGGATATCGACCTGCTGCGCTTGAATATGGCTCGGGCTAACCTGGATGCAATTGGGTTAGGGGCAAGGTGCTCATTTGTGCAAGCCGATCTGGAAAAGCCACTGCCCATAAGCCCAAACTCTGGCACGGCTCTCTTTTTTGATCCAGCTCGCCGCAGCGCCGGCAGACGAGCTTATTCTGTCAGCCGCTACCGGCCTCCGTTGGATATTGTCAACAAATGGTTGCCTCATTTCCCAGCCATAGGGGTGAAGATCTCTCCGGGGGTGAAGCTGGAAGAAGTGAGCGCTTACAACGCAGAGCTCGAGTTTATCTCTTTACGCGGCGAGCTCAAAGAGGCCGTGCTGTGGTTCGGCCCCCTCAAAACAGCCCGGCGACGGGCTACCCTGTTGCCAGGCGAGCATTCAATGGTTTGTGAAAGCGAGCCAGATCTGCCCCTTGCTGAACCGGGAGCATACCTGTATGAGCCAGACCCGGCTGTCCTGCGGGCTGGGATGGTGCGCTGCCTGGGGCAGGAGTTGGGAGCTGCCCAACTCGACCCCGAGATCGCCTACCTGACTGCCGTAAATAAAAGGCCCACTCCCTTCGCGCGGGTGTGGGCTGTTGCAGACTGGTTCCCGTTTGGGTTGAAACGGCTGCGGGCTTATTTACGCGAGAACAATATTGGCCAAATTGTGGTGAAAAAACGAGGTTCTCCGCTCCAACCTGAAGCGTTAATCCACGACTTGCGCTTGAAGGGAGAAAAAGAAAGGGTGATTTTCCTCACGCAGTTGCGCGGTCGCCCCATTGTGATCGTCTGTTTTCCTTAGGCTTCTCCGTTGAACAGAGGTAGATGGCCCAGGGAAACGATATCTTTCCAATCGCTTTGCTCGCCTTCGGTTAAAATGGCTGCCTCAGCCAGCACTTGCGCCCCTGCCTGTTCCATCAGGGTGCGCATACCCTGCAGGGTAGAGCCGGTGCTGATGACATCGTCCAGCAAGATCACTTTCTTATTTGAAATCCAGCGGCGATCCTTTTCGTCCAGGTACAGGGTTTGGAGCTGACCGGTGGTGATGGAATGGGTTTCGGTGGATAAAGCTGCTCCCATATAAGGCTTGTAGGCTTTTCGCAAGACAATATATGGGTTGTGGGTCTTAACCGCCAGGGCGTGGGCCAGCGGGATGCTCTTTGCTTCAGCGGTTACAAGCATTTCATAGTCAATCCCGCTGATCTTTTCGGCTAGCGCCTCAGCGCAAGCCTGCACCAGCTCGGTGTCCCCCAGGATGTTGAGCACGGCGATCCTCAAGCCGGGTTTGACCTCAAAGAGCGGTAGCTCTCGTTGAAGACCTGCAATTTTGATCGAATAGGTATCTCGATTTGGCAGCATAAAATCATCCTTATCTTTGTTTTCATGGATTTGGAACCCCCAAATCCAACATTCTCTACGGTAAATCCCGAAGAACTCTCAAACCGCATTAGTCTACCATAAAACGGAGCAGCTAAGCGCCTTATTCTGCTATAATGGGTGAACTAATAAGTTGTTGGTGAATTGCGAATTTTAGGTTGCGAACGGCGCACGCCGTTCGCAACCTAAAATTCAGGAACAATATTTGCGTGCTCCCGCTATAATTATTAGGATGGGTTTTTCCAAAAGGAAACTGGAACAAATTTTATGTTTTATCCTGTTGGTTTGGATGAGCTGTGCTTGTTCAAATTTGGGAGCGACACAAACTGCTGTCCCTACTAAGATAGAGACTGCAGAAACTGGCTGGTATGATATCTATTTCACCAGGCCGGATGACAAGCAGGCCGCCTCTTACCGGGGAGGCCCAGATGAACCCCTGGCTAAGGCCATTGAAGAAGCCCATCTGAGCGTGGATGTTGCGGCCCACCAACTCAATTTGTGGAGCTTGCGTGATGCATTGCTAGCAGCTGCCCGCCGGGGGGTAACGGTGCGCATGGTGGTTGAGAGCGATTTTATGGATGAGCCCGAAATCGGACAGCTCAAAGCTGCTGGAATTCCAGTCCTGGGTGACCGCCGCGAGAGCACCATGCATAATAAGTTTGTGATTATTGACCGGGTAGAGGTATGGACCGGCTCGCTGAACTTTACTGTCAGCGATGTCTATCGCAATAACAATAACCTGATCCGTATCCGCTCTGCCCCAATGGCGGCAAATTACACTGCGGAGTTCAATGAAATGTTTGAGCAAGACCTGTTTGGGGATAAAACGCTGCCGCAGACTCCCTATCCCTCAGTAACGATAAATAACACTCAAATTGAAATATATTTCTCCCCTGACGATGGCACGGCCGCGGAAATCATCCGGCACATCCAGGGCGCGCGGGAATCCATTCACTTTTTGGCCTTTTCATTTACATCGGATGATATCGCCAGCGCAATGCTTGCAAAGGCGGCTGAGGGTGTGAGCGTGGCTGGTGTGTTTGAATCTTCCCAGGTGGGCTCGAATATTGGGGGTGAATTTGTGTTGATGAGGGAAGCCGGGCTGGACGTGCGTTTAGATGGCAATCCACGCAATATGCACCATAAAGTCATCATCATCGATGAGGGGACTGTCATTACCGGTTCATATAACTTCAGCGCAAATGCCGAAAAGCGGAACGATGAAAATACGCTCGTGATCCATGATCCTGCCATCGCCGCTCAATTTATGGCTGAATTTGCGCGTATATTTCAAGAAGCACAGGTTAATCAATAAGAAAGGGAAGGTCTCATGGCTACCAACAATAAATTTTTCCTCGGCTCACTCATTGACCCTGCTACTGGACAACCAACGGAAAACCAGCTTCTGTATGATCCGGCTGACCTGACCACGCACGCGGTGGTGGTTGGCATGACTGGCTCGGGCAAGACCGGTTTGTGCGTGGGGCTGATGGAAGAAGCTGCTTTAAATGGGATCCCTGCTTTGATGATCGATCCTAAAGGGGATATCACCAACACTCTGCTGCATTTCCCCAACATGGCCCCCGAGGATTTCCAGCCCTGGATCAATGCTGACCAGGCTCGCCGGGAGGGAAAGAGTGTTGAGCAAGTTGCAGCGGAAACGGCTACACTTTGGAAAGAAAGCTTAGCCAAGATCGGTATCGGGGCGGAGCGCCTGACCGCTTTGCAGAACTCGGTGGAGTATGCCGTGTACACGCCTGGGTCGGACGCCGGCATTCCGGTCAGCATCCTGGCCTCGTTGCAGGCGCCGTCCGTCAGCTGGGATGGGAACCGGGAGATGCTGCGGGAGAAGATTTCATCGACCGTCACGGCCTTGTTGGGGTTGGTAGGGTCAAGGGATGTGGACCCGGTCCGCTCCAGGGAGCATATCTTGCTGGCTAATATTTTTGAGCATGCCTGGAGCCAGGGGCGCGACCTGGACCTGAGCGAGCTGATCCTGCAGACACAGTCGCCGCCTTTCCAAAAACTGGGCGTATTTGACGTAAACACCTTTTTCCCTGAAAAGGACCGGTTTGGCCTGGCTATGTCGCTGAATAATATCCTGGCAGCGCCTGCTTTCCAGGTATGGATCGAAGGTCAGCCGCTGGATATCCCCAGCTTGCTGTATACAGCGGATGGGCGGCCTCGCCATTGCGTCTTTTATATTGCTCACCTATCAGATACAGAGCGGATGTTTTTTGTGACCCTGCTCTTCTCCGCTTTCGAAACCTGGATGCGGACCCAAGGTGGAAGCACTTCTCTGCGCACCATTTTATATTTTGATGAGATCTTTGGTTACCTGCCACCTGTCAGCAATCCCCCCTCGAAAGAGCCGATGCTGCGCATGCTTAAACAGGCGCGCGCTTTTGGCGTGGGGCTGGTGCTGGTCACTCAGAACCCGGTCGATGTGGATTACAAGGCTCTTTCAAATGCCGGAACCTGGTTCATCGGCAAGCTGCAAACAGATCAGGACAAACAGCGACTGCTGGATGGTTTACAAGGCGCCATGTCAGGAGACATCAATCGCTCTGTATTTGACCGGCTGATCTCTACCCTGGGCAAACGCGTTTTCCTGCTGCACAATGTGCACGCGCCTGCTTCAGCCACGAGTGGGGGACCGCAGTTGTTCAGGACCCGTTTTGTGATGAACTACCTGGCCGGGCCGTTGACTCGAGCGCAAATCCCCTTGCTCAACCAGCTCAAGAATGTCCAGAGCAGCTACCCGCCAGTCACACAATCTTCTGCTCAGCCGGCTACCGGCGCGTGGGGCGCGCCAGCCCAGGCAGGTGTATCCCAGACTAGTGTTGCTACCAGCTCGTTTCAAGCGCCGCTGGCAGCGACTACGACTCGCCCGGCAGTTCCCAGCGGGGTGCGGGAATATTTCCTGCCGAACAACCTGACCCTTACTCAGGCTTTTAAGGCTGCTGGCAAGCCTTATCCCGCGCAGGCTGTCAGCCAGGGCTTGTTGTATCGACCTGTGCTCCTGGCGCAAGCCTCGGTTCGATTTCTGAACAGGAAATATAACCTGGATACCACCATCCAACGGACGGTGGTGGTAGAAGCGCCTGACCGGCGCGGCCTGGTACGTTGGGATAACTACCAGACCTCTTCGATCGATCCCCACTTGTTGGATAAGCACCCAGACCCGCGAGCCAGCTTCGCTTCAATTGAAGCCCCATTGACAGATGCGCGCATCTTGTCTTCCATGGAGAAAGATTTTCTAGATTGGGCTTATCGCACCACCGAGGCCGTTGTGCGTTCCAATGAGGCTCTCAAGGTATATGCCGGTCCAGATATTTCCCACAGCGAGTTCCGTCGCTTATGCGACGAAGCTGCTCGCCAGGGCCGTGATGCAGAAATCAAGA
>JAWOHN010000178.1:0-5357 GCA_046485135.1 Anaerolineales bacterium | reverse complement strand
GTCCTGGGCTACCAACTTCTTCATGTGGTTTTCCAACTCTACCAGCTCGGCCTCATTAAGTGGGGGCCGGCCAGTCACCTGGCAGAAATATCCCCCCGAAGCCACCGAATGATCGATGGTCAGGGTGGCGGCGGGGTACAAATCATCGAAGGCGTCGTCCATCAGGAAAGTCAAAGAACGGCGATAGATGAGCATGCCGTCAGGCTCGCCCATAGTAACCGGGCGGACGGTGGCTTCCATGACGACCGGGCAGGTCAGCTCGCGCAGCTCTCCGTTGATCACCGCGCCTACAATGGGCGGATCATCGCGCTCGGGCAGCGCTTGCAGGAAATCTTTCACCGGCGCGCCGCGCGCTCCAGACAGGACCCTGCCGTCCGGCAGGTGCACCTCAACCCGGGGATTTTGTGTGACGAGCTTGATTGAAGATAACCTGGCCATATTCCTTCCACCTACCGATATAGGACGGATATTGTATCATTTTTCACCCAACATCTAGGGGCCTTTAGGAATCGCCGTGGTGGAACCCCAAATCTGGACCATTCTAACGGCAAATCCCAAAGAGCCATATTTAGTATGGGGCAAGAAATATGCCAGTTTTGATTTGGGAACTAGATTTGAAGGTAAAATCAGGCATCTAAATTTAATGGACCAACAAGGATTCGAATTGCCAATATGAAAGGAAAGCGGTGTTTATGAGAGCGACTCTTCTAAGACTATTGGGAATTTTTCTCCTCTTGATTTTGTCCTTGTTTCTGGCGGTTTTGGTTGCATTGAGTATCTTTGACTCGCCCGAGTACGCGCGGCGGTTATTGATGTATGGCCAGTCTGACATCAATGACTACCTGCTTTTCCCCGAACGGGTAGTGTTGAATGCAAGCCAGGCCTCGACATTGAGCATATCCAATGGATCACTTCCGCAGACCATTAACGTTCCCTATGCCGCAGGAGAGCGCAGTGAAAACCTGGCAGACCTCAACCAGCGAGGCGACAGCAGAGCGTTCATCGTGGTGAAAGACGATCAAATCATCTACGAGGGCTACTTCAATGGCGCGCAGCGTGACTCGATCCTTACCTCTTTTTCCTCTGCCAAATCTTTCAACTCGGCCATGATCGGCGCCGCCATCGCGGAGGGCAGGATATCGTCGGTGAATGATCCGGTCGTCCAATATATCCCTGAGATTTCCGGGCGTGGCCTGGACGCGCTAACCATCCGCGACCTGTTGTTGATGAGCACCGGTATCCGCTATCGCCACAATGAGGACCTGCCCTTTTACCAGATCCCTTTTAGCGAGGATGCGCTGACCTATTATTCTCCCGATCTGCGCCGGGTAGCATTGGGTGTCAGAACTGGAGATGCGCCAATCGGACAGGCTTTTCTTTATAACAACTACCATCCCTTGCTGGAAGGCTTGATCCTCGAGCGCGTGAGCGGGATGCATGTGGCGGAATATCTTCAGGAGAAGTTCTGGGCGCCGATGGGGGCTGAATATGCCGCCTCGTGGAGTCTCGATGGCAGGAGCTCAGCCTTCGAAAAAATGGAGAGTGGGATCAATGCCCGCGCGATCGACTATGCCCGCTTTGGATTGATCTTTCTGCATGAGGGTCATTGGAATGGGCAGCAAATTCTGCCGGCAGACTGGGTGCGTAAGTCCACTTCGCCGGATGGCGCATGGGAGCTTGGCTCGGCTACGCCCGGAATGACCGGTTATTACAAATACCACTGGTGGGGATATAAAAACGCTGACGGTAGTTATGATTTCTATGCTGCCGGGCGTTATCACCAAATCATCTACGTCGCTCCCCGGAAAAATATTGTCATCGTCCGGTTGGGCGGTGAGACGGATGAGCAATTGCCCTGGCCTCTCATTATCCATAGCCTGGTTGACCAGATCGATTAGAAGCCTTCTGGCTCGCGTTTGGCTGCGCCTGTTAATATCGCAGAGGCATTAAAATTGCGGATGACTCTTAACTTACTGTAAAAGCAGGCGTAAGATAGCGGTCTTTTGTGAGGCGGATAGATTGCGTCGTTTGCCAACGTTGCGCTGGCCCTCCTTGTGAGGGATATCAAATTCCAGGGTAAATTTTTCGGAGCCGGATAAGCCGGCAAGGACTACCAGCTTGTTGGGGGATTTACTTAGATAAAAGGAAATCGCAATCGTCTTAATAATAATCATTCCTTGTGAAAAATTAAGTCAGACATTTCCGGTGGTTTTACATTTTTAATATACACTTCTGGCCAAACTAACAGTTTGGCCAACATTGAGGGAGGCCGTGCTGTAGATTTACTCACAATGACCCGAATTTAGATGTTGTCCGAACTCTTATCCGAACATGAGTAATTATATTGAACTCGACACAAAAAGTCTGTATAATGTTTTTAACGGCTTTGGATTTGGTTGTCCAATACAGCCACCACAACAATTTAACCCCATTCACCCTGGAAAGGAGAGCTCGATGAAGAAACTAATAAATAATGTAGATGATGTGATCAAAGAAGAGCTGATGGGAATTGGTAAAGCCCACCCTGACCTCGTAAAGGTTAGTCTGGATCCGTATTATGTGGTTCGTGTGGATGCGCCGATAGCGGGAAAGGTGGGTATTGTCTCCGGCACGGGCAGCGGCCATGAACCGGTGGACTATGGTTTCGTTGGACCAGGTATGTTAGATGTGGCCGTCGATGGCGAGATCTTTACCTGCCAAACCCCAGAGCAAGTGTTGGTTGCCGACCGGTTAGCCAATGGCGGAAAAGGTGTCTTGAATATCGCAAAAAACTTCAGCGGGGATGTGATGAGCTTCGAGATCGGTGGTGATTTAGCGCGCGCTGAAGGAATTGATGTGGAGATGGTTGTGATCGCGGATGATGTTGCGGTAGAAAACTCCACCTGGACGCAAGGCCGGCGCGGCTTAGGAACCGCTCTATTTGCCGAGAAAGTATGCGGCGCTGCTGCTGAGCAAGGGCGCTCTCTAGCCGAAGTGACCGCTATTTGCAAAAAAACCAACGACTGGGGCCGAAGTATGGGCATGGCTCTCACCTCGTGCACGGTGCCTTCGAAAGGCACACCCACATTCGATCTTCCAGACGATCAGATGGAAATCGGTGTTGGCGTCCACGGTGAGCCTGGCCGCAAACGCATGCCGATTAAATCAGCCAATGAGATCACCGACATCTTGGCCGAAGCGATCATCACCGACCTTCCGTTCAAGCGAGGGGACGAAGTATGGGCTCTGGTTAACGGCTTGGGCGGCACCCCGCTGGTTGAACTGTATGTTGTTTACAACCGGCTTCACGATATATGCGAGAAGGAAGGGATCAAGATCACCCGTAATCTGATCGGGAGCTATGTCACCTCATTGGACATGGCTGGCGCCTCTATTACCCTGGTTAAGCTGGATGACGACCTGACCAAACTATGGGACGCGCCGGTGAAGACTACCGCGCTGCGCTGGGGTACGTAACCGATTAGCGAGCTGGATACTGAAAAAGGGCTGGCGGTTATTTTCTCCGACAGCCCTTTTCGTCATCAGAATCTCTGCCAATGGCTATAGAACTCTAATCTCCTCCAAAGACATCCACCGCGCAGCACAGCACCAGCTCTTTGGCGGCTTTGACTTCGTCCAGCCGGCCGACCGGCGTGTTATGAGGGGCTTCTTTGAGCAGCTCCGGTTGGCTGCGGGCTTCTTCGGCGATCTTCAGCAGCGCCTGGGCGAACTCATCCAGGGTTTGCTTGCTTTCCGACTCGGTCGGCTCGATCATCAGCGCTTCGTGCACGATCAGCGGGAAATAGTTGGTGGGGGGATGGAAATTGTAATCCATCAGGCGCTTGGCGATATCCAGAGCATGCACATCGGGCACGTCCGCCCAGCGACCCTCGACCACAAACTCGTGCATGCAGACCCGGTCATAGGGCAGGGGGTAGACGCCTTTCACCTGAGCCAGCAGGTAGTTGGCGTTCAGGACGGCATATTCCGAAACCTTTCGCAAACCATCTGGTCCGTGCATGCGGATATAGGTATAGGCTCGCAGCATCATCCCAAATTGGCCGAAGAACGATTTGACCCGTCCGATGCTCTTTTCAGGATAGGCAAAGCCATACAACGGAGGCGTGTCGTCGTCGCCCTCTTCGAGGATGGTGACGACCGGCGCGGGTAAGAAGTCGAGCAGTTTTTCGACTACTCCCACAGGCCCAGAGCCGGGTCCGCCGCCGCCGTGCGGGGTGGAAAAGGTCTTATGCAGGTTGTAATGCATCACGTCGATGCCCAGCTCGCCTGGACGAGCGATGCCCAACAGCGCGTTCATATTGGCGCCGTCGCCATACACCAACCCGCCGGCCTGGTGGACGATCTGGCAGACTTGCTCGATATTCTCTTCGAACAAGCCCAGCGTGTTGGGGTTGGTAATCATGATGCCGGCCAGGCTGTCATCGCACTCCGCTCGCAGCGCCTCCAGGTTGACATTGCCACGTTCGTCCGATGGCAGTTGCACGACCTGCATGCCGCTCATAGCCGAAGTGGCAGGGTTGGTCCCATGGGCAGAGTCGGGGATGAGAATCTTGATGCGCTGGTCGTCGCCGCGAGCGTGATGGTAGGCGCGGATGATCAGCACACCGGTCAACTCGCCCTGGGCGCCGGCTGCCGGCTGGAGAGTCAATCCCGCGAAACCGCCGATCTCTTTGAGATATTCTTGCAGCTCGTACATGATCAGCAGGCAGCCCTGCACCGTTTCCACTGGTTGCAAGGGGTGCACATGGGCAAAACCGGGTATACGAGCCACCTCTTCGTTGATCTTGGGGTTGTATTTCATCGTGCAGGAGCCTAAGGGATAGAAGCCCGTATCGATGCTGTAATTGAGCTGCGACAGGCAGGTGAAATGGCGGACGACGTCGATCTCGGCCACTTCTGGCATAGGCAGGTGCTCTCTGGTCAGCTTTTCCGGCAGCGGCGCCAAAGGTACGTCGGGCTGCGGAAAGCGGAAGCCCTTCCGGCCGGGCTGGGATATTTCACATAACAGGGGCTCAGTCATTGGACACCTCCGCTAAAGCCGAGACCAGCAGGTCGATCTCATCTTTTGAATTCATTTCAGTGAAAGCCAGGAGCATGCTGTTTTTCATCTCTGGATAATCCTGGCTCAAGTCGTAGCCGCCCAGGATGCCGTTCTCCAGCAAGAGCTCATTGATTTCTGCCACTGGGCGCGGGCAGCGCAGGACAAACTCGTGGAAGAAAGGCCCCTCTGACCAGAGCTGATAGCCAGGCAAGGCTGCCAACTGCTGGGCGGCGTAATGGGCTTTGTGATAGCACAGCTCTGCTACTTGGCGCAGCCCGTGTTTGCCCAGGATGCTCAGATAAACGGTGGCAGCCAG
>JAWOHN010000023.1:0-4348 GCA_046485135.1 Anaerolineales bacterium | reverse complement strand
GCTCTTCTTCGCTGACAGCCTGTTCCTCAAGAACCCCGGCCGGATCATGGCGTTGATCATGATCATGGTGCTGGCCCTGTTGGTCTACTCCCTGGCAGAGCGCCAACTGCGCCTGGCGCTCCAGCAGAACGCTGAGACCATCCCCGACCAGAAGGGGCGGCCAACCCAGAACCCGACCCTGCGATGGGTTTTCCAGACCTTTGAAGGTTTGGAGGTGCTCTCCGTGTCGGTCAATGGCCACCGAGTATTGCGTCAGGTGTTGAACATGACCCCTGTCCACCAAAAGGTGCTGAGGCTGCTCGGCCCACAGGTCGGGCAATGCTATCTAATGGCGGCGTGAGGGGCTGATCTCCTCGAGGTGAGTCTTGATGAATTTCACCGGAACCTGGATCATCACCGAGATGGAGCTGTGGGACGCTGAGTATTTCAATATGGAGATCCAGGCCTATATCCGCATCGGCGTCGACGGTTTGGGCGACTTTCAATTCGGCCTCGTCTCTGGCGGAATAGACGGCGAGGTGGTGAAGCTGGGTAAAACCGAACGTTTTGAATTCACCTGGGAAGGACAAGATGAAATGGACCCGGTCTCAGGAAGTGGTTGGTTGAAGTCGACCGGACAGAATGGGGTGGAGGGCAGGATAAAATTCCACCTGGGGGACGGTTCGGCATTCAAAGCAGTTCGGGCAGCAGCCGACTAAACCGCTGTGTTTAGGGAAATTCCCGAAACCGTGCATTCGGAGGTGCGGAATGTGGGGTATTTCTAACCCTGGCATTGGTTATAATCAGAGTATGTCTACGCCAATCCTGACCACCAAGTTCTTCATCCCCCCAACTCGAAAAGAATTGGTTCAGCGTCAGCGCTTGTTAAACCGCTTGTCTCAGGGGATCGAGCGTAAATTGACGCTCGTATCCGGGCCGGCTGGATTTGGAAAGACAACATTGTTAAGTGCCTGGGTTGCTGAATTGCAGCGCCCTGTTGGCTGGATATCCTTGGATGCGGCCGATAACGACTGGAGTAGCTTTGTAGCTTTTCTAATCAAAGGATTGCAAAAAATCTCGGCTGGCATTGCAAACGACATTGTTGAGATGCTCTATTCAGCCAAAACTCAGGAAAGCGATGCCCTCATCACCTACCTGATCAATCAAATTGCGGAAATTCAAACACCGTTCTTGCTGGTTTTGGATGACTACCATGTCATCACAGATACGAGAATTCATGATCTGTTGCAGTTGATCCTTGAAAACCAGCCAGCTCAAATGCATCTGGTTATCTCGACCCGCTCTGATCCACCCTGGCCCCTGGCGCGTTGGCGGGCACGCGGAGAACTTTCAGAAATGCGCACACAGCATTTGCGTTTCAATCTGGAAGAGACCGCCATATTCTTGAATGAGACCATGGGATTAGGATTATCCCGACAAAATGTGGAACAACTCGAAGCCCGCATCGAAGGGTGGGCCGCCGGGCTACAAATGGCAGCCTTATCCCTGAAAGACAGGGAGGATGTTCCTGGCTTCATTCAAGTCTTCACGGGCAGCCATCGCTTTGTTTTCGATTATCTTGTGGATGAAGTTTTTCGGGGACTATCAACGGAAATTCAAGATTTTCTGTTGACGACCTCCATTCTTGACCGCATGTGTGCCCAACTTTGTGATCATATTCGAGGCGCGAGTGACAGCCAAGATATTCTGGAGCAACTCGAGCAAATGAACCTGTTTGTGATCCCCCTGGATGGTCACCGCTGCTGGTATCGCTACCACCATCTTTTTGCAGAATTAATCCAGCAAATTTCACGGCAAAAGTTCTCCAGGCAGATGCCCGAACTCCACCGCAAGGCCAGGGAGTGGTACCAACAAAACGGGCTGGTGAGCGAGGCCATCCACCATGGTGTTGCAGAAGGAAATTTTGAGCAGGTTGCCGATTTGATCGAGAAGGACTTTATCGCCACCCTGGAAAAACGCGACCGGATCGCGCTGATCCGCTGGTTGGAGACTTTACCTGCAGGCGTCATCCAATCGCGCCCCTGGCTCAGTCTCGCATCTGCTTATGTGCTCTTGCCGACCGGATTGACCCAGGAGGTTGCCCGGCTTCTGCAACAGGCAGAAAGCTCGATCAAGCAGCTAGCCACACCGGAAGCAGAGCACATTCGCAGTTATATCGCCTATGTTCAGGCCGAACTCAAGGCGCGCTCCGCGGATATGGCGGCTACAATCGCGTATGCTCGTAAATCCCTGGAATACCTCCCTCCAGAAGATAAGCGGCTGCGATGTTCAGCAGCATCTATATTGGGTACGGCTTTGCAACGCTCTGGCGCATTCGAGGATGCCGGTCAGGCATTTATAGATGGGATCGCAGCCGGACGAACCATCGGAGACTCAAATGCGGTCATCTCCCTATATGGTGATCTGATCGGTTTGTTTGTGGAACAGAGCAAACTTCATCAGGCCTATGCCTATTGCCAGGAAGCGCTCCAATTTATTGAGGCAAGTTTTCAAAAACGTGGCCGTTATACCCCAGGCGCGGCCTATATCCATTTTCGCTTGAGCACGATTTTGCGCCACTGGAATGACCTGGAAGGATCGTTGCATCATGCCCAGATCAGCAATGAGATTCTTAGAAAGTGGGGGCTCCAATACCGCTTGAATTTTATCAACCTGGCGATTGCGCAGCATGCCGTCGGAGCATATGCCGAAGCACATCGGGTGTTGAGCGTAGCAGAGCAGGTTGCCCAGAAACAATCCGCCTATTGGATCGACGACGTGAAAGCGACGCGGGTTTCATTTTGGTTAGCTGAAGGGAATCTGGTGGCCGCCTCACAGTGGGCTTTGGAGCGAAAACTTGATACAGAAAGAGATTTAAGCTACCAGAATCAACTGGTTTATCGAACACTAGCTCACGTTCGGGTCGTCCAAGGTCAGGGAGGGGATGAAAACGCACTGGATGAAGCCGTACGCTTGTTGGCGGGCCTGGAGATGATATATCAAAACTCGGGAGCGATTGCGTATTTGCTCCAGACTTTTATTCTTCAAGCCCTGGCTTTTCAAGCGAGTGGCAAGCTAAATCAGGCCTTGAAATCTCTAGGAAAAGCGCTCTCTCTCGGTGAGGGCGGAGGCTATCTTCGCGCATTTATCCGAGAAGGGGAGCCGATGGAAAAACTGCTCCGCAACGCGGTTGCACGAGGGAATGGAACGCCTTACATCGAAGAATTGCTGCGTGGGCTAGAGAGTCAGAGAAAAAGATCGAGTGCTTCGCGCTCATCATTGTTAATCGATCCACTTACCGACCGGGAGAGAGACGTCTTACGTTGTCTCGAAACCAGTATGACTGTACCAGAAATGGCAACTTCTCTCGTAATTTCCATCGAAACTGTGCGAACCCACATCAAGCGCATCTACCGAAAGCTAGATGTCCATAGCCGTTTCGAAGCAATTACCAAAGCAAAAAAGCTGAACCTTTTCTAGACCAAAACCAAAATCAAGGAGACGAAATATTGAGTAATCTCCCCTCGATATTTGTGTACCATGCAGAGTCTGGACTGCCGGAACCTACGGTTCGCAACTGGTCAAGCACGCCTATCGGCTCTCCTCGATCCTGTGGGAAGACTCCAATGTGACAGAGTTCGCCCACCCTAGGTATCCTGGGGCGTGGTCAGCCGGGCCAGTCAGATCCAAGCGTTGGGAAATTAGTCTCTCAAAATACTAAAGACCACACACTCCCTGAGCAAAACGCTTGGGGCTTGTGCGTTTAACTGGTTGCATGAACCATTTCTGTCAAGTTGATGATGCACCATCGAAAATTGGTCGTTTTCGTGGTGCGGCGCCAGGGACTCGGCCAGCTCTCCTTCCAGGACGCTCTCCAAGCCGGGCGCCTTGGACTCTGGCACGCCATTCGTGGCTTTGACCCCCAGAAAGGCTATGCCTTCTCCACCTACGCCTATCCAGCCATTGCCCGCTCTGTCTGGCGAGCAGTCCAGCAGGCCGAACGGGACGGACAAGCCACCCGCATGATGGTCGCTTCCCTCGATGCTCTGGCAGGGGACCCAGAGCAAGGGGTAGAAGCCCATCTTGTTCAGGTCACCCTCGACGACCTCATTCGTCGCCTGCCGGACCGGCTGCGTCAGGTGATTATCGCCCGATATGGTCTGGCTGGCAAGTCTCCAGCCTCCTTGCGCCAGATCGGCGCGACCTTGGGCCTGAGCGGCGAACGGGTCCGCCTGCTCCAGCTGGAGGCCCTCGTCTGGCTGCGTCATCCAGCCCACTCCCAAGTGCTGCGGTCACTGCTCGGACGGCACACCGTGGCGGACTATGAGTGGGCCGAACAGCTCGCCCAATGCTGGTTGCGGCGCAGGCG
>JAWOHN010000020.1:0-4706 GCA_046485135.1 Anaerolineales bacterium | reverse complement strand
CCTCTTCCTGCGGTGCAGGTGAATCGATTCGGCCTTTCCACGATCGAGTATTCCTTTTACGGGGAGCACATCAGGGCTTCCACCGTGTACCTGCTGCCCGGTGAAATCAAAGGCGTCACCCGCCTGCGCGAAGTGGCGCGCATGTTCTTTGACGGCGATATGAACGCCTACCAGGAGGTTGAGCACGGTCTCGAACGCCAGGTCATGGCCTTCCAGTTGCCCAACGTAAAGCCGCTCATCTCTCCCAACGGCCACCGGCGGACGATCTTCTTCGCCGGCAAAGGCGGCGTCGGCAAAACCGTCGCCTCCTGCGTCACGGCCGTCTGGCTGGCTCGCCAGGGTTACCGCACCCTGCTGCTGACCACCGATCCCGCCGCTCACCTGGGCGATGTGCTGGGCGCACCGGTGGGAGACCATGTAGCTCCGGTAGAGGGAATCGAGAACCTGCATGCGGTCAAGATCGATCCAAAAGCAGCTGCTGAGGAATATAAGCGCCGCATCCTGGACGAAGCCCGCCAGAGAGGCCGCCCAGAGCAGGCTATCCGCGTCATGCAGGAAGAACTGGATTCCCCTTGCACGGAAGAAATGGCTGCTTTTGACCAGTTCATCGACTTTGCCTCCCAGGACAAATGGGACGTCATCGTCTTCGATACTGCTCCCACCGGGCATACCCTGCGCCTGATCGAGCTGCCCATGGATTGGAGCCAGCAGATCGACATCAAAGCCTTTGCCTCAGTGGATACGTCCCCGGCTGATGACGCGGCCAAGCAGCGCTTCAGCGGCGTCATTGACATGATGCGCGACCCGGCTCGCAGCACCTTTGCCTTTGTGATGTACCCCGAGTCGACCCCCATCCTGGAAGCTTACCGGGCGGTCGCAGAGCTGCGCACGGTTGGGATCGAACCCGGTATGATTGTGGCGAACTTTGTCATCCCACCCGAGCAGGCCACCACCGAATTTGCCCGCTCTCGCCGCTCCATGCAAGAGAAGTATTTGGCAGAGATCGAAGAGCGTTTCCCCATCCCTGTCGTGCAGATACCCTTGCTCCCCCAAGAAGTCAAAGGGCTGGAATTGCTGGCAGAGCTAGGAGAACAGATTTACGACGCTACGCCGCCTTCATGCGGACCCAATTTTGGACCCGGGTGTTGATGCCCGTGCCAGTTCTGGTCCAGATTGTCGGAGCGCAAATCGCTTGCGCAGAAGGGTTAAAGGATTCCTGGCTTGAGCTGGCAGATTATGCCCGCCGCCAGTTAGAAACTCGCTTCAATGGCAGTTGCCGGGTCGAATATTTTGATCTCTTTGACCCAGGATGCCCACAGATGCCGGCTGACGCCCAGCTGCCTTACGTGATGGTGGCAGGCGAAAAGTTCAGCAGTGGCGGCAAATTAAATATCCCGGCTATCGGCAAGCGCGTGGCAGAGTTGTTAAACGAATAAGTTGGCGCTTTCCCGGGAGTTACCCAGCCCCCGCCCGCAGCATTCCGGCGTATTCGTCGGGCATCTCGCTCGCCTCGATGGCAGTGGCGGTCTGCTCGATATCATATTCAACCCGCACAAAACGTACATTCAGCTCTCGACCCTCTACCTCTAAAATCACATAACAGGCGCGCGGGTCGTGGTCCTTGGGCTTGCCCACGCTGCCGGCGTTGATCACATGCCGCCCGCTGGACAGCACCCGCTGGTAGGGGATATGGGTATGCCCGCACACCAGCACGTCCGCACCGGCCTGATCCATCAGGCGTTCCAGGCTGCTCTCCGGGCGGTCTTCATATAAGTACTCATTGATCTTGCGCGGGCTGCCGTGTACCAGCAGCACCTTTAGCTCGCCCAATTGCAAGGGGATATCCTTGACCAGGCTGCGTAAGAATGCTTTGTTCTCGGGCGTGGTGTGCTGGTTGGTCCAGGCGATCGAGCTTTTGCCCAGCGCCTTCGAGACCTCATCTCGGTAGGCGCAGCCGCACTCATCGCTGCTCTCGCCGATGCCCTGGTCGTAGTTGCCCATGATGGTCGGAATGCCGCTCTCTCGGATGGCCTGGGTGACTTCATTGGGGAAGGTCCCATAGCCAACCAGGTCGCCCAGGCAGAAGCGGTTCTCCGCCTCCCGCTCATCCATATCTTTCAGCACGGCCTGCAAGGCCGGCAAATTTCCGTGTATATCGCCAAAGATGGTGATGTATTCCATTACAATTTCCTCCTATAGCCTTCCAATTATATGAACCGCAAAGAGGGTAAGGACGCGCAGTGTTTTGAATTCAATCCTTTGCGCTCTTGGCGACTTTGCGGTGAATGATTTTGAGTTGGTGGTTATTGATATTAGACCCATTAACCTTTCCAGCCCCTCTGGATGATCATCAGCAAATAGCTGATGCGCGTATTGAGCTGGACGGCCGTCTCTTTGAAAGCCTTATACATGGCCTCTGAACTGCCCTCCACCGCGGCCGGGTCCGGGAAGCTCCAGTGGATGCGCACCGGGTCGCCCGGAAAGATCGGGCAGGTCTCGCGGGCCTTGTCGCACACCGTGATGATGTAGTCAAAGGACTGCCCCAGGAAGAGCTCCAGGCTTTTGGAGCTTTGCCCGCCGATGCCGATGCCCATCTCCTTCATCACCCGCTGCGCCAGTGGGTGCACCTGGGCGGGCTGGTTGCCGGCGCTGAAGACATCGATGCGCCCCTGGCTGCGATCACGCAGCAGGCCCTCCGCCATCTGCGAGCGGGCGCTATTTTGTGTGCACAAGAACAGCACCCTGGCCGGGGGCAGGTCCGCCCCACCCAGGAAGCGCGGCTCGACCGGCGCTCCTAAAGCCGGGTGCAGCTCCTCCCCGCTGGCCTGGTATAGCGTGCGCATGCGCTCCAGGTCCAGGCTGTAGTAGACCTCGCGCGCGTCGGCGATGCTGCGCCGCTCGTGCACCAATCCTTGCCCGCGTAATTGCTGCAGGTGGTAGGAGACCAGGTTTTGAGATTTGCTGACCAGTTCCACCAGCTCCTGCACACGCAGGTCGCTGCCTGCCAGGGCCTTCAGGATCTGCCAGCGGATATCATGGCTGATTAACTTCAGGAAATTAGGGGGTTCAGCACTGTACAGCATCATAACTCCCATCAATACTATTTGTATCAATTATGTTTGATGTATTATACCAAATAAATCCACCAATTACAAGGGTGAATTCCATTTCCCCACTCCCCTGTCCTGGCGTGAACTTTTTTCAAGAAACTGTCATTGTGAGTACCCCCACAGCGCTGCGCCCCTAAATGTTGGTCAAACTGTTAGTTTGACCACACATCCTCTGGTAGAGTCCAGAAAAACGTCTTATACTTTAATCATCCAAAAATCCCTCCTATCCCCAATTCCCGGCCACTTCAGCTGAACTGCATCGCTCGGGACGTTTTGCCCGGCTGAAGTTTGCCAACTTTGGTGAATGTCAAAAGTACATCAATATATATATGCTTATGGAGTGATTATGAAAGAGAACCAAAAGCTCGTCCGCATCCTCATCCGCGGCGCCAATGACATCGGCTCAGCTGTAGCGCACCGACTGTTCAAAGCCGGATACCCCGTCGTCATTCACGACATCCCCCAGCCGGCCGTCACCCGCCGCAAGATGGCCTTCACCGACGCCATCTTTGACGGCAGCACAGCTCTGGAGGGCGTCCGGGCGCTGCGGATCGATGACCTGTCCCTCATGGAAACCGCCTTATCCTCACCACAATTTATCCCGGTTGTGGTGGAGGACTTTTCCACTTTGCTAGGAACCCTTCAACCGGCGGTATTGGTCGACGCGCGCATGCGCAAACGCCAGCAGCCCGAGGACCAGCGCGGCCTGGCCCCGCTTACCATCGGCCTGGGCCCCAACTTCATTGCCGGTGAAAACATCGACCTGGCCGTCGAGACCAGCTGGGGCGCTGCCCTGGGCCAGGTCATCTACCAGGGCGCCACCCTGCCGTTGCGCGGTGAACCGCGTCCCCTGGCCGGGCATGCCCGCGACCGCTATGTCTACGCGCCCATCACAGGAAAATTTTATACTGAGTTCCAACTCGGCGATACCGTCGAGCAAGGTCAGGTCGTGGCCTTGGTGGATGAATCCCCGCTCCACGCGCCCCTCAGTGGACGGCTGCGCGGGCTGACCCACACCGGGGTGCCGGTCGGCAAAGGCACAAAAGTCATCGAAATCGACCCGCGTGGGGAATCAATAAGCATCCCTGGCGATATCAACGATGTCAGCGATGCAGAAATCTCCGGCATTGCCGAACGTCCCCGGCGCATTGCAGAAGGCGTCCTCCAAGCCATCCAATCCTAAAACCGTCCCGCAGGCTCCCCCCTTCCCCGTACGGGCGACCCATCCGACTACCCCCGGCTTCAATTGCCCCATAGAGATTGTCCACGGACACCTCCATTTGCAACGGCCGGGTCGCCCTGTTTTCGCATTCAAATGATTCTGCCAATTCCTGATCGGGCGATTCGCCCCCCCCGTCCCGCAGGCTCCCCCCTTCCCCGTACGGGCGACCCATCCAACTACCCTCCGGCTTCAATTGCCCCATAGCGATTGTCCATTGACACCTCCATTTGCAACGGCCGGGTCGCCCTGTTTTCGCATTCCAATGATTCTGCCATTTCCTGATCAAGCGACTCCCTTCCCCTTGCTTCCTAGCAGACACCTGCTTCCTAGCAGACACTGCTTCCTAGCAGACACTGCTTCCTAGCAGACACTGC
>JAWOHN010000254.1:0-6150 GCA_046485135.1 Anaerolineales bacterium | reverse complement strand
GTGGCTGGCGCAGTGGCATTGGCCATTGGCATTGGTTTACAGAACTTCCCTGAAGGCCTGGCAGTATCTATGCCGTTGCGGGGTGAGGGCCTGTCTCGCTGGAAGAGCTTTTTGTACGGGCAAGCTTCCGGTGCGGTCGAGCCGATTGCGGGGGTACTGGGGGCAGCTTTGGTGCTATTAATGCGCCCGATTCTGCCTTATGCCTTGAGCTTTGCAGCCGGAGCCATGATGTTCGTGGTGATCGAGGAGCTTATTCCCGAGTCGCAGCGTGGTGATAACACCGATATCGCCACCATGGGCGCAATGGGCGGCTTCGCGGTCATGATGTTGTTAGATGTTGCTCTGGGATAGGGCGTACAAGCGCTGAGTTTTATTATCGTTCGTCGCCGCTGCCGTGCAATACGGCCCGTGTTTGCCGGTCGGACAGCTTAGAGATATTATGTTCGGCTACCTCGCCCATGCTCAAGCCAGCTTCGGAGCACATGGCAGCCACATACCACAATACATCCCCCAGCTCTTTTTTGAGGGCTTGGCGGGTATCATCGTCCAGGAGGCCCCCTTTATCGCGCAGGATCTTTTTGACCTTTTCAGCCACCTCGCCAGCCTCACCATTCAAGCCTAAGGCAGGGTAAGCCAGGTTATTGCCTCGCTGAGGATAAACAGCGGTGGACATGGCCAATTCCTGGTAAACGTCGAAGTCTTTCATGAGAGTCTCCTTGAGGTTACGGGATATTCAGAAATTCTACCAGAGCTTGAATGGAACACTTGCTCAATTTTTGAGGTTCTTCAAATGTTATCGCAGAAGGGGGCACATTTTCCGGACACATCCATTTGGGGACTATTCTAAACTTGAAGGAGATTGCCCATATGCATAATCGAGCTCGCCAGTCAGCCTTGCAGACTGCCCGGACATACTGGCAGACCGGCCCGCTTTTCCTGGACACCGAAACAACCGGCTTGGATAGTCGCGCTGAGATTGTGGAGATTTGCATCCTGGAAAAGGACGGCAGCATCCTCCTGGATACACTGGTCAAGCCGTTGCGGCGGATTCCTGCGGATGTCATCCAGATTCACGGGATCACGAATGAAATGGTAGCGAATGCGCCAAGCTGGTTAGAGGTCTGGCCCCAAGTCCAGGCCGCGCTGTCCGGCAGGTATATCGGGGTCTATAACGCTGATTTTGATATGCGTATGCTTGACCAAACTAATCGAGCCAGTGGAATCCACGGGAATGCGCGTGATTTTCGTTCCTTTTGCATAATGAAGCTATACGCTCAGTTTTTGGGGACTTCGCGCTGGCAAACGCTCGAAGCAGCCGGGCGACAGTGCGGCCTGGCGCTCCCCAACGCCCATCGCGCCCAGGCTGATACCCGGCTGGCTCGAGAAGTTTTTGCCCATATTGTTGGAAAAAACGCGAGTTCCTGGTAGTTAATCAGCATGCCTGCTAACCTGTACCTGGTACCCAACAGTGAAGCAGCCCGCCAGCACGTGTCTGCAAAGATCGAACTAAAGCGCCAGACAGACTTGCTGGCTGAGGTGTGTTTGCTGTTGCCAACTGGCGAGGCCATTTGGGACCTGCGTCGTTTCCTGGGAAGCAGGCTTGGTTTGCAATTCTTTCAATTTTATGGGTTGGGGCGCTGGATTCTAGATCAAGCCGGACGTTACCCACTCGAGGCCAGCGGTGTGCTTACCAATCGCTTGGTGCGGTTACTATTGGAGCAGATGTTGGCGCGGGGTGAGTTGAGTAGTTTCACCAGTGTGTGGGATAAACCGGGCTTCACGCAGGTGTTGGTAGAGTGGATCCGCGAAATGAAAAGCCAGGGCATCCATCCTGACCAGGTTCAGGCGCAGTCCCAATTGGGTGGGGGAGAACGCGACCGCCAACTGGCGCTGATCTACCGGCGCTACCAGGATTTTCTAGCGGAAATCGATAGCGCTGACCCAGATGGTTTGCTGTGGCTGGCAGCAGAGGCCTTGGAAGAGGACCAACAATTGGGACGTTCGGAGCAGCCCTTTTTGGCGGTGGGCTTTGACCATTTCAACCCGCTCCAGTTGCGCATATTGGAGCAGATGGAGGGACGCTGTAAAGATTTGTCGATTTACCTTGTGTGGGATGCGCGCCGGTCAGTAGATAGCCTGGCGCTCTATAGGCTCTCGCAAACCCGCGCGGCGCTGGAAGATGCGCTTCATCCAACGCTAACTTTTCTGGAGGACATTGCCCCGCCGGCGCAGGCACTGCGGCATATCATGGATCATGTCTTTGAGCCTGGCGCAAGACCCACCCGTGACTCAGATCCACCCGCTTTGATTGCGGTGAGCGCGCCTACCAGGGAGGCGGAAGTGCGCTATGCCTTGCGAGAGATCAAGCGGCTGCTATTGGATGGCGCTTCTACACATGATATAGCTCTGCTGGCGTCTACCCCGGAAGTTTACCAGGCACTGGTAAACACAGTCTCGGATGAATACGGCATTCCCTTTCAGCTCAACCAACCGATTAATGAAAGCCCACTTGGCGCGGCTTTGACTAACCTGCTGTCGCTATGGCCAGATTTTCCCCGCCGGCAAACACTGGATGTGCTGCGCTCACCCTATATACGCCAGCAGTGGCTGTCGCTTGAGCAGGTTGAGCTACTGGACCAGCTCAGCCGGGAGCGCCCGGTGCTGAAAGGGATTGATCAATGGCGCTTTGCCCTGCGGCCTGTGGAAACAGGCCAGCCGGGTTATGCTGAGGACGAACGCGGCGGGCCGCAGTTAGCCCACCACCTGGGGGCTGACCGGTTAACCCAAATTCGGGCAGGATTGGAGGCTTTCTTCCAGCACCTGACCCCGCCTGAGACGACCTCCTATTCAGAGTTGGCCCTCTGGATTCAGGAAGCGCTATTGGGAATCCTGCCTGAGCCGGAGCAAGCTGAGGATGAGGACCCGGAGATTGCCAGCCTGGATATGGTTGGATGTTCTCTGGGGAGCCAGGCTTATGCCCGTCGAGACCACCAGGCGCTGGCATTTGTGTTGGCTGCGCTGCGTGAGCTGGTGGAGGCCGAGCACTTGGCGCCGGTTCCTTTACCGGTGGAAGCTGCTGTAGATGAAGAGATTTCCGTAGCACGACTGCCCTTCTGGGAGGCCTTCAGCAGCGAATTGTTGGGCCAATTGGTGCATGCCAGCTTGTCGCCTGACCTGAGCCAGGCGGGTGTGCGCTTTGGACCGCTGAGCGCGGCCAGAAATGGGCCTGCCCAGCATTTGTTTGTTTTAGGCTTGAGCGAGGGCGAGTTCCCCCAACCACCGCGCCCGGATGTATTCTACTCGCCCCAGGAGCGGACGCAACAGCCCCTGCCGTTGTTGCAGATCGATCCTGCTGCAGACGCCTCCTTGTGGTGGCAGGTGCTGGGCAGCGCCCGGCGCTCGTTGACCCTGCTACGACCACGCCTGGACGAGAACGGTGCGCCATGGTTGCCATCCCCTTTCTGGGTCTCCACCCTACAACTGTTAGAAAGCGTGCAAGAGGTGGAGATACCCATAGCTGCGCCGCCGCAGATCGACCAGGCCGCCTGCCATTCTGAGCTGCTGGTAGCTCTGGCAGCCAGTGGGGCGCAGACGGTGCCGGTGGATTTACGCTACAGTTGGGCAGCCGCACAGCACAGCCATGCTGTCACACGTATTCGCCAAAGTTGGGGGTTGCCCGGCGTCTATGAGGGCTTTCTGGTTGCCGCTGATATCCGGGCTGAGCTGGTCGCCCGCTATGGGCCGCAGCGACGTTGGAGCGCATCCCGTTTGAATAGCTATGGGAACTGCCCATTTGGTTTCTTTGCCCAGGATGTGCTTGAATTGGAGGCTCTGCCTGACCCGCAGGAAGGTTTTGACGCTCTGCAACGAGGCAGCCTGCTACATGCCATCCTGGAGCAACTGTATGCGGACCTGGTCAGGGCTGGTTTATCGCCGGTCCTAGCCTCTCAGGAAATCATCCTGGAGCGCCTGGTCGAAATCTGTCAACGCCTCTTTCAGACCGCTCCGCAGCGTTATGGCTTCCGCCCGAGCAGCTTGTGGGTCTACGAGCAGCGGGAGCTCAAACGCCAATTGGAAGCCTTGTTACGCTGGGAATGTAGCCAAAATGACCAGGAGCCTCGCTTTTGGCCACACAAGCAGGAAGAGACTTTTGGCCTGCGCGCCAGCGCCTTGCCAGCGCTGGTGCTAGAAGATGTGGATGGCAGCCGGGTGCGCCTGCATGGCGTTATCGATCGGATAGACCGGGACCAGGCAGGGAATTTACGGGTAATTGATTATAAGAGTGGCAGTACCGCATATTCAAAGACAGATATCGAGCGAGGGCTGGCCTTTCAAACAGCCTTGTACGCGCTGGCGGCTGAGCCGCACTTGCTTCCGGGGGCCAAAGTGGTAGAGAGTTGTTACCTGCACATTCCGTCTCGGACGACCAGTGGGGCTATTCAATTTGAAGGGCGCGTTATCGAGAGCGAAACTGTCCAGGCGACGGTGGACATAGCCCTGGCATTCATCCGCTTCATTTGTCAGGGAGAGTTCCCCAGCCTACCCGGCAAAGCTACTTGGGGAACACTGGGTTGCCGGCAATACTGCGATTTCAGCGGGTTTTGCCGCCTAAGCCGGCAGGGTATTGCCAAAGCCCGGCGGAGGAGCGCCTGATGAAAGCCACCCCTGATCAACAAGCGGCCATCCAGACGGAGGGACGCCCCCTATTGGTGGATGCCGGCGCCGGCACCGGCAAGACCTGGGTTCTGGTGGAGCGCTTCATCCACCTGCTGGAGCAACACCCGGATTGGCCGTTGGAGAGCATTATCGCGATCACCTTTACCAATAAAGCCACCCGCGAGATGCGCAGCCGCATCCGGCAAGCCGTGGAAGAGAGAGCCGAGGCTGCTCATCCTGAGTCGCATTGGCAAGCCCGCCGGCGCTCGGTTGACCGGTTGATGGTCAACACCATCCACGGTTTGTGCGCGCATATCTTGCGTGAAAATGCCATTGCGGCAGGGGTAGACCCTCGCTTCCAGGCATTGGACGAGGTGGAAGCGGGGTTGATCAAAGAGGAAGCGATTAACCAGACCATTGCCGAGCTGGTAGATCAGGCCAGTCCATCCTTGGATTTGCTGGTTTCCCTCAACGTGCGCGATTTAAAAAACGAGATGGCCCAGTTGTTGAATCAGCGGGGCACGGTCCATCGTATCATGGAAAGTCTACCAGACTCGCAAACCTTGTTAAAGGTTTGGGCAAAAGGATTGGAAGAGATGCGCTGGGGGATGTGGCAGGTAGAACTGCGTCTCGATCCAAATCTGGAACAAGCTACACGGTATTTCGAAGATTTACCGGTTATGGACCCAACAGATTTACTGACCCCTGGAGTGATGTTGGCTCGAGATGGTGGGCGACCATTACAGGCAGGCGATCTGGCAAGCGCAATCGAGCACTGGCAGCGGATTTCGCTGAGAGGCGGCAAACGGGATAATTGGGGTGGCGCTGAGTCTTTTGAAGAAATGAAAGCTATGCTGAAGTCACTACAGGTGAGTGCAAAGAAATTGGCCGCAGCAGGCTGCGCTGCCACCCTGGATGAGCAAGATAAGCTGGCCGCAGCAGATCTACAGCTATGGAAAGATTTGTGGCTACGTCTGGAACAGCGTTATAACCGCTTGAAGGAAGCTCGCCAGGCGTTAGATTTCGATGACCTGGAAATCTTGACCGAGGCTCTGTTGTATGCGCACTCTCCCAGCGAGCGTCTGCACGCATTTTTAGTGGGTATCCGGCACCTTATGGTGGATGAATTCCAAGATACCAACCAGATTCAACAAAACATTGTTTATGCACTGGCACACCCCCAGGACAATGGCAAGTTGTTTGTGGTGGGCGATGCCAAGCAGAGCATTTATCGTTTCCGCCAGGCACAGGTGGCGGTCTTCAATCGTACAGCCCAGGATATTGCTTCAGCCAGTGGACACCCGTCTATCCCGCTGCGACGTTCGTTTCGCACGCAGGCAGACCTGGTCTCAGCCCTGAACGCGCTGTTCGCCCAAGTTTTCATCCCAGCTGGAGAGGATTTTGCGGATTATGAAGCCCGTCCAGGGGCGTTGGAAGCTCAGCGGCCCAGCCCTACCCGGCAGGAACAGGCGCCTGCCCCGGTAGAGGTGGTGG
>JAWOHN010000151.1:0-12881 GCA_046485135.1 Anaerolineales bacterium | reverse complement strand
GAGTACTTGCAATCTGCCATGGATGACTGGGCTTCTGACATCGTGACCGGCAGCCTGACCCACGGCGTGGTCGCCAACGACTCCTGGAAATCTGAGATCGACACCGCCCTGGGCCTGTTCCTGGGAACCGGCAATACATCCGCTCTCCAATCTGCCCTGGTGGCTGCCTACAATGCTTCTGGCACCATTCAGGCCGAATAATTAGAATGTAATGGAAAAGCCGGGTTTCTAAAGGAAGCCCGGCTTTTATACTTTTCAAACCATATTACAATCTTCTGCAATCCCAATTTACCGAAGAGAAGGAGCGCAGCAACCCAAGCTCCCTTCTGATTCCTGACTAACAAATAGATCCCAATATGCCTTCATTTAACGAACACCTTCCTAGAACGAGCGCTTAGAGGTGAGTATGACCAAAAACCGAGATTCTATTCTATCAGTGTTACTGGTGTCCCCCTCCATCCTGGCAATTTTTATCTTTGTCTATGGATTCATTGCCTGGTCTGTACGAGTTTCTCTCAGCTCCTGGAAAGGTTTGACCCCCGATTACACCTTCGTTGGTCTCCAAAATTATTTGGAGCTCTTCAAAGATCCTCGCTTCCATATCGATATCCGCAACACCGTCATATTCACCCTGGTTTTTGTGATAGGGTCGCTCGTTTTGGGAATCACCCTTGCGATTCTGCTTGACCAGGGTCTGCGGGGAGAGTCTTTCTTTCGGAGTGTTTTCCTTTTCCCAATGGCGATATCTTACATCGTTACTGGCGTGGTCTGGCGCTGGCTGATGAATCCTGCTATGGGCAGCCGCACGAGCGGCCTAAACTTGCTTTTTTCTAACATGGGCTTGGATTTTTTGGTTAACCAATGGCATTTAACTCCTTATTGGGGAATTGCAGCCATTGGGCTGGCAGCAATTTGGCAAATGTCTGGATACACAATGGCACTGTATTTGGCTGGTTTGCGAGGCATACCTCCCGAGCTGCGCGAGGCCGCCCAGGTGGATGGGGCATCAGAATTCTACATCTACCGTCATATCATCTTCCCTCTACTTGCGCCAATTACCCTCAGCGCCATGATTATCTTGGGGCATATGTCCCTGAAAGTATTTGACCTGATCATCGCAGTGGCGGGCAAACAGATTCAATTGGACGTTCCAGCGATCTACATGTGGCAGACAACCTTTGATGGCCTGTTTTTCGCCCGCGGCGCTTCGATTGGTATTCTATTGCTATTAAGCGTTGCTGTACTAATCATTCCTTATCTAAGGTATACATTACGAACGGAGGCGGAAGTATGAGCGCGACCACCACTCCACTTACTAACAAATCAGCTGGCCTGGGTTTTCCCAAATTGAAATTTCGCGCCAAGCACCTGCTTTACTTGCCGCTGTTGTTGATGGCTGTCTTTTATCTGCTGCCTGTTTACGTGATGTTGATCACCGGTTTCAAAGGATTCGAAGAAGTCAGCTTGCGCACGATGTGGGACTTGCCTAGTACAATCCGGTTCGACAACTTTGTTGAAGCTTATAAAAACTTGGCTCCTGCTCTATGGAATAGCTTTAATATGGTCATTCCAGCGGCGTTGATTTCATCCTTCTTGGGCTCGTTAAATGGCTTTGTGCTGGCTAAGTGGAAATTCCGCGGGGCAGACATTATATTCCCCCTGATCTTGTTCGGGATGTTTATCCCTTACCAGAGCATTCTAATCCCGCTGGTAGAGTTTATGCGCAGTATCAACCTGTATGGTGGCCTGCCAGGGCTGGTATTAACCCATGTAATCTATGGTATCCCCATTACCACATTGACCTTCCGTAATTATTACGCCACTGTGCCCAAGGAATTGGTCGAAGCCGGTCGCATGGATGGCACCGGCTTGTTGGGTAGCTACTGGTACATCCTGCTCCCGCTATCCCTACCCAGCTTCGTGGTTGTCATCATCTGGCAGTTCACTTCTGCCTGGAACGACTTCTTGTTCGCAGTGGTGCTGACCAGCCCGTCGAATTGGCCGATAACCGTGGCATTGAACAATATGGCCGGCAGTCAGATCATCGCCTGGAACGTACAAATGGCTGGCTCGCTCCTGGCAGCTTTGCCTACCTTGTTTATATATATTTTCTTAGGACGTTACTTCCTGCGTGGTTTGATGGCAGGCGCTCTGAAGGGTTAAGAGAGGAAATTCGTTGGGGAAAAAGTCATCATTATCGGCGCAGGGATTGCCGGTCTGGCGGCTGGATGCTACGCACGCATGAACGGCTACCGGGCAGTCATTTTTGAGCTGCATGATCTACCGGGTGGACTTTGCACTGACTGGGAGCGTAAAGGCTACACTTTCGACGGTTGCATCCACTACCTAGTTTACACTGACCCCGACCAGCTCGAAGCCCATTTGATCGAACTATCCTGGGCAGATGAGGCGCTGATCCGGTAGTTTTGCGATGGGGTGCGCCTGTATAACGACGAGATACATTCAGCGGATATCATCATTTCAGCATGCGACGGTCGTGGGACAATCTTCGACCTGCTTGGCGGCCAATTCACTGATAAGCAGATCCGCCGCATGTATGACGGTCACCTACCCATCCACAGTATGGTGCAAATATCCCTGGGTGTTAACCGGGATCTGTCGGACAGCCCACATTGGGTAACCTGCTTGCTGCCCGAACCGGTGCTGGTGGCAGGTGAGCCGCGCACTGAAATTGGCATTAAGAATTACTGCTTTGATCCATCCCTGGCTCCAGATGGAAGACCGGTGGTGGAATTGATCATTCGCACAAATTATGCTTTCTGGCAAAAATCTAAGCCGGCGCCCCTATGACGAAGAACAACGCCACGTGTCTGGCATAATTTGCGACCACCTCAAAAGCTGGCATCCAGGAATTAACGCGGATATTGAATGTGTGGATGAAGCCACACCGCTTAGTTACGAGCGTTACACCGGGAATTGGATGGGCTCGACCTGTGGCTGGTTGATGACCAAAGAGACGATGCGGATATTGATCAACGGTATGCCCAAGACTCTGCCGGGGTTAGGCAATTTTTATTTGGCTGGTCAATGGGTAGAGCCGGGCGGTAGTGTTCCGCTGGCAGCTGCTTCCGGCAAAAACGCCATCCAATTGGTCTGCGCAGCAGATGATCAAGAGTTTGTACCTTCCCTGCCTTAGAAAAACCCCGTCTTCTCTCGACATAATCCCCCAGCCATGCTATAAATAGGGGTCTCGAGTAACCCTAATAATCAATTATGCTAATAGACTTGCCCTTGGATCGGCTATTGGCTGCTCTCATTTGTAAATAAATCCCCTTGAGGTGCTAACCATGCTTGATATTGTCGTCATTGGCAGCTTAAATACAGACCTGGTTATCAAAACCCCACGCTTGCCTGCCCCTGGGGAGACTCTGCATGGGGAGGAATTGCGCACCTTCCCCGGCGGAAAAGGCGCTAACCAGGCTGCCGCCGCCGCTCGCCTTGGCACCTGGGTCGCTATGGTCGGCAGGGTTGGGAAGGATGAATTCGGCACACGCCTGGTCGACAACCTGGCCCATCTGTGCGTCAACACCGACCACATACATGTGGATCCCCAAGCCTCCACTGGCGTAGCTCTTATCATGGTTGACGAACAGGGAGAAAACAGCATCCTTCTATCTTCCGGAGCTAATGGAATGGTCAGCCGGGCAGATGTAGACGCAGCCGGCCCGCTCCTCGCAAAGGCCAAGCTGCTTTTACTCCAGTTTGAAATCCCCTTGGATACGGTCCAACATGCATTAGATAAAGCCGCCCAGCTAGATTTACAGGTGATCCTAAACCCGGCTCCTGCCAAATCAGTTGGACCAGAGCTCCTCTCAAAGGTGAACGTGCTGGTACCCAACCAAATTGAGCTGCAGCTGCTTAGCGGGATGACCGTAAGCGATGATGACACAACCCGCCAGGCGGCTCAATCCCTGCTGGAGATGGGTGTAGGTGTGGTAGTAGTTACCCTAGGCAAGCGGGGGGCGCTCTTAGTCACCCCACAGGAAACCCAATTGGTGCCTGGTGTACAAGTGGAGGTGCTCGATACAACTGCTGCCGGTGATGCTTTTATTGGCGCATTGGCGACCGCTATTGTGCGGGATATGCCCCTTCAGGAGGCCATCCGCTTCGCCAATTGCGCTGGCGCCATCGCTGCAACTCGCTTTGGTGCACAACCATCGCTGCCCTCGGCAGACGAGGTTTACCAGGTATATTCAAGAGGCTATTGAAAAAAATGAAACCAAAGCGCCTGATCATCGACACCGACCCAGGCATCGATGATTCCTTGGCTATTTTGCTGGCTCTAGCCTCCCCAGAAGTGAAATTGGAAGGACTGACAGTGGTCAGCGGGAATACAGTCGCCGCCCAAGGGGTCCTAAATGCACTGGGAGTGCTCGAGCTGGTTAGCGCCGAAGGGATTCCTGTGGCACAAGGCGTTCCCATCCCCCTGGTACAGCCGCTCTTAGTAGCCGCTGAGACCCACGGGGAAATCGGCATTGGTTATGCACGGCTGCCCCTACCCCACCAAAAGCCTATCCAACAACATGCAGTGGATTGGATCATAGAAACTGTCCTGTTGAACCCAGGTGAGATCACCCTGGTAGCCATTGGGCCGCTTACCAACATCGCCATGGCAGTCCGGCGTGAGCCGCGCCTGGTGGAAGCCATCCCTGAAATAATCATCATGGGAGGCGCAATCCGGGTCGGCGGCAACACCACCCCCCTGGCCGAATACAACACCTTTTGCGACCCGCATGCCGCCCATATCGTGTTTCACTCTGGTCTGCCAATTACCTTGGTCCCGTTGGATGTCACCTACCGGGCCATCTTGACTAAGCCCGATGTGCAGCGCTTGTTAGAGGTCTCTTCTCCAATTACTCGTTTTGTTGCTGATGCCACCCGTTTCTACATGGAATTCCACGACGAGTACCAAAAAATTGAGGGCTGCGTCATCAACGACCCACTGGCCCTGGCGCTGGCTTTTGCCCCTCAATTGGTCGATACGGAGCACTTGTATGTAGATGTTGATATTTCAGGAGGTGTTTCAATGGGCAAGACCTTTGCTGACTTTTACCGCATGCAAAGGAAAGAACCGAATATGCAGGTAGCCTTGGGAGTGCGCCCGCGCGAATTCGTCGAATTATTTTTAGAGCGAATCCAAAGCCTTGCTATTGCCCATCACAACCAGGAGGTGCACCAAAGATAAATTCAAACCCATCTCATCAAACCAGTCTAACAGCGGATAAATAATCCGCCCAATCGTTGCCAAAATGATTGAGTTGAGGAGGAGTAAAAATGAGCAAGGACAGATCCATTAAAAAAGAATTTTCAACCTTGGTGCTGGTGCTGATCCCGGTCGCCATTGCGATTAACATTGTGATCGGGCAGATCGTCAGTGTGATCAAATTACCAGTTTATTTGGATTCAATCGGCACCATGCTCGTGGCGGCCGTGGCTGGTCCTTGGGCTGGCGCATTAACCGGCATGCTCTCGAATATCATTTGGGGCCTGGTGGTTGATCCAAATGCCTATTACTGGACACCGGTTGCCCTGGCAATCGGTTTTGTGACCGGCCTATGTGCTATGGCCGGCCTCTTTAAAACCTGGTGGAAAGTGATCATCACCGGCTTCCTTGTGGCACTGACCGCTGCAATCGTCTCCACACCGATCCAGGTTGCGTTAGGTGGTATCACCGCCAGCGGATCTTCACTTATCACCGCATATCTAATCCAGACGGGACGCGAGCTTATCCCAGCCGTGTTAAGCTCAAACTTCCTGGTTGAACCGGTAGATAAAATATCCACAGCAATGTTGGCATTTGTCATCCTCGGAGGCCTATCTCAGCGCTACCTGGCTCGCTTCCCTCGTCCTGAGAATGTGGCTTTCACTCCCAGCAACCGGACCACCCAAATCATTGCCGCCATTGTTTTTGCTGTTGCTTTGGTTCTCCTATACTACTTTGCCATTATGCCGATGATACCCGGATAAATCACTCAACGGGATGCAAGAAAAACTATCGTTTTTCATCCACCGCCAAAGCCCCATGCATCGGGCCAACCCGTTCACCAAGCTGGTTTTCGTCTTTACCGCCATCCTGATCTCATATTTCAGCCCGTGGTACTGGACTGCCAGTCTGCTGATCCTATTGAACATCCTTCTAAGCTATGTTGGAAACGTCCAACGCGAGTACCTGGGTGTTGTCCGGCGTTTGCTCCTTCCGGTGGTAGGCTTCATGTTTGTCATGCAAAGTCTGTTCTTGCCCAGGGGCGAGAGCGTGATCTTTGAATTCTGGATTTTTCACCTGACCGCAGAAAACTTGCAGGCTGCCTTTTTGAACGTTTCCCGCCTCTTTGTGATGGTCTCGGCCTTCATCTTGCTGATCTTGACCACGCATCCCAGCGAATTAATGAGCGATCTGACCCGCCGCGGCCTGCCCGGCCAGCTTGCCTATGTTGTCGTCTCGACTTTGCAGATCTTACCGCAGATGAGAGCCAAAGCCAACACCATCATGGATGCCCAGCGCTCGAGAGGCTTGGAAACGGAGGGCAGCTTTCGTAAAAGGGTGAGTGCGCTCCTGCCCCTGGTCGGCCCGTTAGTGTTTGGATCTATCGTGGATGTGGAGGAGCGCGCCATTGCAATTGAAGCGCGCGCCTTTACATCCTCACACAAAAAGACCAGCCTGCATGAAGTCCCCGATACGCGCCTTGAACAGATCGCACGCTGGCTGATGTTAGGGCTGATCCTATTATCCATTGTAGGTGCGCTATGGCTGTGGTAGAGCTGCAAGGTGTGACCTACAAATACCCGCTTACCGAGCAGCCGGCGCTGAATAACATCTCGCTGCAAGTAGAGCAGGGTGAGTTTGTAGCCGTCATCGGGCCGAATGGAGCTGGTAAATCCACGCTCTGTTATGCGCTCTCCGGCTTTGCGCCTCACTTTTATAAAGGTGACCTGCAAGGTTCATTGACGATCCTGGGCAAAAATACGCTGGAATCCAGCCTGAATGAAATTGTCTTGGAGGTTGGGTTGGTATTCCAAAACCCATTCAACCAGATTTCTGGCGCCAAGTTCACGGTTTACGAAGAATTGGCCTTTGGGCTGGAGAATCTCGGAATTCCTCGCCAAGAAATGCCGCAGCGAATCGCTGAGGTGATGCAGTTGACCGGTATCCAGGATTTGGCCCAGCGCTCTCCGTATTCCCTTTCCGGGGGGCAGCAGCAACGGGTCGTCCTGGCGTCCATTTTAGTGATGCAGCCCCGCCTGTTGGTTTTGGACGAGCCAACATCGCAGCTGGATCCGATTGGCACACGCGAGGTGTTTCAGGTGATCAGGAACATGAGCAAGCGCGGCATGACGGTTGTCCTGGCAGAGCATAAAGTCGAATGGATTGCAGAGTTTGCCGATCGAGTTGTGGTGCTGCTGGATGGCGAGATATTGCTGCAAGGCACGCCTGCAGAGGTATTAACCTCGCCAATTTTGCCCAATAAAGGCGTGCGGGTATCGCGCTACACCTCCACTGCCCGCCAGGCGCAAGTGGAAGGGCTGTGGCCTGCCGGCAGGCGTCTGCCGGTGACCCTGGATGAAGCTATCAGGGGCTTTGCCGCCGGTCTCGCCCCGGATGAGCAGCCATGAAGATCGAAGCCGAGGACCTGTATTTCGAATATCCCGGCGGCGTGCAAGCCTTGCGGGGGATAACGCTTTCTATTCAACCGGGAGAAAAAGTTGCCATTGTCGGGCAAAATGGAGCTGGAAAAACGACCCTGGTTAAGCACTTCAACGGCTTGCTCAAACCTACTTCCGGGACGGTGATGGTTGAAGATTGGGACACGCGCTCTCATTCGGTTGCAAAACTTTCGGCGCGGGTGGGTTATGTTTTTCAGAATCCAGATGACCAGCTATTTTCACGCACGGTGGAGCAGGAGCTGGCAGTCGGGCCAAATAATCTAGGCTATGCGCACGAAAGAGCCAGCCAGCTGATCGAAGAAGCCCTGGCATTCACCGAGTTGAGCGACCAGCGCTCCGCCAACCCGTATGACTTATCCCCCACCTGGCGCAAGATGGTCGCCCTGGCCTCCATCCTCGCTATGGATACGCCGGTGCTGTTGCTCGACGAGCCCACCACCGGACAGGACGCCGCCAGCATTCAGCGCATCGGTCACATCGTCAATACCCTGGCTGAGCGCGGCAAAACCATCATCACCATCACCCACGATATCGATTTCGCCGCCGACCATTTCGACCGGCTGATTGCCATGGGCCAGGGTCAAATACTGCTGGACGGACCTTTGGTGGAGGTTATCGCAGAAGAAGAAATATTAGCCTCTACCTATGTGGATCCACCCCAACTGACCCGCTTGGGACGCCGGCTGGGGTTGCCGCAGATTGTTTACGAACCAATTGGCTTTCTCCAAGCTTACCGCGCTTGGCGGGAGCGGTTGTAGATAGTTCACGTAATTCTTCCCCACTGGGACTTTGCTGTATAATATCCACTTAGTTGACAAATTCCACCTATATAGTAATTCTTTAAGATTACCCGTGGAAAGATCCCTCCCACGCCACGGAGGTACTCAGCCATTTTATTAGGAGCGGCATCATGAAGATCGCCAATGACGTTACAGAACTGGTCGGCAACACACCCCTGGTACGCTTACGCAGAGTAAGTGAGGGTTGCCGGGCCAGTGTTGTTGCCAAACTAGAATTCTATAACCCAGCCCACAGCGTTAAAGACCGCATAGGCGTCTCAATGATCGAAGCAGCCGAGCAGGCCGGGTTAATCAAAGCAGATACAGTTATCTTAGAACCGACCAGTGGGAACACCGGCATTGCCCTGGCATTCGTGTGCGCAGCCAGGGGCTATAAATGCACATTGATCATGCCCGAAACCATGAGCAAAGAACGACGTATATTGCTGCGCGCCTATGGCGCTGAATTGGTGCTGACCCCGGGAAGCGAGGGCATGGCTGGTGCGATCCGCCTGGCTGAGGAAATGGCCGCATCGGACCCGCGTTATTTCATTCCACAGCAGTTCCAGAACCCGGCTAACCCGGATGTGCATCGCCTTACCACGGGTGAGGAGATCTGGCATGACACAGATGGAGGTATTGATATCCTGGTAGCAGGAGTGGGCACCGGGGGTACCATCACCGGAACTGGTGAGGTTCTAAAAATGCGCAAGCCATCCATCCTGTGCGTAGCTGTCGAGCCAGAGGCTTCCCCGGTCCTTTCTGGCGGTGAGAAAGGTCCCCATCCTATCCAAGGTATTGGTGCTGGTTTTGTTCCGCAGGTGCTCAATACCCGCATCTATGACGAGATCATCCAGGTTAAAGGTGATGATGCCTTTCAAATGGCTCGCAGGATGGCCCGCGAAGAAGGTCTTCTGGTGGGAATCTCATCTGGGGCCGCAGTTTGGGCTGCTGTACAGGTTGCTCGGCGAGAGGAGCACCAGGATAAGCTGGTGGTGGTCATCATCCCTTCTTTTGGTGAGCGATACTTGAGCACACCCTTATTCGCTGATCTGGCAGAGTAGAGTGTTTTCCAACCAGAAAAGGATTTATAACGTATGATCAGCAAGAGTTTGAAATCAATTTATGACCGTGACCCCGCTGCGCGCAATGCGCTTGAAGTGATCCTGTTCTATCCCGGATTGCATGCGCGTTGGAGCCACCGTGTATCTCATTGGTTGTGGGAACGTAACCTAAAGCTATTGGCGCGTGGCCTTTCACAAATTTCTCGCTTTCTCACCGGCATTGAAATTCACCCTGGTGCGAATATTGGCCCACGCTTATTCATCGATCATGGTATGGGCGTGGTAATCGGCGAAACCGCCGAAGTAGGCGCAGATGTAACCCTTTACCATGGGGTTACTTTGGGTGGAACCAGTTGGGAGAAAGGCAAGCGTCACCCCACCATCGGCGACCGGGTTACCATCGGCGCGGGCGCCAAAGTACTGGGTCCCATTGAGATCGGTCACGACAGCCGCATTGGCGCTAACGCCGTTGTTGTCAAATCTGTTCCGCCAAACTCTGTAGTGGTAGGCGTCCCAGGGCAAATTGTCAGCCGTAGCAAGCCACATACACCTAGCGACCGTCCAGATCTAGAACATACAGCCCTGCCTGATTTGGTAGGAAAAACCTTGATTTCTCTTATGGAGCGGGTTGAGCATCTGGAAGAGCGCATCAACGGGCACGTCACAGATTCTCCCCACCCCCATGTTGAAGTAGACGGCTCTTGGAGGGGTGAGGATTTTCAGATCTGATCAGCTCTACCAGAAAAATCGCCCCCTCTCACCGAACCGTTTCAGAAGTAGCGCATCTACACCCCAGACGCGCCCGGCGCGTGTGAAATAAGTTGCTGCCAGGATACCGATGGGCAAAAGATAAGACCAGGGCCAGTCGTGACCGAGAGATGCCAGAAAGGTATTCACCAGGAAGAAGATGCCTGCCAGGCTAAAAAATGGGGTAAAGGCGCCGCTCAGCAAAGCCAACCCAAGGACGCCTTCCGAGACTAGCTGAAACGGTGCAAATACATTCCGGATGGGTAAGATCACATTATCAATAAATGCTGCATAGAATGCCAGAGGGTTTTCTGATTGGGGGTAGATCTCGGTAAAGAACAGGCGCAAGCCATCTGGCGTATAAAACCCTTTTAAAATATTTACTCCCCAGGTGGATAAAAACATTATTCCCACCATTATCCGCAGCGTGGCCATCCATTTGAGTAGATTGAAGTACTTGTTTTTCGTAGCGTGATCCATTTTTCCTCCATGTTATAATCCCTTGATTATACCGGGGTGCTATCCTATTTACCGAGGAAATTGAGCAATGGTATCGAATAATCCTGTTTCCCTTTCCACCCAAAATAATCTCTCATTCCCCAAAAAGCTTTGGATCTACACAAACTTTGACTGCAACCTGCGCTGCTCTTACTGTGTAGCCGAATCCAGCCCAACAGCTTCCCGCCGAGCGCTTACACCGGGGATTATTCAAAGATTAGTAGATGAAGCCCAAACGCTGGAGTTTGATCAGATCTATTTTACTGGCGGAGAGCCTTTCCTGCTCAAAGAGATTTATGATCTGTTGGAGTATTCATCAGGGCGGGTGTGCACCACCGTGCTGACCAATGCCATGTTATTCCAGGGTAAACGCCTGGAAAACTTATGCGCCATTAAAAATGACAACCTGATTGTGCAGGTCAGCTTGGATGGCAGCTGCCCGGAGCACCACGATCCTTATCGGGGAAGAGGGAGCTGGAATAAGACACTTACAGGCATCCGCCTTCTCCAGGAGGTTGGCTTTCGAGTGCGCATCTCAACCACAGAAACGCCCAGTAATTCAGCTCACCTAGCTGAAATATGCAAATTCCACCTAGAGTTAGGCATCCCGGAAAAAGACCATATTATCCGTCCCCTGGCCAAACGAGGTTTTTCCAACGATGGAATGTTGGTCGGCAAACACAATCTCTCTCCAGAGATAACGGTAAGTGTGGGTGGGGTGTATTGGCATCCCTTATCCACCGACCCAGATATGCAACTGGCTGATCAGATCCTTCCGCTGTCAGAAGCAATCTGCCTGGTGCGGGCAGAATTGGAAAAGCTGGACATTGCCAGCCAGGCCCAATTATGTGCTTTCAAGTGAAGTGGTTAGTTTTGCTTCCGTGGGAAGCATTCAACCCCAACTTGGTCTCAAGCGAATATCAGCCAATACACGGCGCGAATTCACCAAACGGTCAGGCGGTGTTTGTTCTAACTCAACCAGATAACGAACCAGGTCTTTTGGCGTGTCAATGTCATACCAAGGGGGAACCAATCCGATACTCAGACCCAGCTTCTCCGCTCGTTCCTGTGTTTGTGCCAACACTCGTTCTGTGCTCCACGTAATACCATCAAATATCTGTGGAATTGGACGCGTCATACCTACCAGATAATAACCGCCATCATAAGCCGGGCCAAACACCAGATCACTTTGTTCCAGCCTATCAGCAGCCTGTAGGAGATATTCCAAGGGCAAGGAAGGACTGTCTGAGTTGAGTGCTATGGCTTTCTGGTAACCCATGGATAACAGGGCTTTGATAGCCTGCGCCAGGCATTGGCCGACATTTTCCCCTGCCACTGGCATCAAGTATGTGCCCGCTGGTGTAATACTTTGAAAATATTGTACTGACTCAAGCGGGGTAATCGCCAATGCCAGATCAGACCAGCTCAAATCTTTTACCAAATCAATGCTGTCTAGAAGCAAGGCCTCAGAAAATTCAACCGCTTGTCGGGGGCTGAGCGCGGTATATAAGCGGGTCTTTGTTCGCCCAATTTGTGGCTTTTTCGCCATCAGGATAATTACTGTATCTTTCATGGGTGTCATGGGTGTGGAATTTTACCGGCTCTATGGAAAAAACGGAGGTGAACCCCACCAGTAACACCTGAAGAGCCATTTTATCTAGCGATAACGCAATATCGTGGATACAATATAATAGGTTGCCAAAACCGATCCCTTCCAAGTGCCGCTGATTTTTGAGACACCGCCCAGACGTTGGTGGTAACAGACGGGAATTTCCTGGATACGCCAACCGGATCGGGCAGCTCTAGCGATCATTTCGGTTGGCCATCCATAAGTCATCTCGTGTAGATTTAAGCTCAATAGAGGTAATCTCAACGCCGCACGAAAGGGGCTGAGATCGGTGAGAGGCAAGCCGTACAAATGCCGGATTAATGCGGCTGAAAACAAATTGCCCATTTTCTGATGCCAGGGCATCGAACCCGGTTCTAAGTATCCTGCCAGGCGTGAGCCCAACACCAGCTCAGCCTGCCCGGTATTGATAGGCGCAACCAGCGCAGGAAGATCGCGAGGATCATCAGCTCCGTCAGCATCCATAAATACAACGATCTCTCC
>JAWOHN010000094.1:0-12898 GCA_046485135.1 Anaerolineales bacterium | reverse complement strand
GATTGGAGGGTTTCAGCCCTCTGAGCAGCAGCCTGATCGTCTAAATCAGCCAGGACCACCTGAGCCCCGGCCTCTGCCAGGGTGCGGCAAAACTCTGATCCCAGCAAACCAGCGCCACCGGTGACAACCGCTACCTGACCGGTAAGATCAAACTTTTGGAGAACCTTATTCGTAGGCAAATTTGTATCCCTTTTCGTGAAGATGTTAAATTTTCAACCGGCGCGGCTCGATCTGCAGCGTTCTGCCCTGCTGCGCCGATTCTAAAGCCAGCAATGCTAATTCAAGTGCTCTGACGCCGTCCTCCAAGCTGCACACCGGTTGGCTTTCAGCGCGAGCTACAGCCAGAAAATGGCTCATCTGGTCCAGAAACATATCATTGCGCTCAAAACCAACTGGAGCTGGGAAAACTTCCCACTGCTGATCTGAAACACGGTAGACCCGGGCGGCGCCATCGGCGTTATCCCACTGGATGACGCCATGCGTCCCAACAATCTCCAGGTGATGGGAGGCAGGGCGCCGGTTGTAATCCAGGTGCACGCTGCCCAATGCGCCGGTCTGAAATTGTAGAACAATTTCAGTTGTGTCTTCCACGGCCAAATCCAGGTCGCCGATTTTACCTGCCATTGCCGACAGGCTATCCACCTTTCCCAACAGCCATAGCATATAGTCCAATGGGTGACAGAGAGTCAATATGACCCCACCGCCCAGGTCTGGACGGGCGCTGTAACTCTGGCGGTAGTCCTCCCAGGGGTGCCAGTCCGGCAGATATTCACCCCAGCTGGCGCGGGCGGACAGAGGCTTGCCAATGGCTCCCTCTTGGAGCAGCTCAGCCACACGCTGCAGGCCAGGATGGAAGCGAAATTGGAATCCTACCAGGATCTGCCCTCCCCCCTGCCGGGCAGCCTGCGCTAACTCATCCATCCGCTGCAAGGAATTGGAAATAGGCTTTTCGATCAACAGATGACAACCAGCCTGCGCCGCAGGGATGGCGATATCCAGGTGCAAGGAAGTTGGATTGGCGACAATGACCGCCTGTGGCCGGTGAGCCAGGGCTGCTTGCAAATCCACTTCCACTGGGAAAACTGATAGCTCATCATCCGGCAGCGTGGCGCGGCCCGTGCGGTAAAAGAGGATGTCTTGCTCACCCAAGGTCAAGAGGTTACGCAGGTGACGCCGCCCAATGGAACCGGCGCCGGCAATTAATATTTTAATATTGGCCTCCTATCAAGGGAAAGGGTAGCTATCCACGAACCGCAGTGGGTCTATTCAGCAACGAAAGCAGGAATTGACCGGTGCGCTGACCTGCGCTGCCATCTGTATAGGTGCATTCGTTGGCAATGAATGCGCGCCGTCTTTCCAGGTCTGCCTGGGGGTTCTGCAAATAATAATTGATGGCCTGGCAGGCTTGCTCTTCATTCAGCGCCACCCGCCCGGCGCCTGCCTCCCTAAAACGAAAATGGGTCGGCCAATTGCCAATTTGAGACAATGGCAATGAGAATTTGCGCGGCCAATTCCAGCCATTGGGTGCATCGATACAAACACTCACTATTGGCCGGTCATGGATGGCAGCCTCAACCACCATGGTCGAATACACCGTCAAGAAGACATCCGCATAGGCCATCATGGAGGTCTTCTCCGGCATATCCTCCCCGGAATAATAGCCTAGCGAGCCTCCCATTGGCACCGGCTGAACGATATGCACATGCGGGTATTCTCCCGCCAGCTGGAGAATTTTCTCTCGCTCACCTGCATAGAGGTGGTTATCGTGAAAATGATTGGGATGCAAGCGGACCAGTAGCTGGGCAGGTTCAACCAATCTATCGGAGGCAACCAGGCGGGCCAAGGCTTCCACATTTTGATAGTTAGGCGAAAAGCTGACAAAGCTGGCCGCGTAAGACAAGAGCTTGCGTTGCGGGTCCAGGTTGTGCAAGCGGAAATATTCAGCGCGTGAGATTTGCCATGTTTTTCGAAAATAGCCATCATAGGACGGTATTCCGCCGATGCCCACCCGCTCAGGAGCCCAATCCGACCCAAGCAGCAACTCTTCTTTTTGGAGCTGCGACCAGCAGGTAATCCAATCCACGGGGGCTCCGGGCAAGCTGTAGCTGCTGGGGTTGTCCCAGCCAACCACAACGGCTGCAGTAGGAATCCCCCGGTTGGCAGCCTCACGCAGCAAAAAACGATCCAGCCGCCAACCAGGAGTGCTGGCAACAACTAAATTTGGCTGGTAGCGCTCAAACAAATCTTTGTAAAGGGAGGGTGAATAGCGCTTTTGAATGTTCACCAGCGTTTGCCGCGCCCGTCTGGAACGTCGCAGCGTTCCGATCAGCGCTTTTGCCAGGGGCAGGAACAAGCGGCGCCGCCGGCCTTCTTCAGCTGTGACCTCCTCCACGTAACTGTCCATGGCTTCGGTATTGATCCGGTTCGAGCTGCCAACCCGACGTAAAAAGTGCAACCACCATTGGATTTCCCGATCCTTCTTCTCAGTATATTGGGCGGCTTGCTCCAGCCTTAATCCTTCGACTACCAGCCCAGGCTGTCCAAAGCGCTGTCCGATCTGTTCCCTGAGCGCATCATCGGTGAGCAACACGACTTCGACGCCGCTCTCTAATAGCGTTGGCACAACATCGCTCTGCAGAAAATAAACTATTGCTAATCCATGATCTGCGCTGATAAATATCCGCTTGGTCATGAAAACGATACTTCTCCCTGGTGAAATTTTTTCCGATATACCACGTGATAACCGACCGGCGATGGGGTGACAGCCAGCTCACTTGGCTGGGTATACCCTTTACCTACCAAGCGCCCTAACATAGTCGCAGCCGACTTGATCCCCCACAAGAGCCCCCGGCTGGCTACCCGCTGGTACCTGCTCAACTTGCCCAACTCGGATCTCTCGATATTTCGCCAGCCCTCGCCCAACAAAAAGATTGGATCATAATAGCCATCCAGAGAAAGCAATTCAAAACCAAAGTCTTGCCCTAAGCGTTGCAAGCCAAAATGAGTATAACGAACAAAATCATACGGCGCCTGGTGGACTTTTAATAAAAACGGGATGGCTACCACAAAGACCCCCCCTGGTTTTAATAAGGAGTTTATCGCCGCGAACAGAGCCCGGCTGTTGTAGACATGCTCAAGCACATTCATCAACACCACCGCGTCGAAGCTATGCGGACGGAATGGCACAGAATGCGTCAGGTCACACACCACATCGACCTCTGGGTAGGGGAAAACATCCAACAAGATGGCTTGCCGTCCGATAAATATATCCGCAAAATCTCCATGCCCAGCGCCTACATCCAGAATAACAGCATCTTGGGGAAGCGCCTCGACTTGCTCTTGCAGAAACCGCCAGTTTGCCTGTCGCCAGGGAGAGCCGTGATGAGGTCCGCGCGGCTTTTTTTCAAAAGGCTGGATATCCTCAGCGACCTCGATGAAAAGGGGTATCCCAGAGCGGATTTTTCCAATAAAGTCGCCCTGTAAACAACGGAATTCACCCATTTGTCCATCAAAGTCCAGAGTATTTCCACAGCTTGGGCAAACTAACCTTTCAACCAAACAAGATTTCAACTCAAGCTCACCCATAATACAACTTGAATATCTGGTTATAGACAGCCAACAAGGTATTCTTGATCAACGGTGTGTTGGCGACTCTTTTCTTGAAACTCAGGCCACCAGTTTCTAAATTCTTGATCGCGTCCGGTTGCAATTTGGGCTCGTTGCTCATGTTTTGGGCTAGAGGTTCGCTGGTCATCAGGCGCAGGTAGCCGGACTGGTTGATCCTCTCATCCAACATACGCACCTGACCCATTGGGCGGGTCATGTCAAAAGGTAAAAACTCCTTTAAGATCGATTTACGAGAGACAAACTGCCAGTGACTGGCGCCTACAAAAGCGCACACCCCCTGATACGTTAAGCGGATATCACCTACCCCTGTTTCAAACCACTCTCGAGCCTGTTCCTCGCTGGTACCCAGGCTCATGGCAAAATCTCGGTAGATCTCCCAAGGTAAAAAGCGTCCCTTTTCAAAAGTGACTTCTGGATTAGTCTCTGCCCACTCAATGGTCTTTGTATAAAGCTCTTCTTTGGTACGAAAAGGCCGGCTGGTTACCATCCCCGCCCGCGGATAAGCTTCTAAAATCTGCAAGGATTTTGAAAGCCAGCCAGGATAAAAATAGGCGTCATTATCGGTATATGCAATGATCTCGCCCGGCGCAGCGTCAAAGATGATATTCCAGGCGCCGCCCTTCCCCAGGTTCTTCTCCGACAGGATCAAATATTGGATCTTGCCCTGGTCCTGAGCCTGCACCAAAAAGTCCTTGACTTCCTGACAACTGCCGTTATCAAATACCATCAAATCATAGGGAACGTCCGTATTATCCCAAATGCTATTCAAACACAGCTTCAACACCTCCGGCATCTTCTCGTAGAAACCGCTGACAAAGGGGATATAGTTTAAGACAGCCACCGTCACATTTTCCGGTTTGGCAACCTGATTGATAAATTTAGCGGGATTTTGACCCTTACGCATAAGATTTCCTTCTCAGCAGTAACTGCTCAAGCCAAAGCCTTCGCAGGACAACCTCCCCTTCTCCGGTTGGTTGTATCGTTAACTCAGATTTATGAGTTCTCCCTCGGGATAAGCGACTTCAGTTTATAAGCCAGGCGACCGCGCCACTCGCCCCAGGCTTTGAGGGGATGAAAAATCGCATAGGTGAGCTCAGCCAGCGCTGTTGAACGCAGGCTGACCAGTGGAAAAGTTTCTACCTCGCGCCAAAATTTCTTCCCCCGCCTGGGGATAGGACGCAGTTTTCCGGAGCTCAACTGGTAGCCGGCATCCTGAAGGGAGAACAAGGCCCGCCGCCCGCCGGCCAGGCGGATATTCACGTTTGTCTCCGGTAGCCGGTAATGAGGTTGCCCACCAGGCAGATGTCCGTAATCATGGTCTTGATGAACCACCACCAAGTCCGAGGTCGCATCTACCACCGGCCAACGTCTGCGGCGAGCTTCGAAGATCATCCAATTATCCCAGCCGGCCCGGCCAATGGCAAACGCAGGAATATCCGTAAAACATGCCCGGGGGAAAAGAAAGTAATCACTGCCGCTGGCCGGATGCAACCGGGCATTCGCCTGAACTTGATCACGCAAGGCATGCTCCCAGCCTGCATGGAAAGCCAGCCCTTGCCGCAGGTCCAGGTCCCAACGCTGCCCCACAGCCAAAAATTTCTCCGTGGTATCTTTCAATTGGAGCGCTGTATCAAGAAATTCAGGAAAGAGTAAGATGTCGGCGTTTACATAAACCAGCAAAGGGCTGACGCTATTCTGGCGAGCCAGCTCAAAGATCGAGCTGACCAGGGGAGTGCCCTGCTCATTGGTAGAGACATCCGGCAGGTGTCTCACACCGAATTCAGCGGCTGCTTCAGCCAACCCCTCTTCACGACCAATTAACAACACTTCTACGCGGCTGCCCATCTCCACCCACGAGCGAATGGCGTTGCGTTGAATAATATTGATATGCGGGTTGGTGAAGGGCTTCGGTGCAGTGAAAATCGTCAGATCAGGCATGTCTTCTGCCGGTCCCTAAGCGCTTGTCAATGGAAGCCAGGCCCGGTGGGGGAAAATTTTCTGCAAGACTCGCCGTCTGAGCATGCCCAAATTTCTCTTCAGGGGGACATTCACCTCGGGCTTGGGCAGGCTTTCCCCAGCCAGAGCACCATCTGTGAGCGGGCGCGCCAGCATCGTGATGTACAGGGGCAACAATTGCGAACGGGGCTGACCATGCTTACGAGAACGGATGACGCGGAAGCCAGCCTTCCACAGAGTCTGGGTAAGCGTGTGGGAGCTGAAGGCAAACAAATGGGCAATCTCAAAGGAATCATGGGCGAATAGATTGGGCGCCTCTAATAACAGCAGCCCATCTTGCGCAAGTAAGTCTTCCCGCAAGCTGTTCAAGTATGCCACCGGGTCGGGGATATGTTCCAGCACATGGGCCAGACTGACCAACTGAAAAGGCAGCTCCTGGCTGGCGCGCAACTGCTCCAGAGATTCGTACACAGTTAATCCCTTTGATTGAGCAAATTCCCGGTAAGCTATGCCTGGCTCGATTCCCACTGGGATAGTCTGAAAACGCTCCTGAAAGCCCAGCAGAAGGGTGCCGGCTGAAGAACCGATGTCTAAGTGGCGAGTGCCGGGGGTAAGCTTTTCGCCAAAGAAGGACGCCAGAGCAGCGGCCCGTCCACGTTGGACCTCCACATCCTTGGTGTTCGGTCCCTCACTACCCTGGTATACCTTGCGATATTCTTTTTGGTAAAAGGATTCCAGCTCATCAGTGGACATACGCGGGGATTGGTAGACCAGCCCGCAGGATTTGCACAACCGGTTGGTGACCAGCTCGGCCTGAACTACCCGCCGGTCGAAGAGTTCGCTCCCAGAGGAACCACATAATGGACAAGCTTCAACGTTTACTGGCATAGGCTTTTATCACTTGGCGACATCGCTTTAGGCGACATTGCCTTCACTTTCCTGGTAATTTTTATGCCGTACTGCAGCGTTGAGCTGAGCCAGAGCGGGCTCTCGCTCAAACAGGGTTAGCACATCCTGCCAGGTGAAATCATCCTGGTGATTGAAATGCGCGTAAATCTGCCGCAGTAGCTGCAGGTCTTCCGCCGTATCCACCGTCCAACGCAACCAGCCGTAATCCGGGTCATGGTTGACCAGGCAAATGCGGAAGCGGGAATGCGCCTGTTGACCCTGCCGGAAATCTTCATAAAGAAAGGGCATGACATGCTCACGCTGGTGGGGCATTTTGGCTTCCTTCCAGACGAGCTCTAATGTAGGGAAAGCGCACACTTCCGTATCCAGGCCAATCGGATAAGTCCGCTTCCAGGGTGGCGGCAGCCGGTTCGCAGCGAAATCAAAAGGAATGTCCTCAAACCGGCCCGTAAAGGGCTTATCATCCTCAGACGAGCGGCCCAAAAAGGCGTTCACCGTCTCATCGATCACGCCACCATCAATGACGGGACAGTCAGCGGTCAGCCGGACCAGGATGTCCACGCTGAACTTGAGACTGGCCTGATAGTAACGGTCCAGCACGTCGTGGACGCTGCCCCGGTAACAGGGGTAACCCCGCTCCTGGCAGAGCTCGGCGACCCCATCATCACTGCTGTCCGTTGTTGTGGCTACAATGATCCCATCCAAGGTCTTTGCCCGGCGAGCACGCTCAACTACCCGCACCAGCATGGGTTCGCCGCCGATATCCAACAGCACTTTTCTGGGCAAGCGGGTGGACGCCATGCGCGCCTGGATGATCGCAAAGATACGCAATTTGCCCGGGGTCTGTTCAAAATCCATCAGAGAATCTCAATTCCTTTTCTTGACGCTGACAGCCATATCGTAAGCTTTAAGCAGCTGGGCAAAGTTAATCTCCCAGTCCGCGCGTTGTTCTGCCAACAAGCGAGCTGCGCGACCCATTTCCGCCAGACGCCCTCGTTGCTCAACTGCCCGCACGATCGCTTCTGCCATAGCGCGGTAATCCCCATCCGGGAACCACCAACCTTGAACACCTGGGGTGATCCATTCCCGGTTGCCAGGAATATCCGAAACCAGGCCTGGCAAGCCACAGGCTATTGCTTCCAGGAGCGAAACCGATGAGCCATCGCTGTGGGAGGCGCTCAAGTATAGATCAGAAGAACGGTAATAGCGCGGCAAGTCAGTTTGACTCACATGTCCAGGAAAATGGACCCGGTCCAAAAAACCGCCCAGGGAAAAGATCTCGCGTAATGCGCCTGCCTGGGACCCATGGCCTAACATCAACAGACGCAGTTCCGGGTAGTTCATCCCGGTCAGCATTTGCGAAGCCAGGACAAAGGCCTTTGCAATCACGTCTACCCCATAAATGGGTTCCCAGCTCCGATTGCATAGCAACACAAAAACACCTGTATTGTTTTCTGGCTCACCATAAGACGGCCAAATTTTTTGACGTTCCAGGCCGTCTCCTGGGCTGAATTTGCGCAGATCAACCCCCCAGGGGAAAGTCACGATCCGCTCCTCCGGCATCCCATAGGTCATCGCCAGCTCTCGAATCGCATTACAATCACCAATCATGACCGTGCTGCGCTTCAAGGTAAAACGGGTTGCCCAGCGCCAAAGAGCATCGCGTTGCGCATCCACCAGCAAATCGTAGCCCCAAGACATGCTCACCAAAGGGCGAAAGCCTGATAAGGCCGCCAGAAAGGCCGTCGTTTGCAGCGGTCCTGCGTGAACCAGGTCTGGCTTGACAGTTCTGAGCACCCTTTTTAAGTCAACCAATAAACGCAGGCCGTCTCCCCGGCGGGCAAGGGTTTGCCCTCCAGCCCAAGTGATTTGCTCCACCTGGGCAGGCAGAGAACGGTCTTCCCGGGCATGGCCTCGCCTTTCCAGGCGCAGGTAGAACACCTGGTGTTCCGTTCCAGCCAATGCCGTCAGGAAGCGGTGGTCGTGAGGCGTGTAATCTTTGCTGAAATACAGGATGCGCATTTTGCTGGATGAACCTGCCAAAGAGCCAGGAGGCGGATCTAATGAGGCGGGCTACCGGCTTCCGGCTGGCGGCCTTAGGCTCCCAGGTCGGTCCAGCGTAGCTCTTTGCCGGCGGGGATATCCGCTATAGCCCGTGTTCCAACCACCGCCTGGATCTCATACGGCAGGATTGCTCCTGGTGTAGCCGGTCGCAAGACATCGATCATGGCGCGCGTCAGCACTTCACCAGCCTGGATTTCCCGAGCTGCACGCAAGCAACGCCTTTGGACGACCACGGTGTGATCTTCGTTTGCAGTTACCATTTTATCGGCCGATCCCAGGGCTTGTTCTAGCTGGCGGGTGCAATCTACCATCTCCCGCCAGGTATACGGATTCATTGAGAAAGGATGGTCAGGTCCAACCCGGCTGGTGTCATCAGTAAAGTGCTTTTCAACCACGCGGGCGCCCAATGTGACTGCCCCTACGACTGTGGCATGACCTGGGGTATGGTCCGAAAGCCCCAGGATCAAGTCCGGAAACATCATCTGGTAGGTATTCAATACACGCAGGTGAATGTGGTTGAAGTTATCCATGCTGGCGGTGTAGTTGGTATTGCATTGCATCAGCACCAATTGGGGATTAATACGAGTGATACAGTGCACAGCGCGCTGAACATCGCCAATATCTGAGGCTCCTGTTGCTAAAATCACCGGCTTACCTTTTGCAGCCATTCGCTCTAAAGCCTCAGGCCAGGTGATATCGCCTGAACCGATCTTATAGGCCGGTACGTACGGATCCAGCATATCGATGGCGTCAAAATCGTAAGGTGAAGAGAAATAATCGATGCCCGCCTCATCGCAGGTCTCTTTCAGTATTGGCGTCCACTCAAAAGGAATCGAAGCATCCTGGTACACTTCGAAAACAGTCTTTTTCCAGCTGGCCTGGTGAGAGACCTGACCTTGCATGGCCTTGAATCCAAAATCTGAGACAATCTGCGGAGCGCGGAAGTTTTGAAATTTGGCTGCATCCGCGCCGGCTTCTTTTGCCAGGTGGATAAGTGTTTTGGCCCGCTCCAAATCGCCGTCATGATTGGCAGAGATATCGGCAATGAAGTAAGTGGGATGATCTTCTGAGATCGTGTGAGTACCAATCTGTATTTTCATCGAACCTCCCGATGTTGAAATCAGTTGCTCAGGCTAAAGCCTATATGCCATACCCCTAATAAATTGTGGATAACCTTGTTGATAAAGTGTGTAAAACCGGTCCAGTCCGGTGGATACCGTGGGGAGAGAATCCCCCAATGCGCGGGCCAGGTGGGCAGAGCTCAAGGTCAGATTGGGAGAACGGGCCGCCAGAAGATTCCCCTCACTCACCGAAGCAGGAGCAATCAGGTTTTCATCAAAAGAAAAACGGCGCGCCAGAGACCGTCCAAAATCATATTTGCTCAGGCAATCACTGCTGACAACATGGAAAAGACCCGTCAAGCCGGTTTCGAGCATCTTGAGCAGGATATGAGCCAGGTCGTTGACCAGCAAAGGGCAAAAGTACACGTCTGTAAAGCCCTGCAGCGGCCGGCCTGCTTGAAGGTTGTAAAAGAACCATTCTGCCAGGCTGCGCTTCCCACTCAAACTCCATCCAAACATATTAACCCGGGCAATGATCGCCTGCGGATTGGCTCTTGCTACAGCTTGCTCACCGGCGAGTTTCGTGCGGGCATAATTACTGATGGGATTTGGGAGGTCTTGCTCCGTGTAGTTGCCCCTCTGCCCATCAAAAACCGCGTCCGTCGACAGGTGTACCAGCCGCGCTCCGCCCCTGGCGACATGCAGCGCCAGTTTTTCGGGCAGCTCAACGTTCAAGCGATATGCCAGTTTGGGGTCGGCTTCACAGGCATCCACCAGGGCCAGAGCCGCACAATTGATCACCCAATCCGGTTTTTTCTCTGCTAACAGCCGTTCCACGCTGCCTGGCAGCAACAGATCGGCCGTGATAACCTCAAATTCCTCTGTTCTCAGCGGGTGGCTGTTCACAACCCCTGTTACCACGTGGGTGTTTCCACCACCCGCCATTCCACCAGACTGCCTTGTCCGGGCAGCCTCCAGAGCCAGATTCAGCCCAAGCAGGCCGCTGGCTCCGGTGATGAGAATGCGCATCAGTCCGTCCTCCCTTCATGGTTCTCCTGCGTTCCTGCCAGGTGATCGGGCATCTATTGGGGTAACTATATCACTCCGCTAAGTCCTCTTTTTCAAATGGGGCCACCATCTGTCGAATCTGTTCTACGCTCAGCCATTGCGGATTGGTATCACTGCCATAGCGGAAACCATCCGGCAAACGCCAACCCACTTCTTCCCATTCTCGTCCAAACCAAAGCGTTCCAGTGGGCTGCACGACATACATATCCTCGAGTTCCACGGTCGCGCGGGCTTCGTCGTCCGAAATCAGCACTTCATGCAATTTCTCTCCAGGCCGGATACCGACCACCTCCAGCTCTGCCTCCGGTGCGATCGCTTTGGCCAGATCAACAATGCGGGTGCTGGGAATCTTGGGTACAAAAACCTCCCCCCCGCACATCTGCTCAATACAACGAATGACGAAATGCACCCCTTGCTCTAGAGTCAGCCAAAAGCGGGTCATGCGCTCATCGGTGAGGGTCAATTTGCCGTTTTTCCGCTGTTGGACGAAAATTGGGATGACGCTGCCCCGGCTACCCACCACATTCCCGTAACGCACGCAACTGAAGCGTGTGGTAGTGCCAGCTGCATAAGCGTTGCTCTGCACAAAAAGCTTCTCCGCCGCCAGCTTGGTTGTCCCATACAAATTAATCGGGTTGACCGCTTTATCAGTGCTCAAAGCCATCACCCTATCTACTCCGGAGTCCAGGGCTGCATCGATGACGTTGCTACTGCCCAGGATGTTCGTTTTAATGGCTTCCATGGGGTTGTACTCGCAGGCCGGCACCTGTTTGAGAGCAGCTGCGTGGACGACAATATTTACCCCATGCATGGCGCGCCGCAACCGGCCAACATCGCGCACATCACCGATGAAGTAGCGCAGACTGGGATGGTCAAAGCCAGCCATCCTCATTTCATGCTGCTTTAGCTCATCCCGGCTGAAGATAATCACTTTTTGCGGCTGGTATTTCTCCAGCATAATGCGGGTGAACTTCTTCCCGAATGAGCCGGTACCACCGGTGATTAAGACAACTTTGCTTTTCCAATCCATCAGCTACTCCTACGGTCTGTTGCGAAGACTATTCTCTATGACGTTGAGAAGAATATCCAACCAGACTCATCCTTTTCTGATCACAATGAGCGGATACACGCCTTTCTCGCCAAAGAAACGCGGAAAGCGCTCCTCCAGCCAGACCAACAGGCGCAGCAACTGGCGACCACCTTTGCCATCATGAATAAAGGTGCGCAGAAAACGCACGCTGACGCTGCGCCAGACCCGGATTTCAACCGGCATGGTCTGACCAATATGATCCTTCAACCAGCGGGCGTTATGTTTATGCACGAAGGTCCCTTGTGGGCCATCTGATTGCCCCAAGCTACCGGGATTCTTTTCTGCAACTGCCCCCACCATCGGGTCCATATTCAATGCATCCAATGTCTGGGATCTGGCAGAGCGGCGCTGCTTCCAGGCGTACAATCTCTCCACCCAGCGGATGGGCTGCTTGAACAACGCCATCAAAGCCGATTCCCAACCGTTGACGACCACCGCGCGAGCTGACCCTGCCAAGACTCGATATAACTCACCATATGCCTGTTCATGCTCAGCTAAAGGCAAGTGATGGATCGTATGTAAGGAGACAATGCCATCGAATACTTCTGGCTTAAACGGCAGGTTGGCGATATCAGCCACGACAAATAATCCATGCTCACCAATCCGGCGGCGAGCTTCCTGGAGCGCTACGATCGAGATGTCTGCACAAACTCGCCGGGCGTAGCCGCGCGAGTATTCCAGGTATTCGGGATATTGGATCGGTCCGCAGCCTGCATCCAGCAGGTAGCGCCCCTGCGGATTGAGATGCTCAGCCACCCGCATATGGCAACGATGGATATAGGCGCGTGAAACCGGGCGCAGGTCTTCATAGCGGGCGTTTTGGTAAACGCCTTCACTGACTTCCTGCCAGCCTACCTGGTTATAAAACTCCCGCACCTCTTGCTTGATCTCGCTCATCACCACTTCACCGGGTCTCCCGTCAGATAACGGAAAGTTTTGCCAAAATCAGCCTGTCCTTCCCGGCTCAACACCCGCCTCAGGGGCCACTCTTCCAGGTCGTCCCACATCGCCACGGCGAGCCGGTTGGCGGGCGCCGTTATCGCGGTCAGATCGACGACCCGCTGTCGGAAAAAGGCTGGGCGCAGATGCGGGCGGCGGCGGGCGATGCGGTGCCGTGGACGCG